>JAHXHR010000026.1 GCA_025656505.1 Candidatus Thiodiazotropha sp. (ex Epidulcina cf. delphinae) | reverse complement strand
GGCCCATTGGGCCTACGATGCTTCCCGCTGCAACTGCGAAGACCTGGCCAGGGCTTTCTGGGCCACCTGGAACTACGTGGGTCACAAGCGGCAGGGTTTAGGTCCCCGCGAAGTGTTACCAAAGGCCAATGTCGAAAAGTGTTTTGGGATAACGAACAACAAAGGGATGATCACCAAATCAAAAAGGGTGTTTAGCGGACCGGCCCGTGGCAACGTCAGAAACTCTGCCACGGGGACCCTGGATGGACGGTGCCTTTTCCCGGTTCACTACCTCTGCAAAATCGGCAATAGGTACTTCGACCCTACCTTCGATAGGACTACGGCTTCCCGGGATGACTGCATTGAGAGGAAGCTGGACAAATTGCAACCAGCGCTGTGGTTATCGGAGGACGGGCAGTTCCTATACGAGCGAAACCAGACACCGGCAGCGGGATTCGCTGATTCATGGAATGAATTCAGCGCAGCCGACTGGGTTAGCCATGAGCAATGGAAAGACCTCACGGCCCGCTCGGGACATTGGCGATCCGTCGAACTCAAGGCTGTCGACAGCACCCTGGAAGACTATGGCAGGGCTCGGACCCAAGACAACCTCGCCACCCTCAAAACCGCGTTTCAGAAGTGGTTTCTCAAGAAACAGGGCGAGGTCGCCCATCGGAACAAGGAGAGCTGCACCAACCGATTGGCGCTAAACCTAGGGCTGGCCGGGACACTGCTTAAAAAGGGCTGAAGCCATAGGGCAAATCCGACCCGGAGTGACTGATCTTCAGCACCAATCGATGCCCCACCCCGCACCCCTCGGTTTCGTCGTCCTGCAAGCAAAGTAAATCATGATAATCAAAGAAACTGAAAAATTCCCAACCAAGATTTTTTTTGTCTCACTGTTTGTGACGATCGCGGTGCTGTCCTGGTTTACGCTCAACATATTTCAGATTTACCAGCAGTCGCAGTTTTTATTTGAAAGAACTTATAAAGCGATGAAACTCCGAGGAGAGATCCTTCAATATGATGAAGTTTTAACCATGTCGGCACGGTTGGCTGCAAGCTCAGGCAATATAGTATGGGAAGAAAGATATCGAAGATATGAGATTTTATTGGATAAGGCCATCAAAGAAACCGAAGGCTTAGTTCCTTCCGCCTCAAATCATGAAACAGCCGCAAAAACCAGCACCGCCAATCAAAAATTAATAGCCATGGAGAATCAGTCATTTAATTATATTAAAAAAGGCCGAGTCAAGGAGGCCCAAGATATCTTATTTGGCCAAGAATATGAAAATCAAAAGAAAATCTATGCCGCGGGCATGAGTGAACTGGAAAAACGTATTGAAACGGAAGCCATAAACTTACAACGAGAAGGAAAGAGGAAGGGGTATTTTGCGGTTATATTTTCCTTTATTTTAACAATTAGTTTAATTATTTTCTGGGTCAGGGTCTTTGTCGTGTTCAGAGAATCAAACAACAGATTACTAAAAACGAAAAATGATTTAGTCGAAGCACAAAGGTCCCTTGAAAACCGCGTCGAACAGCGGACAGCCGATTTACTAAATGCCTATGAGAATTTAGAAAGGGAATCACGTCAACGAGAGAGGATGCAGTCTGAGTTATTACAATCGGAAAAGCTCGCTTCAGTCGGCCAATTGGCAGGCGGTATTGCTCATGAAATCAACACACCGATACAGTATATAGGCGACAACTTAAGATTTCTGGATGGAGAGCAGGCCAAAATTATTGGAGCGCTAGGTGAATGCTCAGAGGAAACCAAAGGGAAAATAGACCTGAATTTTTTAAATGAAGAGATTCCAAGTTCGATCAAGCAATCAATCCAGGGCGTGGAGCACGTGGCCAAATTAGTGAGATCAATGAAGGAATTTGCTCACCCGGGCAGTAGTGAGTTTACCCAAACGGATATAAACAGAGCTATAGAAAATGCGGTCAATGTTTCCAAGAACGAATGGAAGTATGTGGCGATGCTTGAATGTAAACTCGACGAGAATTTACTAGAAGTGCCTTGTTTGTACGGTGAATTCAATCAGGTTCTTTTGAATATTATCGTCAATGCCGCCCAGGCAATAGAAGAGAAAAACAGAGGTGCTGGGGAAAAAGGAACAATTTTAATATCCACAAAGCGCTTGGAAGAAGCTATTGAAATCAAGGTTAGTGATACAGGCACAGGGATTTCAGAAGAAATTCAAGGAAAAATATTCGACCCTTTCTTCACCACAAAAGGAGTCGGCAAAGGAACCGGGCAAGGTTTGGCCATTGCCTATAAACTTATCACTGAAAAATTAAAGGGTGCTATCAAGGTCGAGTCTGAAGTCGGAAAAGGGACAACATTTGTGATTACCCTTCCCATCCAAAGTCAGGTAGACATTTCGAATGCATGATAAAAAACCTGGCTTCTTGCCTGGCCGTGCGGATAGATCCTACAAATCATCAGGGTTCAGCCCTTCAACGCTAAGTTAACCCGGATGTTTCACCCGGGAACGTGATGATCGTGCCGAGCTCGATACGAGGGCGCGTTCAGCGTTGTCGGGTAACACTTTGCACTTTACTAATATTCTAAATATTAGCTTTTAAATCAATAAGTTAATTCATATTATCAGCGGCCGGGTGAAATATCCGGGTTAATTGTCCGCGTCCGCACCAACAAGAAAATCATGCAATGTGCGTCCGCTTGTCGACACATAGCGTGCTCCACGCATATCCAATGCATCGATACGATCAAGTCGAAAGTGGCGAAAAGACCCACGCAACTCACACCAAGCGCCTAGGGTCCATTTCCGCCCCCAATAGAACAGGCCGAGAGGCCACAACACCCGTTCGGACGGGACCCCATCCTCCCGGCGGTAGGCAATACGCACCTTGCGCTGTTCGGTGATGGCCTTGCGCAGCGAGGCCACATGCTCGCGCACCTGATCGGGCACATGAAAGTCCGGGACCAGGAGCGCTTCCCGATCGAGCAGCGGCTTTAGCCGTTCAGGCAATACCGCCTTTACTTTCCGCAAAGCCCGGCTCGCCGCTGCGGCATGACCGCGATCCGACCAACTCTGCACCATGCGCATGCCCAGCAGCAGCGCAGTCAACTCCTCATCCTCGAACATCAGTGGTGGCAGGCGAAACCCCTGGCACAGGCGATACCCGGTCCCCGTCACCGCCTCGACAGGCACCCCGGAGGCAGACAAATCATCGATATCACGATAGATGGTGCGTTGCGAAACCTCCAGCAATGCGGCAAGGGTCTGCGCGGTCACATAGCGTTCGGTATCCAACTCCTGGGTAATGCGGAAAAGCCGATCGGCCCGGCGCATCAGGCAAACAGCCGGGCCAGGGTTGCGCCCGGATCATCCGCCCGCATAAAGGCTTCGCCGACGAGAAAGGCATTCACCTGTCGTTCCCGCATCAGCGCCACGTCCTCAGGGGTCAGAATACCGCTTTCTGTCACCACAATCCGCTCGGCAGGTATCCTCGGCAGCAGCTCTAATGTGGTATGCAGCCTGACATCGAAGGTGCGAAGATTGCGGTTGTTGATGCCTATCAGACGGTTATCCACCTGTAGCGCGCGATCCAACTCATCGGTATCGTGCACTTCGATCAACACGTCCATGCCCAGCTGGTGGGCCAGATCATTGAGCACGCTGAGTTGCCGGTCATCGAGACAGGCGACGATCAACAGGATGCAGTCGGCGCCGATGGCCCGCGCCTCATAGACCTGATAGGGATCGATAATAAAATCTTTACGGATCACCGGCAGGCTGCATGCATCCCGAGCCTGTTGCAAATAGGCGTCACTGCCTTGAAAGAAATCGATATCCGTCAGTACGGAGAGGCAGGCCGCACCCCCGGCCGCATAACTCCGGGCAATCTCAGCAGGACGAAACATCTCCCGGAGCACCCCCTTGCTCGGTGATGCCTTCTTGATTTCGGCAATAACACCGGCCTGGCCGGCATCAATCTTTGCCGCGACAGCATCGGCGAAACCACGCGGCGCAGAAGCAACGGACAACATGGCCTGAAGACTCTCAAGCGTTTGATTTGCCAGTCTTTCGCCAATCTCCTCTCGCTTTCGCCGGACGATCTTCTGCAAAATATCGGGGATATCTGACATTTTCAGTCAAAACTCTGGGTCAGAACAACCAGGCGATCGAGACGACTGCGCGCCTCGCCGCCGGCAATGGCCTGGTCGGCCTTCTCTAGACCCTGTTGCAGATTCGCCGCCAGACCGGCTGTGTAGATCGCGGCTCCGGCATTGAACACCACGATGTCGCGCGCAGGTCCCGGGTTATCTTCGAGCACGCCACGAATCATCGCCAGACTCTGGACGGCATCCTCCACCCGAATGGCATCAAGCGAGTTGCACTTCAAACCAAAATCCTCAGGCTGGATGGTGAAGCGGCGGATCCGGCCGTCTTTCAGCTCCGCCACATCGGTGACATCACCGATACTGATCTCATCCAGGCCGTCACGGGAGTGAACCACCATCACATGGCGGCTGCCGAGGCGCTGTAACACTTCAGCCAACGGCTCCAGCAGATCGCTGCTGAACACCCCCAACAACTGATTCGGCACGCCGGCCGGATTGGTCAGCGGCCCCAAGACATTGAAAATGGTGCGCACGCCCATCTCCTTGCGCGGACCGATAGCGTGTTTCATAGCGCTGTGATGGCCGGGGGCGAACATAAAACCGACACCCACCTCACGCACGCATCGCTCTACCTGGTCTGGTGACAGATCGAGTCTCACCCCCGCCGCCTCGAGGACATCGGCGCTACCCGATTTGGAGGAGACCGAACGATTACCGTGTTTGGCGACATGGCAGCCGGCAGCGGCGGCAACGAACATACAGGCGGTCGAGACATTGAAGGTACCGGAGGCGTCACCGCCGGTGCCAACGATATCGACGGTATGCGTCAGGTCGGCAATAGAGACGCCGGATGCCAACTCCCGCATCACCGAAGCGGCCGCGGCAATTTCGCTGACCGTCTCCTCTTTCATGCGCAGGCCGACGAGAAAACCGCCGATCTGCGCCGGTGTCGCGCCGCCGGTCATGATGTTGCGCATGATGCCCGTCATCTCATCGGCGGTGAGATCCTGGCGGGCCAGCACTCTATTGATGGCTTGCTGCATTTCCACGGATGCGTCTCCTCTATCTGTTTTATCCGGAATCTATTTCAGTCCGCTAATGAACGCTAATCAAAATAGCCGTAGGGTGCGACTGGGCCGCCTACCCCTAAATCCCTGTTTTCCGTGGCCGGCCAGGCGTGAACAGGCAGTGTATGCCGAATTTCTCAGGGGTTAACTTTATAGTTCAACGTCAGTTCATCACCGGTCATTCCACGAATACCCCAGTTGGACATTGGCGTTTCAAAAATCGTTATTTCAACATCTTGCTCATCTATACTCGTGTACGCTTCGATTTTCGAAAACATCAAATAGATTAGCTGTTTCTTGGCCTTTACTGATCTTCCCTCAAATATCGAAAGCTCAATAATGGTGTATTTATCGCTTCTATCCGGTGGGTATGTAAAATCATTATCATCCAGCAAAATATAACGATGAAACCGTTTGCTTTCCGGTAGTCCAAAAACGTCCATCAGTGACTCATGAATGGCTCTTGATAGAGATTCCTTGTTTTTTCCAAGTGAGCTTTTAAGGCCATATATTTTTACTTGCGCCATGTTCTTCCTTTGTGCGTTCATTTGCGGACTGAATACCTTCAACGAAATTGCGCAACAAATCGTGTCCATGCCGGGTCAGGATCGACTCCGGATGGAACTGCACTCCCTGCACTGCCAGTTCCTTGTGGCACACCCCCATGATCTCGTCGATGCCGCCGTCCCGCTCAGTCCAGGCTGTGACCTCCAGACAATCGGGAAGGCTCTCCTGCTCAATCACCAGGGAGTGGTAACGGGTGGCCTGGAAGGGGTTTTCCAGTCCGCTGAAGACCCCCGAGTCGGTATGGTGGATGGGCGAGGTCTTGCCATGCATCACCTCTCGCGCATGAACGACCCTGCCGCCAAACGCCCGGCCGATGGACTGGTGCCCCAGGCAAACCCCGAGGATCGGCACCCGCCCGGCGTAGGTGCGGATAGTCTCCACCGAGATCCCCGCCTCGTTGGGGGTGCAGGGTCCGGGAGAGATGACGATATGATCAGGGCCGATCGCCTCGATATCCGCCACCGCGATCTCATCGTTGCGCACCACCCTGACCTCGACGCCCAGTTCCCCCAGATATTGCACCAGGTTATAGGTAAAGGAGTCGTAATTATCGATCATCAACAACATGATTACGCCTCCTCGTCACAGGCATGACGGTCGAGTCCCGCTTCCGCCAGGGCCACGGCGTGGAACACCGCTCGTCCCTTGTTCATGGTCTCCTTCCACTCCAACTCGGGAATGGAATCGGCAACGATTCCGGCGCCGGCCTGAATATGCAGGGTTTGATCCTTGATCACCGCGGTGCGAATAGCAATTGCCGTATCCATGTTGCCGTTCCAGGAGAGATAACCCACGGCGCCGGAGTAGATACCTCGCTTGACCGGCTCCAACTCGTCGATGATCTCCATGGCGCGGATTTTCGGCGCCCCGCTGACAGTGCCTGCGGGAAAAGTGGCGCGCAACACATCAATGGCGCTCATGCCGTCGCGCAGATCTCCCGTGACATTGGAGACGATGTGCATGACATGGGAGTAACGTTCGACGATCATCCTGTCGGTCAGCTCCACGCTGCCGATCTTCGCTACCCGCCCGGTATCGTTACGCCCGAGATCGATCAGCATCAGGTGCTCTGCAAGCTCCTTGGGATCGGCCAGTAGCTCGGCCTCCATGGCCCTATCCTCCTCTTCGTTGTGGCCGCGCCGGCGGGTGCCGGCGATGGGCCGCACGGTAACCACCCCATCCTCCAACCGGGTCAGGATCTCCGGTGAGGAGCCGACGATATGAAAAGTCTCCAAATTGAGGTAGTACATATAGGGCGACGGGTTGAGTCCGCGCAAGGCCCGATAGAGATCGAGCGGTGGGGCCTGAAAGGGGATCGAGAGACGTTGGGAGACCACCACCTGCATACAGTCGCCTTCAAGGATATATTGCTTGATGCGCTCGACCGCCTGCTTGTAACCCTGTTCGGTAAACCCGGAGACGAAATCGGACTCGCTGATCTGTCGTTCACCGCCACTGGCGTCGCGGGGTATCGGCCGGCGCATGGCCCGTATCAGCTCACGAATGCGTTGTTCGGCAGACGCCGGCGTACCACCCCGGGTGGGGTCCACATGCACGATCACGTACATCCGCCCGGAGAGATTGTCGAACACCACCACTTCATCGGAGACCATCAGCAGGATATCCGGCGTTCCCAGCAGGTCGGGATTGGGGCAATCCGCCAGCTTCGGCTCGACATAGCGAATGATGTCGTAACCGAAATAACCCACCAGACCGCCATTGAAACGCGGCAGACCCTCCACCTCAGCCGCCTTGTAGCGCTGCTGAAAGGTCTCGATCCAAGCCAGCGGGTCATCCGCCCGATGGGATTCGGTCACCTTGCCGTCGGTTACCACTTCGATCTGTAGCCCGTTGACACGCACCTGGGTGCGGCACGGCAGGCCGATGATGGAGTAACGCCCCCATTTCTCCCCACCTTGCACGGATTCGAACAGATAGGAATAGGGGCCGTGCGCCAGCTTCATATAGACGCTGAGGGGGGTATCGAGATCGGCCAGAACCTCACAGACAACGGGTATGCGATTGTAGCCCTGTTGCGCCAGGGCGGCGAATGCTTGGGGGGTCATTTTCCTCTCCACACAAAAGACCAAACAACGGGATTCACTGGGTTGGCGATCACCAACGCCATCGCGCGCCGTTCATCAAGGTCTTGTTGTGTGAAAGCAGGATCATTTTCTGTTGTTCTGAAGTTGATCAATGGCGTCAACCATAATCGAAAACCACATCAGGGCTCAAGCGGCATTTTCCAAAATGCTACGGATCTCGACCAACGAATCGATAACAGCATCCGGTTTGTACTGGCGGATATCCTCACCGTGGTTGTAGCCGTAACTCATACAGATGATCTGAAATCCGGCCGCACGGGCCGCCTTCACATCGCTCTGCGAGTCGCCGACCATTAACGCAGCGGCAGGATTCACACCCAGGCTTTCGGCTGCGTGCAGCAGGGGCATCGGGTCAGGCTTCTTCTTCGGCAGGGTATCACCGGCAATGATGATCTCGAAATCGTCATCCACCCCTAGGTCTCTCAACAACGGCGAAGTGAACTGTGCCGCTTTGTTGGTCACACAACCCAGCCGATAACCCTGGTTCCTAAGGTAATCAAGCCCCTCCCGAATACCGGGATAGAGCATCGAGCGTTGACTGGTGTTCACTGTATAGAGGTCGAGAAAGAGCGGGTAGGCGCGTTCGAAATCGGCCTCCTCGGGCTCGCCGTCGAGTTGGCCGATCAGCGCCCGACGCACCAACCGCTCCACCCCGTTGCCGACCCAGTCGCGCACCTTCGTCTCACCGTGCGGCGGACGCCCCAACTGCTTCAACATCTCATCCACGCAGTAGGCCAGGTCGGGCACGCTGTCGACCAGGGTGCCGTCCACATCGATGAGAATCATTTCGGGTTTATTGATCATGACTGCAACTCGAGGGTTTAAAGGTTTCCAGGCTAAGGCTGCCCATTACCCATAAGTCTGAAATATGGGAACAGACATGACATAACCTGTTGTTTTCGTTAGGTTCATATTTTTGTTGGCTGTTAGGGGCATGGTTTGTAACTCATTGTTTTTAAAGGGTGGAAATATTTGTGGGTAATGGGCAGGGCTAAGGTGCGGCTCTGCCCCACCAAATGCCACTGGCTCCACATCTGGAGAATGGTGCGGCAGAGCCGCGCCCTACAGTGACCTGATTATCTTATTTGCGTTTATTGGCGTTCATCTGCGAACTCATATACATCCGCATAACAACCCACCGATTCAGACCTTCGCCATTTCCGCCATCATCTTGCCGACGATGGTGTCGTAACGATTGGCGTCGTTCTCTCCGGGAAAACTGAAGATACCGGACCCCGCGACAAAGGTATCGGCGCCGGCAGCCTTGATCTCGGCGATATTGTCAACCTTGACACCACCGTCTATCTCAAGGCGGATATCCAGCCCGGAGTCGTCAATCAATTGCCGGCACTGCCGCAGCTTATCCATGGTGGCGGGAATGAAGCTCTGACCGCCGAAGCCGGGATTGACCGACATCAACAGGATCATATCGACCTTGTCGAGCACATAGTCAAGGTGGGAGAGCGGGGTGGCCGGATTGAAGACCAGGCCCGATTTGCAACCCTCGTTGCGGATCAACTGCAGGCTGCGGTCGACATGCTCGGATGCCTCCGGGTGGAAGGTGATATAAGTAGCCCCGGCCTTGGCGAAATCGGGGATGATTCGGTCCACCGGTTTGACCATCATATGGACATCGATATCGGCGCTAACACCATGCTTGCGCAGGGCTTCACAAACCAGCGGACCAATGGTCAGGTTGGGCACGTAATGGTTGTCCATGACGTCAAAGTGGACGATCTCGGCACCTGAGGCGAGGACGTTGTCCACCTCTTCACCCAGCTTGGCAAAATCCGCTGATAAAATGGAGGGTGCGATCTTATCGGATTGACGGGCCATGTTTCTCATCTCCTACTGTTCTACCCCTCGCCGAGAGTGGCTCGAGGCCTGACGGAAACCCAGGTTTCACGCCGCAATTGTCAAAAAGGAGGCCACTGTACCCCAAAGCGCCGGTATTTTCAGCTACCCATCGCTCTGGACACTCGGTTCGATGATTTTATAGGTCGCCGGGGTAATAAACGTTCAGACAAGATGACCGCTTACGCCGAATCGGCTACATTGAGCCGAACTCACAAAACCGCCACTCATATGCGTTTAATACTGCTGCTAATCACCTATCTGGCGCCAACAGTCCAAGCTTCCGACTTAAGCATGGAACAGCGTATCTCTGTGGCCATAGATGCGCCGGCCTTGCAGGGAAAAGCCCTGTGGCTGGAAGCGGGAACGGTGCGTTTTCTCGCCATTCTCAACGAGACCACGGCGCCGAAACGTTTCGGGGGTGTACTACTCCTGCACGATTCGGGAACCCATGCCGACTGGCATGAGGTTATCAACCCCCTGAGACGACAACTCACTGCACATGGCTGGGATAGCTTATCGCTGCAGATGCCGGTCACGAATGATCCGCCGGACTCGGATGCTTTGCAGGCGCTGCTGGCGGAAGCCTCGCCGCGTATCCAGGCGGCCGTCGACTACCTCAGTAACCGGCAGATTGGAAACCTGGTATTTGTCGGACACGGCCTGGGGGCGATCATGGCCTTGAACCATGCGACGGATCGACCGTCGAAAAGCATCCACGGGATTGTCGCAATCGGACTCTCCATGCCGCTGGATAATGAGCAGGATCCTGCATACCGGGCCATTACAGGTCTTGAGATCCCCATCCTCGATCTGTTCGGCAGCCGTGACCTGGCATCGGTCACCGGGAGCGCCGCTGCCCGCCGCCGCGCCGCCGCAAAAAACCCCCGAGCAAAGTACAGGCAGGATATGTCGGCGGGGGCGGATCATTTCTTCAAAGGACTGCAGGACCATCTGGTCACCCGTGTTCGCGCATGGCTGAGGCGAACGGCGGTTTCCGCTACTCAAACCTCAAAGCCATAGCTAGCCCGGATATTTCACCCGGCCGCTGATATGGTGAATTAACCTTTTGATTTAAAATGTAATATTTAGAATATCAGCAAAGTATTACCTGGCAATGCTTCGAGCCTCTTTGACACGCTCATAGGCCTTCTTGATCTCATCGGTCTTTTGCGCAGCCATTTTCATCATCTCCTCAGGCAGACCTTTGGAGACCAGTTTGTCCGGATGATGTTGACTGATCAGGCGTCGATAGGCCCGCTTGACCTCCTGGTCGGAGGCGCTTGGCGAAACATTGAGGATGGCGTAGGCATCGTCCGGCGAAAGGGTCTTTGCCCGGAATGGGGCGCGATCCCCGCCGCCGGCCCCGGCATAGTGAGTCTGAGCCCGCACCATCCGTTCAAGTCGACGAAAGGTGAATTCAGGGATATTCAACAGACTGCAGATGCGGAGCAGCAAAGACGTCTCCGTCTTGTCTATGTTTCCGTCGGCATAGGCGGCCTGGATCTGGATCTCCAGAAACATCTGGATCAAGGTCTGGCGGCGATGGCACTCCAGTCGAAACTGCTCCACCACCTCGTCCAGGGGAAAATCGTCCGACTTGCCTTCATCGAACAGGCGGATTGCCGTTTTACGCATCTCGGCGGAGAGCGACATCTGCGCCATCAATGCCTCGGCCAATCTGATCTCATCGGGAGAGACACGGCCGTCGGCCTTGGCGAGATGCCCCATGACTGAAAAAGTAGCGGTGAAAAAGGCGGTCTGGACCCGCTCCTGATCCCCCGGCCCCCAACCGCCCCGGTCTTCAGGGAGTCCCTTCAACCCCTTGTCGAAACGATGCCCCAAAGCAGCGCCCAGCACTGCCCCCAACGGCCCGCCAAGCATGAAACCGAATGCACCACCCACCAGTTTTCCCCACCAACTCAAAGGGTTACCTCTTTGCGCAATTTACATTCAACCTGTATCCGAGTGTTCCTGGCATAACAGTGTATGTCAGAAATAAAAAAACGCTCACCAAGACGTAAGGATCGCAAAGTTATCACTTCTGAACTTTTACCTTGGCGAGCTTAACGGCTTTGCGAGAGAAATTCTCATGTTTTCGGACGGACGCTGATCATTTACCGTGAATATACTGCTCATCACTGAATGAGTGGACCCAGGCGGGAAAGAACACCACCATCAAGGTAATGATCCAGCCGTTCACCAACGCCTCAGGAAAGAACATCAATGGGAAGAACGGCATGATCGTCATCTGCAGTTCGGCCAAACTGTAGGCGCCGCTGTAGGCCAGCAGCCGCATCGCAAGATAGCCGCCGGCATAGCCGACCAACCAAGCGGTAAAAAAGCCGTTTCCCAGGACATACACGAAAAAATGCCTGGGCAGCCAGGAACGCACCAGCACCAGGGAGCACTGGGAGAGCGTGATCGGCACCAGAACAACGGTTAAAAAACTCACTACATAACCCTGCCAACCGTAACCGGCATTCAGGCTCACCGCGAACAGGGCGAGACTGGCGATGATGATGGCCATCGACCAACCGAACATCAGGGTGATTGCGGTCACACCGAGCAGATGAAACGACAGACCGGGCTGTAGTTGACCACGCATATGCCAAAGCGCGATCAGCGCCACAACGGCGCCCAGAAAGACATGCAGTTGGCCTTTCTTAGTGAGACGGCGCCAGGGCGCAAGTCGTAACGCATACAGCACCACCACGACGCACAGCCCCGCCAGCCACCACAGCAGCGTAGCGGAAAACAGACCACCATCCAGTTCCATCTCTTTGGTATCCTCTAAGCTATTGCGATATCAGTTATCCTATTAACCCGGCAACATATTAGGTCGCCAAGTTAATCATAGTCGTTTGACTGAACAATCCAAACAGAGGGGAAGATCCCGTGATATACCGATCGCTCGGCCACAGCAATATCAAAGTCAGCGCCCTCTGTCTCGGCACCATGACCTACGGTGAACAGAACAGTGAAGCCGAGGCCCATAGCCAACTCGACCGTGCATTCGATGCCGGCATTAACTTTATCGACACAGCCGAGATGTATCCGGTTCCCCCCCGCACGGAAACACAAGGGTTGACCGAACGCTATATCGGCAACTGGCTGACCCGCTCAGGCCGCCGTGACCGAGTGATCCTCGCCACTAAGGTTGCCGGCCCGGCTGAGTGGTTGAACTACTTGAGAGACGGCAAACCGCGCCTCGATAAACGGAATATCGAGGCCGCGTTGGACGAGAGTCTGCAACGACTGCGGACGGATTACATTGACATCTATCAGTTGCACTGGCCCGACCGTCCAACCAACTACTTCGGCGAACTCGGCTATAGACATCACCGGGAAGAACAGGTCATTCCCATCCAGGAGACCCTGGAAGTACTGAAAACGTTGAAACAGGCCGGTAAAATACGCCATATCGGCGTCTCCAACGAAACCCCGTGGGGTTTAATGCGCTACCTGCACCTCGCTGAAGTACAAGGCTTGCCAAGGGTGGTGAGTATCCAGAATCCCTACAGCCTGTTGAACCGCACCTTCGAGATCGGTCTGGCTGAAATCGCCCATCGGGAGGCCTGTGGTTTACTGGCCTACTCACCAATGGCCTTCGGCGTCCTATCGGGTAAGTATCTCGAAGGAAAACGTCCCCCCGGCGCCCGTTTGACCCGCTACCAACGCTTCAACCGATACTCCACACCACAAGCGGAGAGAGCAACCCTGCAATATGTTCAGTTGGCCCGGAAACATGGACTGGAGCCAGCACAGATGGCCCTGGCATTCGTCACCAGCCGTGCTTTTGTGAGCAGTAACATCATCGGCGCCACCACCCTGGCGCAACTGGATGAAAACCTTGAGAGCGTCCACCTCAACCTTTCAGAGGAGATATTCGATGGCATTGAGGCTATCCACCGGCAGCAACCGAACCCCAGTCCCTAGCTCGGATGTTTCGCCCGGGAGCGTGATGATCGTACCGAGCTTGTCGTTCAGGGGCGGATTTACGATTGAGTCAATATCTTAAACTATTGATAATTAAGGAAATATAATCCATGAGCGACAAGATTGGTACGAGGGCGCGTTCAGCGTCGCCTGGTAACACTTCGCGCTTTGCTAATATTCTAAATATTACATGTTAAATCAAAAGGTTAATTCACAATACCAGCGGCCGGGTGAAATATCCAGGCTAGGACGTTTTTACGACAAAATAGGGGAGCGCTTTGCGGCCTATGCTGGCTGGAGAGACGATTTGCCCTAAAATTTGAGATCCGTAGTATTGGTCAAAGCTTTTTTCAAGGCCATAATCGTTATAGAACAACAAGAGGCGTTACAGCATGAACTCACCCAGAATCCGTATCGGCGACTGGTTTAAGACCGTTAACGGAGATAATCTAGAAGTGGTTGCTTACGATCCCGATGAGGGGGTCGTGGAAGTGCAGTTTTATGATGGCACGATCGAGGAGTACGACCTGGAGGACTGGGGGGAGCTTAAGGTCAAAGCGATTGCACCGCCGGAAGACTGGTCGGGTTCCTACGACCTCTCCCGGGATGATTACGGCGTTGATTTGGATCACCCGGCGGGAGAAATACCGCCCAATCCCCTCGATAATCTTGAGGACACCGAATAGTTCGGATCCGCCCCCCCTATTCCCAGTGGGTAAAAAGTGGTGCTTCGGCAAAATTTGTGGGTATTTCAAGGCTATAATTGACTCTCGCAAAGCCGCCAAGCACACAATGGATCATTGAATTCATTCAACAAGGCGATTGACCCTACGATGAATACTGTTCTTCATTAGGGATTCACTAAAGTTCAGCCGATAGCCTAGATGTTTCCAGCAACCCCGGTCCCGTCTCACGGTGAATCTGAACCGCACTAGCGACAAAACACTTTCCCATTTCATTTTCTACCATTTAGCCGCCTTTCCCTTTGCGTAAGATTTTGTAAGAAGAGGCATCCGCGACCACTAAAGTTAGTCGCCGCAGCGCCGCTAGAGTAAAGTAAGAGCGACCCCCATACACAATACGATGCAGGAGGTGCGACATGAAAACAGCTTATGACATGAGCACGGGACAAATCCTCGAAAACGGCCAGTCGACTGAAACCACGCAATCGGTGGCGCCTGTTGCATCCATTCCCGAGCTGCGGCTGCAGCCGGCGACCCCTGAACCGCGCACGGAGAGAGACATTCCGCCCGAGCTGGTCCTGGCGGACCTAAACGCCTTCCTTGAAACCATGAGCTAATGGGCTAAGGCCTCCCCTCCGAGCACCATAGCGCCGGGCCTCAGGGCCCGGCTTTTTCTAGTGTACCTCGCGCGCGGAGCCGGGATTCATTCAGGCGCCAAGCAAAGCCCCTGCCTGCCGCATTTCTCTCCCGCCAAGCGGACCGCCGTAGCCAGCGCCTCAACAGGCGCTTTACCTTCCAGCAAGCCGTGAATCACCCCTGCATTGAAGACATCCCCAGCCCCCAAGGTGTCGACCACAACCGGGGGTTGAAGGGACGGCCGATGGCGGTTCACGCCATCGGCCGTTTGCAACCACCCTCCAGCCTTGCCCCAAGCGACGAACAACAATGCCGAACCAGCCAGGGGCCTGATCAGCTTGAATAGTCGTTCGCTATCGGCACAGCCCCGAGCAGCGGCATAGGCCCGTGATATCAGCACCACATCGGCAAAAGGCAAGAGTCGCTCAATATCCTCCCTGGGTTTTTCGATCTCCAGGGAGACGGTAGGTGGTCGAAGCATTTGCCTGACCCGCTTGAGCATTGCTTCGCATGCCGGTACATTTCGCCCTTCAAAGTGAAGCCAGTCAAAGGGGGTCAGATCGATCGCTTCGAAAGCGGCGGCATCATACTCCGGCAAATCACGATAGTGGACTATGGTGCGTGAACCTGTCGCCTGGCTGGAGAGAATGCAGGAGGTCGGGGTGACGCCCCCCGGATGTACGCAAACCCACTGCGTATTCACCTGATGCTCATGTAAATCATGCAGGATCCGGCGACTGGCCGCGTCATCTCCCAACATGCCGGCCCAACTGCAATCGTGGCCCAACCGGCTCAATACCACCAGGGTATTGGTTGCATTGCCGCCACGACCCGTACGCTGCGCCAATGCCCGCAGTTCATCATCCTCCTGAGGATAAGCGCCCAGGGTATTGATGATATCCAGGGTTGCGACCCCAACGGCAAGCACCCGCATAGTCTACCTCATCATCCTAAAAACCGCGGGATCCGCTGCCGGGGTGCATGGTGCGCCTCACGGGGGAAAATGGCCGGGAGCGCTTTTTTCGCGCCGACCCAGGATGCGGGCGATTCATGGCCGGGAAGACAGTGGGATCCACGCTATGACAACCACCGCAAAACAGTGACCGGCTCACATGCGTGAGGACTCCCTGCAAGATGATGCGAAAATCACTTTCTGCGGAATAACCGGCCTAACGAAGAGCGTTTGGGATCCAAGTCACCGGATTGGGCGTCGACATCGGGTGGCTGCGATTCAGCATCGCGCCCGGATTCACCATCCGGGCTTTCGCCGTCAAGCTGCATCGACGGATGATCCAAACCGCCGGTCTTTCTCAACAACAGCTCGAGCTTGCGTTTGAGTTGATCCACTTCCTTATCCCGGTCTTCAATCGCATCCTCCAGGGAGCGGCTTTGACCTTGCGACATACGCAGCATGTGGTCCTTCTCGGACAGGGATTGTTGCATGGAGACCATCTCCTGGCGACTGGCCTGAAGCGCGGCCACCTCGTCCACGTCGCGGCCGGAAGCGGCCTCTACCTGGGACTTCGCGGCGCTCAGTTCGGAACGCATGTGCTCCAGATCCGCTGCGGCCTGACGCCGCACCATGTCCAGTTCGGTTCGTAACGCAGCCACCTGCTCGTCAACACCGAACGCCTGAACATCCTGGATCTGCTCCACATAGGTCTCGATGACACTGCGCAGTTCACCGATCTCGCGGCGCATGCGTGTTGCTTCAGCCTTGGCTTCATCACGCTCGGACTCGAAATTCTCTGCCTTGATACGCAGCTCTTCCATCTGCACCAGGAGATCGTCGGCCATACTGGAATCGGTAACCTGCTCACGGATACCGCTCATCTCGGAATGGAGATGATCGTTCTCATTGATCAGATCGGTATACTGATTACGCAACTCGCTCAGCTGCCCCCCCAGACTATCGCGCTCCGAGGCTAACTGATCCTTCTCTTTAGCGAGGGTATCGAGATCCTCGCCCAACATCTCGATCGCTGTCTCCTGCACCTGTCGCTCTCGCCGCAACACATCCGCCTGGCGAGCCTGCTTTTCAGACTTTTCGCGCTTTTTCGTCTCTGTTTCCAGCGCTGACCGCAAAGCATGCACCTCTGCGTCAACGTCATCGGTCAGCTGGCTCTCCATCTCCATCTGGACTTCACGCAATCCGTCCACTTCATGCTTCAGCGCCTCGATCTTCTCCTCGGCTTTGCGTAACGCATCACGACTCGACTCCAATGCCTGTTGATCGACGGCATGCTGTTCGGCTTCCGTGACGGCCGCCTGCAACGTTTCCATCTGCTGCCGCTGTTGCTCGATCGTTTCGGCGAGTTCCTTCTCGCGCTGCTGCCGTTGCTCGATCGTTTCACCAAGTTCCTTCTCACGCTGCTGTCGTTCCAGCGCCTGACCCTGTACGGTTTCGTGCGCTTGCTCAAGTTCCAAGCCCATGTTCTCCAGCGAGGCATGGAGCTCATCCACCCGCTGGGAGGATTCCTTCTCTGCTGCCAGTTCCTGTTGCAGCGCCACAACCGATGTGTTTTGGGCAGCCAGTTCCGCCTCATGGGCTTGCTTGCGTTGCGCCAATTCCGCCTGTGCTTGGTCGAACCGGTGTTCCAAATCCGCCTTTTCAGAGGCCAGTGCTTGATGACCGGCTTCCAGGTCGGTCTGAGTTTGACTCATGCCGCCAAGCGACTCATTGGCGGCCTCGAGTTGCCGGGCGAGCTGTCTGGAAAGCTGCTGTTTGTCGCTAAGCTCGCTCTCCAACGCCTGCAGACGATCCTGCCACTTCTTTTGCTGATCGGACAGTTGCTGCTGCGACTCGGTGTTTTGTCGCTCAAGCGCCTGCAGCGCTTCCTGCCCCTCTCTCAACTGTGCCTCAAGGGCGTGTTGCGCCTCTTGGGCATCGCTCAGACTCTTATCCGATATCTCCACGGCCTGCTCGGCCGTCTCCAAAGAGCGTTTGAGAAACACCGCTGTCTGGTGTTCCTGCTCCAGAAGCGCCTCAAACTCGACCCGCTTTTCGCTCTGCCGCCGCAGTTCCGCCAGCAGTTCGGTCAGCCGGGTCTCCGCTTTCGACAGTTCGCTCTCACGACCGGCAAGCAACTGTTCGTTCTGATGTTTTTCCCGCCTGAGTTGATCGAGACCCTCTATGGCCCGCTCCAGTTCGGAGCGCAACGATTCCATGGCATTGTTGTATTGGGCATCCGCATCATCGCCCGCCAGGCGAACCGCATCCAACTCTTTTTCCAATCCGCCGTGACGCTCTTCCAAGGCTTCCAAGCTCTGTTGCAAGGAGGCCACCTGAGATTGTTCCTGTTGCAGGCGTTCAGTCAACTCATCCCGCTCGACCTGAAACGCCGACCGGGCCGAGTCGGCGGCCTCAATCCGTTGCTGAAGGTCGGCTATCTTTTCATTCGCCTGTTCGGCAGCTTGTTTGGATGTCTGGATGATCTCTTCCAGTCGGCTCTGGTGTTCTGTGGCAACCCGCTGATTGACGGTCCGTTGTTGCTCCAACTCGTCACGGGTCCGGCTCAGTGACTGCTGTGCGGTTTCGACCTGCTGTCGGCTCTTTTCCTGCTCGTCATGCAAGGCTTCGCCGGCGCTCTCCAGCCGGATCTGCAACTCGGTGATCTCCTCCTTGAGACGACCCTCACCTTCCTCATGGCGGGTCTGTAACTGCTGCTGCTGCTCGCGCAGGTCGTTGCCCTGTTGCCTGGCTTCATCATTGAGCTGCCTGGCTCCGCTCAATTCGTCCCGAGTGACATCCAGGCTCTGCTCCAATTCATTGATGCGTTCCAGCAGCACCTTTTTTTCATTCTCTAGATCTTCCCCCTCGGACAGCCTGGACTCGGCTTTTTCCAGTGACTCATGTAGCTGCCGGACTTCCAGTTGCAGGGCATGCGCGGTCTGCGCCTCTTCCTCGCCCGTCTGCATCCGGCTCTTGGCCACCGCCAGCGCCTGACGCAGCAACTTGATTTCAGTATGCCGCTGATCCAGTTCCTGTTCAAAGCGACGGCGTGTCTCATCAAGCTCTTTTTTCAACCGATTCAGCGTCGCACGCTGTTCTTCCGATGAGTCCGCCGCGGATGGGGAGGCGTCATCCGGTTCACGATGGAAATCGATGACGTTGTTCACCTGAGCCTCGTCCTTCCGCTCATTGATGCCGACCAGTTCAGCGATATGCGCCCAATTGACATCCACCACAAAGACCTCAGCCCCCCGTTCCATCAACAGGTAGGCCGCCGTGGCCGACTGGCCGACCTCTTCCCCATAGACCACGTACGCACGATCCAGGGTAAGACTGGATGCCTGAAAACGCAGGGAGAAGAATGGCAGGTTGATCGCCCCAGGCAGATGCCCCTCTTCATACTCTTCCGGGGTGCGGACATCCAGCCAGAGGGAGCCCTTTTCAATCATTTCGGTGGCATCGTCGTAACTGAGGGTACGCGAAAGAGGCTGATTGACGAGTTCGATAAAGTCCTGTTTGCTGAGCCGCACCAAGACGCCGTCCGTGGTCATCACAACCGAGCTGCCTCGCGGTTTATCTGAGATCAACGCCTCTTCGCCAAACCCCCTGCCGGCGTGCAGCAGGGCCAGCTCCACCGGCGCATGACCGGCTTCGGGAGTACGCGAGACACTGCATTCACCCTTGCTGATCAAGTAAAAATAATCTCCATCCTCCCCCTGATTGATGATCACATCCCCGGCATTGACCTGAATCTCTTCCATGTGCATCATCACACGTTGGAGGTTGGCGGGAGGGATCTGCTGAAACACCGGGGACTGCAGCAACAGACTCATCCAGTCGCCGCTGCCGGGTTGTTCTATATCCTTGACTTCGTAACTGCTGCTGTGGCTGCGCGCCAACATGTCGCTGAGCATACGGCTATCGATACGCACATAGGTAACGGTTGTCCTGGCCTGGGCGGAATGTTTACGCGGCAGTTGATGAGCCAGGGCGAAGCGTGCCGTCGGGGTGCCGCTGCTGATCAGGTCCATCTCTTTCTGCCCCGAAAGCAGGGCGACGGTGCCGGAGAGCAGGTAGATATTCTGGTGATCGGTATCCCCCTCACGAAACAGGTAGTCGCCCTTTTTGGCCTTTTCCACCACAATTCGGCTAAGCAGATGGCCTAGCTGCTCCTCTGAAAGTGTGTTCAGCGGAACCAGGTTCTTGAGTAGGACATCGTCTGTTTTGGAGTTCGGCACGGCCATTCTTTACAATACCCAGGAATTTCGATCCTTGTTAGTCGAGAGTTATATCGCTCCTTGTATGTAACGGCACATCCTATTAAAGCTGAATCGGAATATTGCCCATATCACGGATGATATGTTGACCAGGTTTGCAATTTTCGGGAGCCTGGAAACCATAGCGATGTTGAGATTTTTATGCAACGACCCATGTCAAATTATAGTGAAAACCATATCGGTGAAAAATGAAACCGCCTAGAGGCGTAGTCTCCGCCGGTCATCACGCAACCGCCAGGGCGGCTTGCGAAACACTGCTGGCGGGGGGCAACGCCTTCGATGCTGCCGTAGCCGCCATGTTGGCCGCCTGCGTGGCCGAGCCCGTGCTCGCATCGCTGGGCGGCGGCGGATTTCTTACCGCCCATCCGCTGGGAACAGCACCCTTGGTATACGATTTTTTCGCCCAAACACCCCGGTGGAAAGAGGCGGAAAACAGCCTCGGATTTTATCCCATCGAGGCCGATTTCGGCACTGCCAGTCAGACATTCCATATCGGCATGGGGTCGATCGCCACCCCGGGATTCATCAAGGGACTCTTCGCCATCCACCGGGACCACTGCCGACTCCCCCTTTCGACACTGTTTCAGCCTGCCATCCAACTGGCCCGTGACGGGGTTGCCATCAATCCCTTCCAGCACACGATAGCAACTATAGTCGCCCCAATCCTAAGCGCAACCCCGGAGGCGCTGGCGACCAATGCCTCTCCCGACGATCCGCAGCGGTTGATCTCGGTGGGCGAACGCCATAAACAGCCGGCACTGGCGGATTTCCTTGACACCCTGCAGCATGAGGGGGAGCGGCTTTTCCATGAGGGAGAGGCGGGCCGGCAACTGGTCAGGGATTGCCGTGAACAGGGGGGGCACCTGCGAATGGAGGACTTGAGCGGCTACCGGGTGATGCTGCGGAAACCGCTCCACTACACCTACCGTGACGCACAACTGGTGACCAACCCCCTACCCTCCTTGGGCGGTACATTGATCGCCTTTTCCCTGGGCTTGATGGCATCCTGCTCCCCGGCGCCGGATGATGCCGGAAAAGAGGGCCATCTGCGGCTGCTCGCGCGCACCATGAGACTCACTCAACTGGTACGTGGCGAAAATCACCTGTCGATGGATCGTATCCTCGCCCCGGAAATCGGCAAGCGTTACCGAGTCCGGTTACGCAAAGGCGGCCTTTCGACACATGGTACAACCCAGATCAGCATTGCCGATAGCAAAGGCAATCTCGCCGGCATGACGCTATCCAACGGAGAGGGTTGCGGTTATATCATCCCAGGCACCGGCATCATGATGAACAACATGTTGGGCGAAGAGGATCTCAACCCTCGCGGATTCCATCTGTGGCCGGAAAACCACCGCCTCGCTTCAATGATGGCGCCTACCCTCATTTTGACCGGAGACGGCCGTTCCATCGTCACCGGGTCCGGCGGCTCAAACCGAATCCGTAGCGCCATACTGCAAGTGATCGTCAACCAGATAGACTATGGCATGCCGCTGGAGCAGGCGGTATCCAGCGCACGCATCCACTTCGAAAATGAGCTATTGAGCTTGGAACCCGGCATCGACGAAGCGGCTTCACACGCCTTGCTTGATGAGTTCCCCCAACAGCAACACTGGCAGGAAAAGAACCTCTTTTTCGGTGGCGCTCACAGCGTTATGCTGGACGGGAGAGGCGATCTGAAGGGCATCGGCGATGAGCGTCGCGGCGGGGTCAGCGACAGGGTATGATCCGAAGCCTCGGCTTGAGGTTCGATGATTAACCCGGCGAGTCAATGCAAACCCAACAGATCCTCCTTCAGCCTCTGACCGACCGGCGACTCACCCAGCCAGACCTTAAGCAATGCCTGATAAAACCCCCCTCCCGGTATGGCGCCTTTGTCGACACCCTTGATCGTGACGCGGGTTCCCTCATCGGGAAAATAGTCGAGTTCGATCAGATCCCCTTCCACCAGGGTTTCAAACATCCCGTTGAAACGATCGAGCCTTTGACGTACCGCCCGGAATCGCTCAGGTGATAAATTTGCCTTAAATCCATCATTCCAGCCCTCAATGAATTTTTCTTTTTTTATCTTGGAATAGAGTATCCGCATCTCTACCCGAGCGGGCTTACCGGTATCGATCACCGCCTCCACTTGGGTAGTCGGTTGTTGCAGATAGAGTGATGCCAGATAGACGCTGAAAAAGAACTTCTTGCGAATACCGGCGCCATTCAATACCAGCTCAGCCTTATCGGCATCCCGCACGACCTTTTCCGGGATCGATATTCCAGCGATTTCCCTAGCATAGCCAGCCGTCAGATATAACATCAGTAAACAGGCGACAATCGCTCTTTTCATGTTATTTCCATCCCAAAGCTGATTTTAAAATGAGCTGTTACTACGTTCTCTTCCACTGCTCGCACTGATCGAAGAGTCCGCAGGAAACAGGGATTCAGATGCAGTGCATCATCTAATATTTGCAAAACGGTAAAGAAATTAACCAAGATCATGAAAAAATACGCATTTCTTATTTAACGATTGAAAATCTGTGTTATTTTAACGCGCCTCACAATAATCTTCCTTAGAAGGAGCAAACCCCATGGCCCTTAAAAAGACCACAAAAAAGACTGCAAAGAAAGCAGCAAAGAAAAAAGCAGTCGCCAAAAAAACGGTTGCAGCGCCACGCTTGAAATCCATTCCCACCAAACAAACCAAGACCCAGATCATCGGCTCGATTGTCGAAGACACCGATTTATCGAGAAAAGAGGTCACCTCCGTTTTCACTGCACTGAGTTCCTTAATTTCACGTCATATGCAACGTAGAGGTTCAGGAGAGATCACCATTCCCGACAGCGGCATCAAGGTCCGCCGCGTCATCAAGCCTCGCACCAAAGCGCGCATGGGTCGCAACCCGGCCACCGGCGAAGCCATCAAGATTGCCGCTAAACCGGCCAAGACGGTGGTCAAGATTACCGCCCTCAAGGCGTTGAAAGATAAAATCGGCTGACAACGTCAAGCTGCCGCTGCATATTAACCCGGCGACCTAATAGGTCGCCGGGTTAATATTTACAGCGGCAGCCTGCCTTCATGACAATCCACGACTTCCGTTATAGCGCTTTCAGGGCGGCAGTGAAATCACCAGTTCATCACCCTGCTGTTTCAATGCCAGATGCTGTAGAAAGCTCATACCCAGCAATACCTCATTCTCGGGCATGTTCGGTAGAATAGTCGCCTTTACCTCCCGCATCATGATCGGTCCCAATTGCAGTTGATCGATATTGGTTAACCAGCTTCGTACTACCCCGTTAGCCGTCCTGCTCTGTGCCGATGCGCCTCGCTGCAGATCCGCCCTTTCCGCCAGCTCAGACGAAACCGCGACAAAGGTTGCCCCTGTATCCAACAGATAGGTTACCGGCACACCGTTGATACGACCGGGAGCGACATAGTGCCCGGCACGATTTCGTTGCAGCACCACGGCAACCTCTCCCGCCACACCGGTGGTAACGCTTAATTGTCGATTGGGATTTCGCTGCCGTTCAAGCCATTGCGAAAAAAACAGGGTCAATAGCAGCAGCAGCAACAACCAAGCGCCGATCACCATCCAACGGCCCAGCTTTTGCCTCTCGTGAGCGGTTGTCGCTTGCTCTGTAGGTCTGCGGAAAGACATAGTGATATTCGCCGGTTAACCATCCGCCTGTAAAATACCCGCCCCAACTTTCACCTCGTTTTCGCCGACACGGCGCGGGCGGGAAAAAAGCACATCCTGATTATTATAACTCCCCAGCCTCTCCGACAGGGCGCCGGGCAGCATGTTCCTGATTGTCTGCGCAACGCTACGCGCTGCTGCAGGGGCGTTCTCCTGAGTTGCCGTGAGACACGCATGAGACAGATCCACCGGCAACTCGGTTTGATGAAGGCCGTTGATACCGTCATGCCGGCCCTCAATCCCGACTCCATCACGCACGCCCAACTGCGTCCGCTCCGTCGGTGTGCCTATGCTTCTCACCGACCATGCCGGCTGATGAATTTTCCCCGTTCGTCATGAATTTTAATTCCAGCCACTATTTGCACAGGTGAATCCACCGCACGCTATAACCGGAAGCCTTTCACAATGGAGCGCATACTCTCCGCCAAACCGGAAAGCTCCTTGGACAGTCCGGTCATCTTGTCTGCACTGTCGGCAGTGGTCTGCGCCGCGTCTCCCACGGCATGGATATTACTGCTGATCCCCTGGGCGACGATGCTCTGCTGATTGGCCGCAGTGGCGACAACCTGGTTGAGATCGCTGATTTCGGTAATCATAGCGGTGATCTCGCTTAGCACATCGACAACTTTCCCGGACTGCTCTATACCTACCCGAGCCTGATCGCTGCTTTCATTCATGACGCGACCCGCTTCATGGGCGCGTTGTTGCAGCCTTTCGATCATCTGGTTGATCTCCTGGGTCGATTGCTGTGTACGGTCGGCAAGTGTCCTGACTTCGTCGGCCACCACTGCGAATCCTCTTCCATGCGTGCCCGCCCTCGCGGCTTCGATGGCGGCATTCAACGCCAATAGGTTAGTCTGTTCCGCGATTCCCCTGATCACATCAAGTATTTTTCCGATGGCGTCACTCTCGGATTCCAAAGTTCGGATTGTCTCCGCAGCCGACTCAACTTCGCAGGCCATATTGCTGATCATGCTCATCGCATCACCGACAACCGACTTTCCGGAGGCTGCCGCTTCGTTGGATTTTCTCGTTGAATAGGCGGCCGCCTCCGCTGTCTTCGCCACCTCGACGACGGAATGGGACATCTCTTCAGCGGCTGTCGCCATCTGCTCTAACGAGGAGCGCTGACCACAGATCTCTTTACCCACATTAGAAACAGTGTCCTCGGAAATACGCGCATCCGCTGCCAACTGTTTTGCGGCATCATCCAACCGTCCCAACACAGTTCGCAGCCGCGCCCTAACCATAATAACCGCCAGCTCCACTACACCGGTTTCACTCATGTCTCCAGTGTAGACAAACTGCATGATCGGATTATTGACCAGTTGCCTCGCCCGCGCCGCGGATGCACGCAATCCTCGGGTGGAGATGAGGGCTACGGCGTAACTGAGTAGCAATCCTCCAATCCAGGGAACCGTCTGCTCCAGCCAAGGCCGGCCGGAAACCGCAGCTAGAACCGACATGGGTATGCTGAAAAATAGTGCCAACCAAAAAAACCGGCGCAACCCGCCACTCATTCCGAAACGCAGGCCCAACGGCATCCTGCCTTTGCTCAATGCGGCATAAAGCTTCTCCGCCCGCTGTACACTTTCCCGGTCGGGCGCCGCCCGCACTGATTGGTAGCCCACTTTGGATTCGCCCTCGAACACAGGCGTTACGTAGGCATCCACCCAATAGTAACCACCGTCTTTCCTGCGGTTTTTGACTACCCCCATCCAGGACTCATCCCGCTTCAGGGTCTCCCAGAGATCGGCAAATGCCTCCGGAGGCATGTCGGGATGGCGTACGATATTGTGGTTGACGCCCTCCAACTCTTCCATCGAGTATTGGCTGATGTCGATAAAGGCCTGATTGGCCTTGGTGATGATCCCCTTGAGATTGGTGGTCGATATAAGTTCAGCGTCCGGTGCAACCGGGGATTCCTGATCCGTGACCGGTAGATTAATTTTCATTGCAGTTAACACTTTAATGTGAACAACGTTGAGATATATCAGTTTTCGGCATTTACAATTTTTAATTAAGTGCTTGTTACCGCTATTTCAGGAATGAAAAGCACCAGTTCATATGCCTGACACGAGTATCATACTATCAGACAAACAAAATCGCCTTTTCTCCACTCCCAACCCGGATTTTTCACCCAGGAACGCGGTAACTGCGCCAAGATTATCGTTCAGCCTAAAAACCGCAGTTGGACGGGGTGAAGTGTGCGCTTGCGGGGGTGCAGGGCAAGGGTCGCTCCTGCACATCCCTGTGCTTGCGACACTTGTGCATCCCTGCACGGCGTGCGACAACGCGGAATCGTCATGCTATTCCAAGGCGTTGCAACTCAGCCATGCGCCGCCGCAAGCGTGCCATTCACCCCGTAGCCTGGTTCACCCAACCGGTGAATAGGCCAATCGAAGTTACTGGTTTGCCTATCAGTAGGTTAGTATCAGAATGGAGCGATCAACTGCGGTTTTTAGATTTAAGGTAGATTATGGCTACAAGAGATGATCGTCCGGCATCCCGAGATGAAGCGACAAGACTGGCTGTCGCCAAAACCATTGAGCGCCGGACCGGCGCTGACATGACCAGCCCTCTTACAGATCCGGCACAAGCCGCCACCGAGGCATTGACCGCCATGGCCGAAGAACTGGCCAATGCGTCTTCCGAGGTGGTGACTGTGGGTTCAGTGCTTAAAAATCGATTCGTTCTCGAAGAGATGTTGGGGCGTGGCGGCATGGGTGTGGTCTATAAGGCTAGAGACCAGAGAAAGGTCGAGGCCATGGATAGGGAGCCCTATATCGCGGTCAAAGTGCTGTCGAAGGATTTTCAAGCGAACCCGGACTCATTCATCGCCCTGCAGCGCGAGAGCAAGAAGGCCCAGCAACTGGCACATCCCAACATCGTCACCGTTTACGATTTCGACCGGGACGGCCCCAATGTTTTTATGACCATGGAGCTGCTGGAGGGAGAACCGTTGGATGAGCTGATCCGGCGACTCCGCCCCGGAACCCTGCCCTTTCAGCAGGCGCTGTCGATCATCGAGCAGATGAGCCGCGCCCTGGCCTATGCCCATTCGGAAAAGATCGTTCACTCTGACTTCAAGCCGGGAAACATCTTCCTGACCTCGAAGAATGTCATCAAGGTGGTGGATTTCGGTATCGCCCGGGCGGCCAAGGATTCAGACCGGGTCGTCGAAGACGCGACGGTATTCGATCCGGGCTCTCTCGGCGCCCTGACACCGACCTACGCAAGTTGCGAAATGCTTGAGCATGGCGCACCGGATCCCCGTGACGATGTCTACGGCCTGGCGGTCGTCTCCTATGAATTGCTCGCCGGGAGTCATCCTTTCGATCGCAAGCCGGCGACATACGCACGGGATCTGGAACTGAAACCACCCCGCCCCAAGGAGTTGCCCAAGGAGATATGGCATGCCATTTTCCACGGCCTGGCGTTCGAGCGGGAGAAACGCACCGTCGATGCCACCCAGTTCCTCCGGGAGATGTCCGGCCCACGCGCAGGACGGGACAGCGCACGTCCGAAATGGATAATCCCGGTTGTGTTGTCAGGCGCCCTCTCCCTGGTGGTGATCATCGGGGCGATGCTCTTTTTCGCTCAACAAAACGGCATCCAACCGGAACGCCTCCTTGAGGATACCGCCACCCTCGATGCCGGCGCCCGGGAGAAGGTCGGCAGTCTACTCGAAGTCGCCGAGGTCCATGTGTTGGTCGGCCGATATCTCGAACCGCCAGGCAGCAGCGCCTATGATGCCTATCAGCAGATCCTGGTCATGCACCAGAATAACAGGCAGGCCGTGGAGGGTCTGCAACAACTAGGCGATCACATTGAAGAGAGTGTCAGGGAGTACCTGCGGGCAGGCGACCGTGAAGAAGGGTTGAAGCAACTTTCCAAAGCCCTGGATAGCCTTCCCCGACACCAGGGACTGCTTGATTTAAAGGATCAGTTGGACGACAGAGCAAACCAATAATCACCACTACTGCGGATGACCCTCAAGCCATTCACACCCTTTACCGACGCAGGCCAATATATCCTGCCACACGCTTTTCCAACAACAGGTATGGGTAAACCCTTCGAAAACGATGAACTGACCGTTCGACTGATTCTCCAACGCCCCCTGTATGATCCCTGGAGGAATATTCTTGTCCTCCGCCCCGGCCAGGTGATACTGCCGAATCTTTTGCGGCAATGGGGGTATCGATTTTGGGTTCAATGACGCATCAAGAGGATAGTAGTCGTGATGGCCGGCCCAGGCTTGGATATCAAGATTACCGGCCAATGTGACGACGGCATGGGTTTGCGGGAATCTTCGGGCCAAAAACATCGCCAAACCGCCTCCCCCGCTGAAACCGATAAAAACAAGTTCGGAATAGCCGTAATCGTCCACTATGTTCCGCAGGACCAGCTCCATGCTTTCGATCACCTCGGCGGAATAGCGGGCGGAGGTCCACATCGCCGGGGTGCAGATTTCACTGTCGGATTCGCCGTGATAGCAGGGTCTACCCAAGTAGATACTGGGAGTTTCGTCACTGGCCATCAGTGCCAAGGCCAGGGGATTCCTCGGGGTGGGGTCCCTGGCAATCCGGTATTCACCGATCCAGGGCGTGCCGTCTCCGCCCAGATAGACATGAAGGGTGGACAAAGCACTCTGTTTTCCATTACTGAATACCGCATGAGTATACCCCTCGCCCATCAGTTCGACTTTGTGTAAGCCATACATTTGGGCCGTTCGGTCAAATCTGACGCTCGGGTCTGTACAAGCGGGGAGGAGAATCGATGCTGCGACGCAAAAAAACAGTGAATATGTCATAGATGCCCCTTTGCGGCATTTCCACGGAGATACTAATTGTCTATCCTTATCCGAGAGGCAAAAAGGATATACCATGTTACATCTCCATACCGCGAATCGAACACCCCGCATCAATCCTATCTCCCTGGTAGTCAGTACGCTCATCTCCGCTCTCATCTCCCTTGCCGGTTGTCAATCCCAGGCCACCAAAACCTTGCCTGCCGAGGCAGCGGCTACGGGCAATTCGGACAAGTTTCTGATTATCGATTGTCTACTCCCCGGCCAAGTGCGCAAACTCGGGTCGAATATGACCTATATCTCACCGAGAAGGCCGGTCAAGACAACGGCCTCGGAGTGCGAGATTCGCGGCGGCGAGTATGTCGCCTTCGATCGGGCCGACTACCGAACCTCCCTGCATGTCTGGTTGCCTCAGGCCCAGGAGGGCGATCCCGTCGCACAGAACTATGTGGGTGAGATCTATGAAAAAGGCCTGGGTATCGAACCCGACTACGTCACTGCGGCAGCCTGGTACGGCAAGGCCGCCGAGCAGGGTGATTCCAGGGCGCGCATCAATCTCGGCTTTCTCCACGAAAAGGGGCTGGGTGTCGAGAAAGACCTAGCTCAGGCGCTGAACTGGTACCGTAAGGCATCGGGACTCGAGCAAGACAATCTCCAGTTCTCCTCCTCTATCGAGATATCTAAAGCGGAACGCAATGAACTTCGCCTGCTGAAACAGGAGAGACAGCAGCAGAAAGCGGAAACAGAGCATCTGCGCCGGCAACTCAAGCGCACCAAAAGTCAATTGAAGTCCGAGCGCTCTAAACTGACCGAAGCGGAACAGAGACTGACCACCCTGCGAACAGACTTGAGCAGCCGGAGTTCCGTCGCCTCCCCGGCCGCCGTCACTTCCAGCAGGCAAGCGCTGACACAACTCAAGTCCACACTGGAAATCAGCGAAAACAGCGCCCGTCAGCAGCGTAATCTGATCGCGGCATTGGAAAAGGCCCTCGCGGACCAACAATCGCAAATGAACAGCGCACTCGAACAGTCTCAGCAAGAGACGGTGCAACAACGCAAACAGGCGGCAGCCTTGCAGCGACGGCTCGACGAGACCAACCAGCAACTATCGAGTGGAAAAGCGTCACTGGCCGCGACGGAGGCAGAACTCACCACACTTCAAGCGGAACTGAATCGGCGGGAGAAGCTGTCCAAGGTTTCGAGAGACAAGGCATTGACGACCCTGCAAACCCAACTGGCTGAGCAGGAAATGGCGGTACTCACCCAGCAACGTAAGATCATCACGCTTGAATCCTCTCTCACCTCGCGACAGTCAAAGATGAGTGAGGCGTTACGCTTGTCGGCACAGGAAAACGCTCAATTGCAGGAAGAACTCAAGGTCCAGACAAGCAGGGCGAGCCAACTCAAACAGAAACTTGACCAGGCGCAAACCGAGCTCTCACTGGCGGGCCGGGAGATTGAAAAGAACCGGCCGGTACTTGCCGAGCAACGTAAACAGTTGGAACTGGCGCAAAAATCGTTGCATGAGGCAACCAATGACAGCATAACCCTTGAGCAGGAAGTGGTGCGTTTACAGCGCGATTTGGAAGGCAGCGAAAGCAGCATGGGTCAGCAAGGTCTGGCGGTAACCAAACTCAGACAGCAGTTGAACGAGTATCAACAGCGCTTGCAGCGCATCGAACAGGAAAAAAGCAGTGCACAATCTGCGCTGAAGACAGATGTAGCGAAGAGAGAACGCCAAATCGCGGATCTACGTCGGAAACTGCAAGAGACCCGGCAACAACTCGACAAGAATCAACAACAGCTTGGTAAACTCAATCCCGACCTAGCGCGTCAGCAGATTCTACTGAAGCAGACACAGAAAGAGCTGGTATCGACCAAGACGGCTGCTGCAAGGAAAGAGCTGGAGGTCAGACGGCTACGCCAGACCGAGCAGAAGTACCTGGATGAGATCCAAAAACAGCAGATAAAGATAGACCGCTATCAGGCTGAAGCCCTGCGATACAGGACCCAATTGGCCGATTTACGCGCCCGCAAGCAGGCGGTTTCGATATCGGGTCCGAGTATCGAAATCATCGATCCCCCGGTAGCCCTCACCAGGGGTATTCCCAGCATCCGTTTGAGGTCCGTAGCAAAGGAGCGCCTGATAACCGGCAAAGTGGTGGCCCCTGCAGGCCTACTCTCTTTCACTGTCAACGATAAAACGGAAAAGCCCGACAAACTGGGTGTATTTGCAGCCAGCGTCACCGTCGGAGAGGAACAGACGCCGGTGAGGATGGTCGCTGTCGATAAGATGGGACAGCATACCAGCCTGGAATTTCTGCTGATTCCGAAATTGCGCTATGTGAAAAGAGCGGAGGAACTACCCGAATCCCAGGGTGCGCGTCAGGGGACATCGAAGAGAATCGCCGGTCAGGTGGACTTCGGCAACTATCACGCATTGGTTATCGGCAACAATCAGTATAAACACTTCCCGAATCTGGTCAGCGCCAGTGTCGATGCCCAGAAGACCGCCGAATTGCTGAGCAGCAAATACGGCTTTCAAACCACCACCCTGGTCGATGCCACCCGTTATGACATGCTCTCCGCGCTCAATCGACTGCGGGAACAGATGACGGACCAGGACAACCTTCTCATCTACTATGCAGGACACGGGGAACTGGATCGGGTGAATCTGCGGGGGTATTGGCTGCCGGTGGATGCCGAGCCGAACAGCACCGCCAACTGGATCTCGAATATCGCCATCACCGATATCCTGAATGCGATGTCGGCAAAGCATATTCTGGTGGTGGCGGATTCCTGCTATTCCGGTTCCCTGACCCGCTCATCCATGGCGCGCCTGGATGCCGGCATGTCCGACGAAGTAAAAACCAAGTGGTTGAAAGTGATGGCGAAAACCCGGTCGAGGACGGTACTGACTTCCGGCGGGCTTAAGCCGGTGCTGGACCAGGGTGGCGGACAACACTCCGTTTTCGCCAAGTCTTTTCTCAAAACCCTATCCAAGAATGAAACCATTCTGGAGACCTATAAACTATTTCGCGGCGTGGCGAAAGAGGTTCAGTTGGCAGCTTCAAAATTCGGTATCGACCAAATCCCGGAGTATGCGCCTATCAAGCATGGGGGACATGAAGCCGGTGAGTTTTTCTTCGTGCCAGAGGGTTGATCTGCCTGTCGGCAGGCAATCAACAATAAAATCAAATAAATCGGGGAGAATATCTGATGGATCACTGTAGTAAAGCCCGACAACCGCCCAGGTTGATTGCCAAATCGCTGCAATATTTTTCCACTCTGATGCTGATGCTCTTCTCGGTCAGCGCCTCGGCTGTGTTCAGTGTATCGCCGGGTAGCGCAGACTTTGGCGGCGTAGGGGTCGGCGGCGGCAGTGGCGTCATCACAGTAACGTTCAGTAACGACAACTCCACAGACGTTATCGATTTTTCCTCTATAACAGCCAGCGGCGATTTCAGCATTACCAATAACTGTCCGACTATCCTCGGTGAACTGACCAGTTGTACGATCGACGTAAGATTCTCACCGCTCTCTTCAGGTGCATTATCCGGTGCGCTGACGATCTCCGGCCACGACCATTCAATTATCTTGGGGGCCGGTTTTCTCCCTTTCACGACAACGGTAACGCTAACCGGAACCGGCCTGGCCGGCGACCTGCTGATTGAAAACAGTGGCGTGGATTTAGGTTCCATACACTTAAGCACCCCCAGTAACTCAGTACCCGTCACCCTCTCCAATGCCGGTAACGCAACGGTAAATATCACATCAATCGTCACCAGCGCCCCTTTTTCGCAAACCAATAATTGCCCAGCCGCTCTCGGCGCCGCCGGTAGCTGTACCATTATGGTCAGCGCCACGCCTACATCGTTGGGGACGCTCTCAGGATCATTGACTGCCAGTGGCACAGGCCCACAAGGCGCTACCAGTCAAACCATGCCTCTCAGCGCAACCGCAGTGGCTGGAATACTAAGCGCTTCCCCCACCAGCTTAAGTTATCCGGATACACCCGTTGGCTCCACCAGTAGTCCGCAAACGATAACCGTAAGCAATCAGGGAAATTCGGCCCTTCAGACGCTATCGGTATCGACGACTGGTGATTTCACACAAACCAATGATTGCCCCACCACCCTCGATCCGAATTCGAGCTGTACCATCTCGGTCACTGCTTCGCCCTCAACCTCAGGTGATATCACAGGCTCAGTGGAGATAAACGGCTCCAGCGGAGGCCGGACACTTGTCAATACCGTACCGCTCAGTGTGTTCGCCACCGCAGGAGACCTGCTCACATCCGAGACCCAACTCTCCTTTGCCGAATCGCCGGTCAACACATCCAGCCGGCCGCAAGTCATAACTGTCAGCAATCAGGGAAATGCGCCACTACTGATCAACGCTATTGCAACGGAAGGTGATTTCACCCAAACCAATGATTGCGGCACAGCGATTGCCGTAGGAGGCAATTGCAGCATCCAGGTGGTTTTCTTCCCCCAAACAGCGGGGTCAGCGACAGGCGCCTTGAACATCGACACCAATGGCGGCATGGCCACGGTCGTCCTGTCAGGCACAGCCGGAGCCCCAGGCAACACGAACACGGTCGCCGATCTTCTGAAACCTTACACCGGAGGAAACCCCAATGTTATTTCCACCAGTGAGGTTATTGCTGAGGCATGTCCGAGCGGCAGAATCACACAGCGCATGCAAGAAGACTGCAATGCAGTCGTAGAGGCCGCAGACCAGGGTGATACCGATACCACCACAGCCCTGTTTCAGATAACGCCCGAATCCGCCACCAAGGCAAACAACACAACCCGTCAGGGTGGAGAGGCCCAGACAAGGAATCTCGGATCACGGATCTCCGCCCTGCGTTCAG
>JAHXHR010000025.1 GCA_025656505.1 Candidatus Thiodiazotropha sp. (ex Epidulcina cf. delphinae) | reverse complement strand
GCTCGGTTACTGATCGAGGAGCGGTATACCTGGCCGGTACGTACCGTTCTGTAGGGAGGGGGTAGCCTTCGGGCTACCTCCTACCAGATTATTGGACAAGCCCTAAGCGGCTGTCCAAAAATCGGGGTCCATTTCTAGGCCGGGTGGTTCCACCATGCGCGGCGGATAGTCGTAGAGTATGTAGTGGATGATGGGGATAGCCAATATTTAAAAGCGAAAAAGCATCAGATTATCGGAGAACACGCCCCTTTAATCTGATGCTCGATTGCCAACCGGTCGGTTGTGATGCCGGAGGAAATCCCTTTCGACTCTCTTAGCGCCTACATGGCGCTCTTCATGGCAACGTTGGAGAATCCGCTCTCAATGCCGTCGGTATCATATGCGGTGACTGCGAAATAGTAGTCGCCGGTTTCGAGATTATCGAACAGATGATTTTGGATGGTGCAGTCTTCATACTCCATGATCGGTGCGAGGTTGTCTTGAGAGTTACCCATATAGATCTTGTAGCCGGCGATTTCGCTCATGTCCAAGGGGGCGCCGTCGGTCCGTGTGACGGGAGGCACCCATGACAGGGAGATGCTGCCGGTCGTAGACGTAGAGTTTTCGACCTGAAGACTCATCGGCGCCAAGGAGGCGGTTTCCTCACCGTCTGTTACGGAAATCACGATCCCTTCGTAGGGGCCGACATCTGCGGCAGTGGGTGTCCCACTCAGTTCGCCGTTGTTGGTGTCGAATACCGCCCAACCGGGAAGGTTGGTGACACTGAAGCTCAGGCTGTCGCCATCGGGGTCTGTGGCGGTCGGAGCAAACAGATACTCGTTTCCTTCGATGACGCTCTGCGCGGGGGTGCCGCTGATGGTCGGCGCCTGATTCGGAGCTGACATGTCATGGATGGTGACGACGCTTACCGAAGGAGAGGCGAGGGAATAGCCACTGGAGGCGGAATCAAGGTGTACGCCCAATGTTTCGTCGTTTTCAACAATGTCATCCGACAAGGTGGATAGTTGAATGGTCTTGCTCGACTCGCCATCCTGGAATGTCAGCGGTGTCCAGACATAACCGATATAGTCTTCAGAGTACTTCGCTTCTACGCCGATGGTGCCATAGTTGACGCTGGCGACACCGGCGCTGTTGTCCCTGATGACGGTCAGGGTTAGGTTGTTACCCTCATCCACGCTGTAGGTGCTGCTAGCGAACTGGAACGTTCCGCCCTGCGGAACGTCTGCTATGGCAATCCCGAACGGTGCAAGGCTGGCTTGTTTACTACCATCCGACACGGTAATGACGATATTCGAATAGACGCCGGCCGAGTCGGAATCCGGCGTGCCGCTCAGGCTGCCGTTGCTTGAATCGAATGCCGCCCAGTTCGGCAGGTTGGTGATGGAGAAAGTCAATGAATCACCATCCGGGTCGCCGGCATTGGGGGTGAACCGATAGGCATTGCCTTCATCGATACTGAGCACGGGAGTACCGCTGATCGTCGGCGCCTGATTGGTGTTCGTTACGGTGATGCTGAAGGCGCTCAGTGCTGCGCTCGCACTGCCGTCGGAGACACTGATGCGAATGTTGCCGGTTGTGCCTGCATCGTTGAGATCCGGTGTGCCGCTGAGTGCGCCCGTGGAGGCGTTGAAGCTTGCCCAGGCGGGTTTGTTGGCGATAGAAAATACCAGGCCGTCATCGTCGGCGTCACTGGCGCTGGGGAGGAATCCGTAGTGGGCGCCCTCGGCGACGGATGTTGACGGTGTGCCGCTGATCGTGGGCGGCCGATTGGTGTTGGTGACGGTGATGCTGAAGGGGCTCAATAATGCGCTTGCCTTGCCGTCGGAGACACTGATGCGGATATCGCTGGTGGTGCCGGAACTGCCGCCGGGCATTCCGCCGTCGCCGAAGCCGGGTGTGCCGCTGAGTGCGCCCGTGGAGGCGTTGAAACTTGCCCATGAAGGCTTGTTGGTGATGGAAAATACCAGGCCGTCACCGTCGGCGTCACTGGCGCTGGGTAGGAATCCGTAGTGGGCGCCCTCGGCGACGGATGTTGACGGTGAGCCGCTGATCGTGGGCGGCCGATTGGTGTTGGTGACGGTGATGCTGAAGGGGCTCAATGATGCGCTTGCCTTGCCGTCGGAGACACTGATACGGATATCGCTGGTGGTGCCGGAACTGCCGCCGGGCATTCCGCCATCGCCGAAGCCGGGCGTGCCGCTGAGTGCGCCCGTGGAGGCGTTGAAGCTTGCCCATGAAGGCTTGTTGGCGATGGAAAAAACCAGGTTATCGCCATCTGCATCGCCGGCATTGGGTCTGAAGCTGTATGCCGTGCCTTCGGCTGCCAGAGTAGAGGGTGTTCCACTGATGACGGGAGGATTGTTTTCTGCGGGAAGGTTGTTTCCGTCAACACAATCGGCCGGGGCCGAGCTGACACCTCGTATTGTCGTGTAAGGTCCGCTGGCGGCGCGTATTGCGCAAGGTACGAATTCCGGGTTGTAGAATTTGAAGCGCCATCTGCCCTGACGGTTAATGGTTTTCGTCCCTAATGAGATCTCTGTTCCGGAGATATAGGCTTCGACATGATCCCCCGGCGTGCCGGTGCCTTTGAATACAAGAAGGTCTTTGCTGTTTCTCCATATGGCCTTATCGAATGAAAAGCTTCCTGCCGTTGCCTGATTCATCTCTGTGACGAATAACGCAGGCAATAAAACAAATGGAAGAAGGGTGGGTAATACTTTCATGGCCTTGACCTCAATAGCGGTATCTGTTTAGTTGCCCACTATGGCGGTCAATGCATCATTTTATTCATTTACATGGTCACAGTTTTAATGGACCAAATTCACACTATTAATTTATATTTCCGGCAGTGTGACATGGCTCGAATACTCAAGCAAAGACGATCACAATTTGATGGAAATGACTGGGTTGGTTATTGCTTTTCCTGCATGTTCGAGTTCGGCGCGAACAAAACTGTGATCCCGTCGGATTTCTATGCGGAACTTGCTTTTTTACAGGACGGAAATGGCGATTTTCTGGTTAAGATGCCGCTCGTTTGAGAACGCGGAAGAATATCACGCAAGGGTCGCCATAAAACGCATAGGAGGCAAGGCCTGTCAATCGTTTGATCCGCAGTAATAAAGCTTCGTGGGAGACGCGGTGAAAGGCTCCATCTTGTCTGTGTTGCAACGCCTTGGAGTAGCATGACGATTCCGCGTCGTTGTGCGTCGTGCAGGGATGCACAAGTGCCGTAAGCACAGGGATGTGCAGGAGCGACCCTTGCCCTGCACCCCCGCAAGCACGCACTTCACCCCGTCCAACTGCGGTTTTTAGGGTTATGTGATAGACAGGGGAGAGGGCGCGCTTTTACCCGCTTTAAGATCAGTCATCTTCGGTTACAGTTGGTCGGACGGTTTAAACGTCTTCTGTCAACGCTGAACTTCGGCCTCTTCCAGGGCCTTGCGGGTCTTTTCCTCTCCCTGTCTGAGTGACTGTTCGACCGCGCGCCTCGCCGCTTTTTTCCGCTCTATCAGTTCGATATATTCCTTCGGGGTCTGGTGGATGCCGGTTTGCGGCGGATTGTCGCTGCCCTTCATCACATACAGGATGCCGAGAATGAGGACGATGAGTACCGCAAAAAAGGCGGTGTTTGACATGAATGTACCCTCTTTCCTTAAACCTAGAATCCTCAGTTGAACGCCGTGAAGAGTGCGTTTGTGATGGTGCAGGGCAAGGGTCGCTCCTGCACATCCCTGTGCTTGCGACACTGGTGCATCCCTGCACGGCGCGCAACGGCGCGGAATAGTTTGCTCTATTCCAAGGCGTTGTAACGCAGCCATGCGCCGCCACAAGCGTGCTATTCACGGCGTAACGCTGCTCACCCGCTAGGTGAGTATTCCCAATACGGAAAAAACCCATGTTCTCAACATGATGAGTCGTGTGCATAGTGGTCAACTGAGGATTCTAGGTTAAAAGATATTAGCTGATTGTTATCTATACCTACGGATTCAGGTGTCAGTGATGAATGTTCACTCCATGTAACTGCAAAATCGGCCAGTTGCGCTCCAGGGCGATTTGTTCCAGGGTTTCGTCCGGGTCTACCGCGACCGGATTGTCGACCTGTTCGAGTAGAGGGAGATCGTTGTGGGAGTCGCTGTAAAACCAACTCCCGTGAAGATTCTGTTGATGTTCATCCAGCCAGGCGTGCAGGCGCTTGACCTTGCCTTCCCGAAAACTGGGTTCCCCCGCGACTTCGCCGGTGTAGCGGCCGTCCAGCGTCTCCGGCTCTGTGGCGATCAGGTGGTCTATGCCGAATCTCTGCGCGATGGGGGCGGTGACGAAGGCATTGGTGGCGGTGATGATCAGCAATAGATCGCCGGCATCCCTGTGCTTCTTCACCAGCCGACGGGCTTCAGCGCGAATGATCGGAGCGATCTTGTGGTCTAGGAACTCCCTGCGCCATTGTCGCAGTTCTTCCGGTCGGTTTTCACGCAACGGTTTGAGGGAAAAGCGCAAAAACTCGATGATGTCCAGCCGGCCTAGCTTGTATTGGTGATAGAAGCGCTCATTTTCCCGCTCGTACCGCTCCCCGTCCACCACCCCTTTCTCAACCAGGAATTGCCCCCAGAGATAGTCCGAGTCCCCTGCAAGCAGGGTGTTGTCGAGGTCGAAGATTGCCAACGCCATGAATAGTCCTGAGTTTTTCGAGTTTTGCCGCGGCCCGGGGCAACATATTAGGTCGCCGGATTAATAACCTCAAACAGTAACGGAATTTCCATAATTAGCAAAGGTTTATGTATGGCCCGCCTTGCCGCCCCTTGACGAATATGGAAGAATCCAGGGTATTGATTTTTATTTCATTCGGCCTTCAATTTGATTGACTCAGACGGTTTTCGCCCCAATGTCGGCATTATTCTGTGTAACGACGTTCGCCAGCTGTTCTTGGGGCGTCGGATCGGTCAGGATGCGTGGCAGTTTCCCCAGGGGGGCATCAAGTGCGATGAGACGCCTGAGCAGGCCATGTACCGGGAGTTACGGGAGGAGGTAGGGCTGAGGTGCGACCAGGTTTCGATCATTGGCGCCACCCGGAACTGGTTGCGCTATCGGCTCCCCGAACGGTATATCCGTCGCCATCGGGAGCCGTTGTGCATCGGTCAGAAACAGATCTGGTTTTTGCTGCGCGCTCAATGCGGCGAAGACGCTTTCCGTCTGGATCACTGTGAATTCCCGGAATTCGAGGAGTGGCGTTGGGTCAAGTATTGGCAACCCATACGCGAGGTGATCTACTTCAAACGTAATGTTTACACCAGGGCATTGGAAGAGCTTGCGCCGTTGCTCTACCCGGAAGGGGTTCCTGGGCGCGTCCTCTCCGGTTATCTGCGGCAGAGTCGGCGTTGACGGTCCGGCCGGCGCGCCAGAGCGATAAACCGCACCGTGCTTGATACCCTTCACCGTATCGTCAAAGAGGTCAACGCAGCTTCAGATCTGGAGCAGGCGCTGGGGATCATCGTCACCCAGGTGAGGCGGGCTGTCGATGCGGATGTCTGTTCCGTCTATCTGACCGATTTCGAACGTCGAGACCACGTCCTGATGGCCACCGAAGGTCTGCTGCCTGAGGCAGTGGGTAAGGTCAGGTTACCCTACCATCGCGGCCTGATCGGTTTGGTGTGTGAGCGCGCCGAACCGGTCAATCTGGCTGATGCGCCAAGCCATAGTCGTTATCTCTTCATCCATGAGACGGGTGAGAGGCACTACACGGGTTTTCTCGGCGTGCCGATCATTCAGAACCGTAGAGTGCTTGGGGTGTTGGTCGTGCGCCAGATCGAGCGGCGCAGCTTTGCCGATGGCGAAGTGACATTCCTGTTCACGCTGGCGGCCCGGTTGGCGGGGGCCATCACCCATGCCCAGGCCAGTGGTAATCTGATTACCCGTAGCGACTTGTCGCCGCCGAAACGCTTTTTTCAGGGGCGGCCTGGTTCATCGGGTGTCGCCTTGGGAACGGTGGTAGTGGTCTATCCGCCGGCGGATCTGGAGGCGGTTCCCGACAGGCCGGCCCAGGATCCGGCCCGGGAAGAGGAGGATTTCAGAACTGCGGTGGCCGCTGTGGTACAGGATTTGATGGCAATACAGGACCGCCTCGAAGCCAGCCTGCCGGCGGAGGACCGGGCGTTATTCGATGCCTGGTTGATGATGTTGGACAGCGACTCCCTGATCGGGAATACGGTAAAGCGTATCTACGCCGGCAACTGGGCCTCAGGGGCTCTGCGAGAGACGATCGAGGGGCATGCCAAGGTGTTCGACGCCATGGAGGATAGCTATCTGTGCGAGCGGGCCTCGGATGTGCGTGATCTGGGGCGCCGCATCCTGATGCATCTTCAGCAGAAGGTCACCTCTCCCGGTGAATACCCGGAGAACACGGTTCTGGTGGGTGACGAGGTCAGTGCGATGCAACTCGCAGAGGTGCCTAGGGGGTGTCTGGCCGGCGTGGTGTCGGCGAGCGGAGCCGGCTTCTCCCATGTGGCGATTCTGGCCAGGGCGATGGAGGTGCCGGCCGTGATGGGGCTGAGCAACCTGCCGGTCAACCGCATGGATGGCCGCTTTGTGATCCTGGACGGTTATCTGGGACGTGTCTACGTGTCCCCGGCGCCTTCCGTGCTTGAAGAGTATCGGCGACTGGCCAATGAGGATCGTGAGCTCTACCGGGAGTTGGAGGCCGACAAGGATCTGCCTTGCGAGACCACCGATGGGGTCAGGGTACCCCTGTATCTCAATACCGGGCTGATTTCGGAGTTAAGCACCCATGGCGCCGAGCAGTCGGAGGGGGTCGGTCTCTATCGCACTGAGCTGCCATTCATGGTGCGTGACAGTTTTCCCGGCGAATCGGTGCAGGTGATGAATTATCGAAGGGTATTGGAGACCTTCTATCCGCGTCCCGTGACGATACGCACCTTGGATATCGGGGGTGACAAGCCGTTGCCCTATTTTCCGGTGGTCGAGTCGAACCCTTTCCTCGGTTGGCGCGGTATCCGCATCTCCCTCGATCACCCGGAGATCTTTCTCACCCAGGTGCGAGCCATATTGCGCGCTACCGTCGGCCTGAACAATTTACGTCTGTTGCTGCCGATGGTCAGTCATGTGCAGGAGGTGGATGATGCCTTGCTGCTGATTCAGCGTGCGCACGATGAATTGATCGAGGAGGGTCATGAAGTGTCGATGCCCAGGATCGGGGTGATGATCGAGGTGCCTGCGGCGGTCTACCAAGTGGATGTGTTGTCCAGGCGTATCGACTTCCTCTCTGTCGGCACCAACGATTTGACCCAATATTTACTCGCGGTGGATCGCAATAACTCCTATGTGGCGGATATTTACGACGATCTCCATCCGGCGGTGCTGCGCGCCCTGATTCAGATCGTAAACGGCGCCAAGGTCTTTCAAAAGGAGGTCGGCGTCTGCGGTGAGATGGCTGGTGATCCCGCGGCAGCGGTATTGTTGCTTGGCATGGGGGTCGATAGTCTCAGCATGAACGGCGGCAGCCTGCTGCGGGTCAAATGGGTGATCCGCTCGATCTCTCGCAGCCGGGCCAGGGAGTTGCTGCAGGCGGCATTGCGCTGTGAGCGCGCCTCGGAAATCAAGGCGCTGCTGGGCAACGCCCTGGAGGAGATGGGGCTGGGCGGCCTGATGCGTGCGGGAAGGTAGAATTAATCAAAGCGATCCCCAACTGTTGCGGCGGCGCTGAAAGCGCAGGTGCGGGAGAATCAGGCCGATGAGAATGCCGGCGATGATCACCCCCGCTCCAATCAGGAACCAGTCACGGGTCGCTTCATTGCTGAGATCCCTGTTTTCCTGTTTCAGGTCCTCCGCCTCCCTGGTCAGATCGGCTACCTGTTTGCGTAGTTCATTGCGTTCATTGGAGATGCGGATGGCGTTGGAGGCAGTCCGCTGGATGCTCTGCAGTTCCTGCTCCTGTTTGTTCTTGACCCCCTGCAGGCTATTGTGCGCCTTCAGCAACTCACGATGCTTTTTTTGCAGCTCGGCCAGGTTGCTGCGCAATTCACCGGGAGCGGCCTTTAGCGCATCGACCTCTTTACGCATGGTATCCAATTGGGTGCGGGCGCTGGGTTCTCTCACCAGTTGCCGGGTGAGGACATATCCCTCCGAGCCGCCGAAGCGCGCCTTGCTGTACCCGGACTCCGGGTTGGTCGAAACGACATCCAAAGCGGCGCCGCTGTCAAGCATGCGCATGATGCGATGTGTCGTGCTCTCACCGGTTCGCATCGTTATCTGGAAGATGTCGGTGACATAGAGTGTTTTAGCATGCGCCGGGATGGGCGACAGTAACAAACAGAAGAACGGAATGATGAATCTCTTCATGGTTATCTTTCAGTCTGACGGGAATGGGGCATTGTACAACTCAATAGGATCCTTGTATCGAAACAGACCACACTTTCATTGACGGCGCTATCTGCCAAGCAGGAGGAACTCCATCAGGGCCTTTTGCGAATGGAGGCGATTCTCCGCTTCATCCCAGACCACACTCCCCTCGGTATCGATCACCGAAGTCGTCACTTCTTCGTCGCGGTGGGCGGGCAGGCAATGGAAAAACAGCGCATCGTCGGCCGCCTGCGCCATCAGTTCGTCATTCACTTGATACCGGGCGAAGGCCCGCTTCCGCAGAACCTGTTCCTCTTCCTGTCCCATACTGGCCCAGACATCAGTGACAATCAGGTCGGCGCCGCCGGCCGCCGAGAGTGGATCCCGTATCACGGAAACCCGGTCTCCTGCGGCTGTGAGTATCGCCTGATCGGGATCGTACCCCTCGGGACAGGCAATGTTCAAGTGAAACCCGAATTGTCTGGCGGCATTGATGTAGGAGTGGCACATATTGTTGCCGTCACCGATCCAGGCAACGGCTTTGCCATTGATATCGCCGCGATGTTCGAAATAGGTCTGCATGTCCGCCAGCAGTTGGCAGGGGTGTAGCTTATCGGTAAGGGCGTTGATTACCGGTACCCGAGAGTGGGCGGCGAAGCATTCCAGTTTCCCCTGCTCGAAGGTGCGGATCATGATGATGTCCAGCATCCGTGAGAGCACCCGTGCGCTGTCTTCTATCGGTTCCCCGCGCCCCAGTTGGGTGTCCCGCGGCGAGAGAAACAGCGCATGCCCGCCCAATTGCGACATGCCGACTTCAAAGGAGACACGGGTGCGGGTGGAGGACTTCTCGAACACCATACCGAGGTTCTTCCCCTTCAACGATGTGTGGATGTCGCCGCGATGTTGCATCCGCTTGAGTTCTGTGGCTCTGCGAACAATACCGTAAAGTTCGTCTCTGCTCAGGTCGAGAAGTGAAAGAAAGTGCCTGGTCATAAATCGCTGTCTCGGTAGGGCAATCAGAGAAAACCGTCGATTAGGGCGCAGACGTTGTCGATGATGTGGTCGCACTCCGCATCGCTGATGATCAGCGGGGGGAGCAGGCGCACCACCTTGTCTGCGGTGACATTGATCAGCATCCCTTGATCGAGGGCGCGAGTGACCAGTTCGGCGCATGGACGGTCAAGTTCGATACCGATCATCAGGCCTGAGACGCGTATCGATACTACGCCTTGCCGTCCGGCAAGTTTCGACTGGAAACCGGCATGCATGCGCTGACCAAGACGAGCGGCCCGTGCCGCCAACTGCTGGGATTCAAGCAGATCCAGCACCGTCAGCGCAACCCGGCAGGCGAGTGGGTTGCCGCCAAAGGTAGAGCCATGATTACCGGGGGCGAATACCTCAGCGGCAGTGCCTCGAGCCAGGCAGGCGCCGATAGGCATACCATTGCCCAGACCTTTAGCCAGGGTCATCACATCGGGGAGGATGCCGTTATGCTGATGGGAAAACAGCCTGCCTGTACGTCCGACGCCGGTCTGAATCTCGTCCAGCATCATCAGCCATTGGTGTTGATCGCAGATTTCACGAATCCGATTGAGATAGTCCGCGTCGGGGATATTGATCCCTCCCTCGCCCTGGACAGGTTCCACGAGTAGCGCAACTACGCTATTGCCGTGTTGCGCGATCTCGGCAACGGCCTCGATATCATTGTAGGGGACACGCACGAAACCCTGCACCAGGGGTTCGAATCCAGCCCGAACCTTACGGTTTCCGGTAGCGGAGAGGGTGGCCAGGGTGCGTCCATGGAAGCTTTGCTCCATGACGATAACGGCTGGGTTTTTGATGCCTTTTTTATTGCCGTACAGGCGGGCGATCTTGATTGCCGCTTCGTTGGCCTCGGCGCCGGAGTTGGCGAAAAAAACCCTGTCCATGGATGCCAGGGCGCACAGCCTGTCACCAAGCTTTTCCTGGTTGGCGATGCCGTAGATATTTGAGGTGTGAAGCAGGCTCCCGGCCTGATCACACAGGGCCTCGCGGATCACGGGGTGTGCGTGACCAAGGCCGCAGACGGCGATGCCGGCGACGGCGTCGAGATAACGGCGTCCCTGAGTGTCCCACAACCAGGGGCCTTCGCCCCGTTCGAAGGTTACAGGCAGTCGTTTATAGGTTGTCATCAATGAGTCGGCCATTTTGCAAACCCGCAAAAACAAAAAAAGGCATCCTGGATAAGGACGCCGGTTGATGGTAAAAAATAATACTGAAACGGCAGGAAGTCGGCTAGTCTACCTAGCCGGTTGCCGTTTTTCAAACTTCATTGGCGGGCCTCTGATAACGCCAAACAATATGAGGTACTATAGTTTACGCTCCATCGTTGAACCGCTAAGAGGTGACTGGGTATGTCAATTGCGCTGACGCTGCACCTGCTGGGTGTCATTATCTGGATTGGTGGGATGTTCTTCGCCCACATGGTTCTCCGGCCGGTCCTCAATGAACGGCTGGAGCCTCATCATCGGATGCCGCTGTTGTCGAGTGTGTTCGATGGTTTTTTTCCTTGGGTTTGGGCGGCCGTGATCGCCATTCTCGGCAGCGGCTATTGGGCGCTTTTCACGGTCTATGAGGCGGAAAGCGGTTTCTGGCTAAGTTTTATGACTGTGGTGGGTAGTTTGATGGCGGCCGTTTTTATCTTTATCTACAGCTTGCCCTATCAGCAACTCGGCGTGGCTTTGAGGGGCGGTGACATGCCGAAAGCGGCAGCGGCGATTACCTTGATACGACGGTTGATACTGGTCAATCTGGTTTTGGGTCTGTTGGTTACCGTGGTGGCGATAATCGGGAAGTACGGTCTGTCGTGGTGACCGGGTTGATGAATCGAGGTCCGGCAAACCGGACTAACCCTGGTTTCCTGGTAAATTAAGGATGATTGGGTAATCCTTAGACCTGAGGTTTCACCCTGACAGATTGATTTGATAGAATAAGGACGTTGCGTGACTCCGTTGCAGGCTGTGTGGCCAAAGCTTACTGTAGCCGGTCACACAACGGCTGAATGCGACATATCAGGTTGCTTGGTTGATAATGACGAGGTGTGGACAACGGATCATTTAGGGAGGAACGATGAAACTGGAATACGAAGTCATTGAGGATCAGTACGACGATACCACTCACATAAGGAGCATGACGGAGCAGGCGCGTGTGCCGGGGGGAGGGTGGCTGATTCGCACCACGCTCTATACGCCCCATCATATCAGCGCGAGCGTAACGAATCTGGTGGGATCAAAAAAGAAGACGCTCTATAAACCCATCTGAAAAGCCTCCCGGGCGCGATAAGGTGGTGGTGGGGCTCTCAGCCGCCAAGGGCCGACATGGGTCGGATGATAGCGGTCGGCGCCTCATTGAACCGATGCCGTTCGGGCTTGCGGGCGATGGCCGCTTGTATGGCTTGACGAATTTCCTGGTTCGAAGCACCCGCTCTTAACATCGGGCGTAGCGCCAGGTGGTCCTCCTGTCCGAGACAGAGGTGCAGGTCTCCCGTTACCGACAGGCGCACGCGGTTACAGGTATCGCAGAAGTGTTGTGAGCGGGGGGTGATGAAGCCGATGATCAGGTCGGAGTCGCCGATCCGGAAGTAGCTGGCCGGGCCGCTGCCTTTCATCGCCGCCGGTTGCAGTTGGTAACGTTTTCTCAGCCGCGCCTCGATCTCCGAGAGTGGCAGATAGTGCTGGTTGGCGCTCTGGCCGGCCTGACCGACCGGCATGGTCTCAATGAAGCGCAGGGTCAAACCGCGCTCGAGACAGTATTCGATCATCCCTTCAATCTCGCCGTCATTAATCCCGCGCATGATGACCATATTGATCTTGATCGGGCTAAATCCGCAATCGGCGGCATGCTCGATGCCTTGCAGCACAGGTTTGAGTCGGCTGCCGGTGATCTCCTCGAATCGCTTCTCATCCAGCGAGTCAAGGCTGATGTTGAGGCGTCGCACCCCGGCCTGATGAAGCGAGCCGGAGAACTTGCCGAGACGGGATGCATTTGTGCTGAGTGAGAGCTCTTCGATCCCCGGCAGCGCTGAGATCCGCCGTGCGATGTCATCCACCCCCTTGCGAACGAGGGGCTCACCGCCGGTGAGTCTTACATGTTTGATGCCTAGGGCCGCAAACTGGCCGACCAGTCGCTCGATTTCATCGGCGGTCAGCCAGTCGCCGGGCGTCTCGAAGTCCCTGTGGCTTCTGGGAAGGCAGTAGAAACAGCGAAAGTCACAACGATCCGTGACTGACAGGCGCAGGTATTCGATATGTCTGCCGAATGGATCACATAGCATAGTTTTTCATCCCAAACGTTAAATGCGGTTATATCAGCCATGGTTTCCGTAGCAACTCTCCAGTCCGGTAGACTACTATATAGCTTACCGGGCGGTATACCTCAATAGTCAGCGGCAGGGTCAAAACCCTCGGGCAATGAGTGGGCAACGCCCTTGTGGCAGTCGATACAGGTCTTTTGCGGGGTTTTTCCATCCACAGCATCCCAGTAGTGCGGATCGTGCTGCTCCGAGCTGCGCGGCGCCTGTCTGTCCAGATCCATGTAGATGAACTTGTGGCAGTTGCGGCATTCGCGGGAGTTGGTCTTTTTCATGGAGCGCCAGACGTTTTTCGCCAGCTCCAGGCGTTTTGTCTCGAATTTTTCCGGGGTATCCACGGTGCCGAACATCTTATGGTAGAGTTCGTTGGTCGCCTGGATCTTACGCATGAGCTTGTGGATCCACTCTTTGGGGACATGGCAGTCGGGGCAGGTGGCGCGCACACCGGTTCTGTTGCTGAAATGGATTGTCTCCCGCAGTTCCTGATAAACGGTTTCCTCCATTTCATGACATGAAATGCAGAAAGTCTCCGTGTTGGTCATTTCCATCGCTGTGTTGAATCCGCCCCAGAGCACAACACCGGTTACGATGCCGACGACTACCAGGAACAGACCGCCTCTTTTTTTACGCTTACTCATTGTTACACCAAAATATTACTAGCTAAAAAAACTGGTTGGGTGTGCATGTGCCCATGTCAATACCGGCTTCGAGAGACGGGCCTCCTCAGTGAAAGGAGGCCCGCGCCGTCACTATTTGGCGCCTTGGAAGTCGTTCTGCACCAGCGGATCGGCGCTCATCTGTGGCGCGTGGCACTGATTACAGAAGTAACGGCGGCTGGAAACGGTCTTCAATACCTTACCGTCACGATTCTCATAATGGCTGTCACCGACCTTGGGCGCTTTCTCCTTCTCGTAGGTGGCTTCACTGTGGCACTTCATACAGCCATTGTTCTTCAGATTGATCTTGTACTTATCCACCTCGTGTGGCACCATTGGCGGCTGTAGCTTGTAGCTGCGTTCTATGCCCCCTTTGACATTCACGACCTTTACGTTGGCCGGTTTTTTCGCCATGGCGTTGAGTTTATAGCCACGCAAAGACTGAACATCGGCCGGTACAGCGGTCGACAGGAACATGGCTGCTATTACCGCGAAGGGTAGTAATGCGATCTTTTTCATACCTTTCTCCATCATCATTTTCAAAAACGGAAATTGTTTGATGCGTCGGTCAAACCCGGGCACCCCGATTGATTTCACCCTCACCCTTGCACTCGTCGATTTTAATGGCGTGACGACCGCCATAACTGAAGACCTCTTTTGCGCAGATATCGATACAGCGACCGCAATTGGTGCAGTCGGAAGAGAGAATCACCGGGCCCAGGCCCTGCTTTTCCCCCATCAACGCCGGTTTGATCACCTGGGGTTCCGGACAGACCAGGTAACACGCCATACAGTCGTTGCAGGCTTGTCGCCGGACGGCGTTGACCTTCAGCAGGCTTTTGCTTCCGACCAGGCTGTAGAAGGCGCCCACCGGACAGATATGTCCGCACCAGCCATGCTTCGCCACCAACAGATCGAACAGGAAGATGCCGGCAATCATCAGCCATGCCGCACCCATGCCGAAGACGATCCCGCGGAACATCATCGAGACCGGATTGACCAACTCCCAGACGATGCCGCCGGCGGCAACCAACGGTAGAATCAGGGTGAGCGCCAGCATCCAATAGCGGGTCGAACGTGAGATCTGCGAAGTCGTGCGGATACCCAGTTTGCGTCGCAGCCAGGCGGCCAGGTCGGTGACCATATTGACCGGGCAGACCCAGGAGCAGTAGACCCTGCCGCCTACCAGGAAGTAGAAGGCCAGCACGATGATCACGCCGATGATGGCGGCGGTCTCGGGCACGACGCCCGACAGACCGGCCTGCAACAGTACGTATGGATCGGTCAGCGGCAACACATCCAGGGTCAGGCTGGAGGCCAGACTCCCCTTGACGATCCAGATGCCGAACCAGGGTCCGGCCAGGAACAGCGCCAGAATTCCCAGTTGACTGAACCGTCTCAGGATCAGGTGTTTGTGAGATTTATACCAGCCTTTGGTTGCGATGGCGTCATCACCCAATGTTGTCAGATCGAGCATCACTACCGGTCCAGGAATCCGCTATTGAGCGTATCCAGAGGATTGGAGGAGAAGGGTGTCTCCATCGCTTCGTCTTCGATGATCAACCCTTCCCCTTGCAGGTCGTAACGCACCCCTTCGGGCAGGTGATAACGATGCTCGGCATCGGGTGTGACCAGTGACTCGCCCGCCTTCTCTTTCTCCTTCCAGCCCAGACGGTAGTGCTTACCCGGTTTGCCTTTCGCCAGGTGGGTCGGGAAGATCTTGATGGCCGCCTCTTCAAGGATGCAGGCGCGTTCACAGAGTCCACAACCGGTACAGGCATCGGAGTGCACCACCGGAATGAACAGGGCGTGTTTGCCTGAGCGGGCGTTGTGCTGCATAGCCAGGCTGATGGCGCGGTTCCGTATCGGGCAGACGTTGAAACAGACTTCACAGCGCAGGCCGTGGAACGCTATACAGTTCTCCTGGTCGATGACCACGGCCAGACCCATGCGGGAATCTTCGATAGCTTTCAAGTCATGATCCAGCGCGTTGGTCGGGCAGGCCGCCACACAGGGGATGTCCTCACACATTTCGCAGGGTCCGGTGCGGGCGATGAAATAGGGGGTTCCCGTGGCGACCTCATCGCCAACCTCACCCAGCAACAGGATGTCATAGGGACAGTCGCGCACACACAAGCCGCAGCGAATGCATGCGCCGAGAAAATCCTCCTCCGGCAGGGCGCCGGGCGGACGTATGTAATTCGCCGGCATGGATGAGGCTCGTTTGGAATAGGCGCCCAGGCCCAGTCCGACGAGTCCCACGCCACAGGCAGTCTTGAGCATGTTGCCCAGGAACCGCCTGCGGTTGATCTCGTTTTTTCTCTCCGTTTCTGACATCTCCGGCTCGTGAGTGGTCCAGTTATCCTGTTCATGCGCCTCGGCGCCTCGGTGCGGCCCTGCCGCACCAAGGCGCCGAGTATGTTTTATCTAAGCGCGTGTGATCTTCACCGCGCACTTCTTGTAGTCCGTCTCTTTCGAGAGCGGATCGGTTTGGTCAAGTGTGAGCTTGTTGACCAGACGGCCGGCATCGAACCAGGGGATGAATACCAGGCCCTCGGGCGGCTTGTTGCGGCCCTTGGTGTCGACCTTGCAGACGATCTCGCCCCTCCGGGAGCTGATCTTGGCCAAGGCGCCGTTACGCAGGCGGCGCTTTTTGGCGTCTTTCGGGTGCATATAGACTACTGCGTCGGGTACGGCGCGATGGAGCTCAGGCACACGCTGAGTCATGGAGCCGGAGTGCCAGTGCTCCAGCACACGGCCGGTGCAGAGCCATAGGTCAAACGCTTTGTCCGGCGGCTCGGCGGCCGGCTCATAAGGCGCCGTGATGATATTGGCCCGGCCGTCGGGTTTACCGTAAAACCTGACGCCTTCGCCCTTGGCGACATGCGGGTCATAGCCTTCGCGGAAACGCCACAGGGTCTCCTTGCCGTCAATCACTGGCCAGCGTATTCCGCGCGCCTTGTGGTAGGCATCGAACTCGGCCATCTCATGGCCCTTCTTCGGGACGCCCTTGGCCGAGTTGAACAGGCGGTATTCCTCGAACAGGCCCTTCTGCACATAGAAGCCAAAATGGGCCGATTCGTCATTGTCGTACTTGTCGCCACGGCTGTCGGTGACCTGTTCCGCCGGGAACTTGTCGACCTGACCGTTGGCGTAGAGCACATCGTAGAGGGTCTTACCGGCATACGCCGGCTTTTTGGCAATGAGATCGGCTGGCCAGACGTCCTCCACCTTGACGTACTTGGCGAACTCCATGATCTGCCATAGGTCGGATTTGGCCTCGCCGGGCGCCGCTACCTGCTGCCGCCAGAATTGGGTGCGCCGTTCGGCATTACCGTAGGCGCCTTCTTTCTCGATCCACATGGCGGTGGGCAGAATCAGGTCGGCGGCCTGTGCCGATACCGTCGGGTAGGGATCGGAGACAGCGATGAAGTTATCCGGATTGCGCCAGCCCGGATAACTCTCGTCATTCATGTTGGCGGCTGCCTGCATATTGTTGTTACACATCACCCAGAAGCAGTTCATCTTGCCGTCATTGAGGGCGCGATGCATCGCTACCGCATGGATCAGGGTTTTGCCCAAGATCGGGTCATTCGCGCGTGGGATGGCGCCCTCCGGCAGCTTCCAGACCTTCTCGGCAAATTCACAATGGGCATCCTTCTTGACCACCAGATCCGCAGGCAGGCGGTGAGTGAAGGTGCCGACCTCGCGTGCGGTGCCGCAAGCGGAAGGCTGGCCGGTCAGCGAGAAGGGACTGTTGCCGGGTTCAGAGATCTTGCCCATCAGCAGATGGACGTTGTAGCAGAGGCCATTGACCCAAACACCACGGGTGTGCTGGTTGAAGCCCATGGTCCAGTAGGATGAAACCTTCTTGTTGGGATCGGCATAGACCTTGGCCAGCTTCAGTAGTTTATCCTTAGGCACTTTGGAAAGTTTGGCGGCGTACTCCAGGGTATAGGGCTCCACCGACTTGGCGTACTCTGCAAAACTGATCTTGGCGAGTTTGCCCTTGGCCCGGTTCTTGGCCGCTTTCTCGCGCGGATCCGTGCCACGCAGGCCGTAGCCGATATCGGTCGGCGTCTTGGTGAAGTTGACGTGCTTGTCGATGAACGCCTTATTATAGGCTTTGTTCTGGATGATGTAGTTGGCGATGTAGTTGAGGATCGCCAGGTCGGTCTGGGGTTCGAATACCATGCCGTTGTCGGCCAGCTCGTAACAGCGGTGCTCATAGGTGGAGAGCACATGGACTTCGCAACCCGGCTTTGTCAGACGGGTGTCGGTGAGACGGGACCAGAGAATCGGATGCATCTCCGCCATGTTGGCGCCCCAGAGCACGAACACATCGGCGTGTTCCAGATCATCGTAGCAGCCCATCGGCTCGTCGATACCGAATCCGCGCATGAAGGCGCCCACCGCGGAAGCCATACAATGGCGAGCATTCGGCTCAAGGCTGTTGGAACGGAAACCCGCCTTCAACAGCTTGGATGCCGCATAACCTTCCCAGACCGTCCATTGTCCCGAGCCGAACATGCCGATCCCTTTGGGACCCTTGGCCTTGCGGGCCGCCACCCATTTCTCGGCCATCGTCTTGAAGGCTTCGTCCCAGGAAACCGCCTCGAACTTGCCGTCTTTGGCGAACTTGCCGTTCTTCTTGCGCATAAGCGGCTTGGTCAGGCGATCCTTTCCGTAAAGAATCTTCGGCAGAAAGTAGCCCTTGATGCAGTTCAGGCCCCTGTTGACCGGTGCATCGGGATCGCCTTGGCAGGCAACCACCTTGCCGTCTTTGACGCCCATCAAGACGCTGCAACCGGTGCCGCAATAACGGCAGGCCGCCTTGTCCCAGCGAATCCCGTCATCTGCTTCGACTGCTGCTGCATTCATCACCGGCAGCGCGACGCCGGCCACGGAGGCTGCAGCGGCCACAGCGTTGCTTTTGATAAATTCTCTTCTAGTTAATTTCACGGTTCATTTCCTCCAGCGACTCTTCTCCGCCATAGTGATAAATCAAAATCGTGCTGACAACGCCTTCCACGTCGCGCAGCGCATTCATCGTGTCGGATACGGGCGAGTCTGTTTCGCCCTTGTCCTCCACGGTGACAATCAGTTTGTCCTCTTTCGATCCCCCGTGGACCTCGACACCCCGGAGCGTTTGCAGACGAACAGAGACCCGTGGCCCCAGCGTTGGTTTGGTATGAACGATCAAGCTACAGATATTCATGGGTCAAAAGTCTCCTTACGTTTTGGATGTATGCCGTATGGTCTTGATGGGTGTGATGGTTACGGAATGGCTCGGGCAAACCGAGACGCACTCTCCACAACCGGTGCAAGCCGATGGATCGGACAACGGTACTGCACGACCGCCTGTCTGTGGTTTGAAGCGGATGGCGGCTTCTTCGCAGATATCGCCACAGCTTCTGCATACCACGCCATTGAGTGACAGGCATGAACTGTCGATCGCAACCTCCAGCATCCAGGGTGGGATGGTCGGATCGGCGGGAAAGCGTAATGCCTCATGGCTACATGCTTTGACGCAGTCACCGCAAAAGGTGCAGAAGCCATGTGTAAAATTTACCACTGGGTAGCCGCCCGGGCCGTTCTCGATGATCCCGTTAGGGCAGGCATGGAGACACTCGCTACAGCGCTCACACAGATCAATGAACCGCGCCTCGGGACGGGACCAAGGTGGACGAATCCCACGGCGGCTGCCTCTCAAGTCACCGCGGAGAAACTGAAACCTATCGACGGATGTTTGCAACAACTAAACCTCAAATGAAGGTGGAAAAGAAAGCCGCCGCCAACCGCCGGTTTCTGTTTCACCCTCCGCATGGGGGAAGTGTTTCACCTGCCCCGCCCGACCGCTTTGATAAGGATCAACTTTCTGAAGGAAATCTTAATAATCTGTCAATAGATCCAAGTAGTTACCAATATATAGGTAGATGTTTGCACCTATAAATGAGTAGCGTATATGTCCTTGGGGATAGGGGGGAGCTGGGGGGGATGGCTAGGGCCTGTTAACACTCATCGAATGGATGCTTTGCCTTCATTCAGCGCCCAAACAGCGGCTTCGGTTCGGGAGTGAAGATTGAGTTTCTTCAACAGGTGTTTGACATGCACCTTGACCGTACCTTCGGAAATCTCCAGCGCCTTTGCAATCTGTCTGTTGCTCAAACCCTGGGAGAGATGCCGCAGGATCTGCCGTTCCCTGGCTGTGAAGTTGATGGTGGGTTCGGCCGGCTTTTCATCCTCCCGCAGGGCCTTGGCGAGCAGTTGTGTCAGGTGGTCGCTGATCACTACCGTGCCTTCCACCGCCTTGCGCATCGACTTGAGGATATCCTCGGGCTCCATATCCTTCAGGAGATAGCCGTCCGCACCGGTTCTCAAGGCCGCCAATACATCCTCTTCGTTATCGGAGACGGTCAGCATGAGAACCCTGGCATCCACATCCTGCCCTTTGATCGCCTTGAGGGTCTCCAGTCCGCTCATGCCCTTCATGTTGATATCGAGCAGAATAAGGTCGGGGTTAAACTGTTGCGCCAATACCAGACCATCCGGTCCGTTGGCGGCTTCGGCCACCAGCTCCAGGGTCTCATCCATGTCGATCAGGTCGGAGACGCCCTTCCTGAAGAGCGGATGATCATCGATTGTGAGGATGGTGTATTTGTTTTGTTCAGTCATTTTTCAGTTGCTCGACTAGCGTTTTCCTGGATTCGCTGTTCGATGCGTCATTGATATTGACGGCGAGGCTTACCCGGGTGCCGCCGATCGGCGACTCCGTGATATTCAGGCTGCCGCCAAGCCATTCGGCGCGTTCTTTCATGATCGGCAATCCATAATTTTGCATCATATCACTTTCGTCATTGATTCCTATGCCGTCGTCCTCGATGGAGATATGCGCCATGCCTTGCTGGTTGCAGGCAATGCTTACTCTGGCCTGGGTGGCGTTGGCGTGGCGAATGACGTTTGAGAGGGCCTCGCGAATGATCTGAATGATATGTATTTCGGCATTCGGGGTGAATTGGCAATTGCCTAGCTGATTGGTGTATTCGATGGGTATGCCGGACCTATTGACGAATTCTTCAACGGTTTGGCCGACAACTTTACCCAGATCGCCATCGCTGAACCTGAGCCTGAAGGTGGTGAGCAATTCACGCAATTGGCGATAGGCGCCGTTGAGTGCCGAGCGTAGGACAGCGGTGATTTCCAGGATAGCCGTTTTTTCGTCATCCTCGTTGATCGCCTTTTCCAGGCGTGATACCTGAATCTTCAGATAAGAGAGTGATTGCGCGATGGAGTCGTGCAACTCCCTGGCGATTACGCTACGCTCCTCCATAAGGGAGAGTTTGCGATTCTGCGTCACCTGACGAGCGACATTGATGGCCAGCGCGACATGGCTTGCGACGGTTTCCAGGAGACGCTCCTGCCACTCCTCCAACTGCATGGATTCAGGCAATTCGATCAGCATCACACCGTATTGCCGGGTGTTGTCACGCACGGGTGTTGAAAAGATGTTGATGGATTTAGGACTGTCGAAGAGGTTGATTTTAAACGTATGCGATCCACCCTTGCCAAAGCACACGGCGCATGGATTTTCGCTCTCATCCTGTAGCAGTATGTCGGTTTTTCTGGTGGACGCAAAACGGTAGGCTTGTCCGTCATCAGGTTGCCCGAGGCAGATGGTGCCGTTATTGACGCCCATCAGAACCTCGATGTCGCGAATCAGCGCAATCAAGGCATCCTCGCTCAGCGAAGAGTCACTGAGGCGTTTGGTGGCGGAGTAGAGCAGTTCCAACGTTTGATTGCTGCGTTCGAGATCCCGGGTCTTTTCGCGCACCCGGGCCTCCAGGTCGGTATAGGTAACCGACAGATCTTCCGCCATGACATTGAATGCCTGGCCCAGTTGGCCGAGTTCGTCGTCACTGAGGAAACTGCTTCTGACCGAGAAGTCTCCGTGTCGTGCCGCATTGGCGCAGGCAAGAAGGTTGTGTAACGGGTTGAGTACGTGGATCTTGATCAGATAGAGACTGACGATGGCAACCAGAAAGGTGAGGGTGAGTAAAACGATCTGAATAATCCGCAGTTGCTGGTTCTGCTCTTCGGCGTCCAGCTCCAGGGCCTCCACGAAGCGGTGGATATTGTCGACGAAGTCATCGACCATCGATAGATAGGCCCGCTGGCTGGAGGTTATTCTGCGCTTATCGGCCGGTGAGACGGATTGTGCAATGTTCAACGACAGATAGTCGTTCAGGTTGGGAAGCATGATTTCCCGCCATTGCGACTCCACCTTTCGATAGGTCTCGGTGACCCGCTCGCTTGGTCCCTTGCCCAGGACATCATGGATGCGCGGACTGAACAGGCGTTGGTTATACTCGGCAACCAGGTGTTTTGCGCGGGTTGAGGAGAGGGCCTCCTTATAGATGGCTCCGTGCGCCAGACTGTTGGCGATACGATAGGATTGCATGCGTAGCGTGCCGGCCTGGTTGATCGCAGCGGCATATCCTTCCGCGGTCTCGGCGATGATCATTGAACTCATCATGCCGGATACCGCAAGGACGAAGAGGGTGGTGACGACGATGCCGAATCGGAGTAGCAGTGAATGTTTCAATACAGAGTTCTCCGGTCGATGATAGGGTTGCCGTTCTTTCCTATTCGATGATCAGTTGGAGCGGCTGCATCTCCTTATACATGATGAGAAGAGGCTTTTTCATGGCGAAGGTGATGATGCGCGTATGCGATGGGTAGAACAGATGACTGGACAGAAACATGTGCAGTTCCTCTTTGCTGAGTAGAAATGTCTTCAGCTTTTGGATGTTCATCCTGCCGATATCGTCTTTCAGGCGGTAGTCGAATTTGTTGATGCCTACGGTATCATCGGAAAGCACGAGTTGAGGTATTTCTTGGTGGTGTCCGAGAAGTTGATGCTGGGCCTCTTTCCACAAGGCTCGAGAGAGAATCAGCCCGATCCGGTCTTCACCGAACAGCCAGTTGATGTCACGCTCCTCCTCGTACTCGACGGTGTGTTCGCCAAAAGCCAGGCACCAGTCTTTATAGTAGGCGTTGTAGCGTTTGATGATGCGTGATTCATTCATGGGAAAGCAGGGCTGTCATCGCACCAATCATGGGTCTACATTCCATAGCCGGAAAGTTTTTTGACTGAATGATTACACGGGGCTGAAATATCGCTCACCCGTATCCGCACGCATCAGGTTAATATACTTAAAACAGGGCTGCCCTACAAACGACCCCCTTCTGACCGGAAAAAGAAAACACACACCATCAGTAGGTCAGATTCATCACCAACATCATCACGGCCGGGAAGAGCAGGGTCATGATCCCGCCGGCACGGATGAAGTCGTATACACGATATCCGGCCGGCCCCATGCTCAAGGCGTTGACCTGATGAGTGGGAATCAGAAATGAGTTGGATGTGGCGATTGCCACCGTGAGGGCGAAGAGCGCCGGATCGGCACCGGCGCCGATATTGACAGCCGGCGGCACCAGCAGAACGGTGGCGCCCACATTGGACATCACCAATGTGAAGAGCGTGGCGAGCAGGGCCGGCGCCAGTTGAATCACCCAGATGGGCATGTCACCCACCACCCACAGGAGCTGTTCGGCAATCCACTTGGCGGTATCGCTCGTCTCCACGGCCAGTCCTAGGGGGATCAGCGAGGCCAGGAGAAATACGGTCTTCCAGCTCACCGCTTCATAGGCATCCTCGATGTCGATCACACCGGATAAAACCATGCCCATGGCGCCGGTCAGCAGGGCCACGGAGAGGCGGATATCGGTGAACAGGACCATGGAAAGTGCAATGGCGAAAAACAGCATCGCCCAGCCGACCCTGTGTGGACGCAGATCTTCATGGGGATACTCGGTGGTGACTACCACGAAGTGTTTGTCTTTTTCAATTCTGGGTAGAACGTTCCATGGCGTATGCACCACCAGTGTGTCTCCGGCCATGAAGGGCATATTCCGGATATCCTCTCCCTCCCGCAGGGTTTCTCCACTGCGGTGGATGCCGATCATGGCAAGCCCGTAAGTTTTGCGCATCCAGATGTTACGGGCGCTTTTACCGATTAGCGAGGAACCGGGCGGGATGACCACTTCGGCAATGCCGGCCTTGTTGGAGGAGAGATCATTGGCAAAGGTGCGCAGCATGGGACGTTTTTTCAGCTTGAATGTATCGACAAACCGGGTGAGCGATGTGGGATCCGCGACTACGCCCAATACCATACCCGCCTGTATATCGACATCGCGGGCCAGAGTGCCCGGCCCGATTCGGTTGGCCTCGCCGGAGAGCTTGGTGGCGATGACCCGTACACTATAGGTGGTTTCCACATCGTCCAGCTGTTTGCCGATCAGACCGCTGCCGTCCGTCACCACCAGCTCGGAAAGGTGGTAGCTGAGGCCGTAGACATTCTGGAAATACTGCATGGGATCCGTGCCGCCGGTGCTGCTTTCACTGCTCGTCTTGGGTAGCACAAAGCGGCCTGCCAGAACAAAATAGATAATGCTTGTGGCGATCAAAGCCAAACCAACCGGTGTTACCGAAAACAGTCCCTAAGTCGACATCTGTTGGTCTGCGGGGAGCGCCTTGTTCGAGGTGAGAATCAGGTCGTTGAGCAGTATCAGCGGGCTGGAGCCGACCATGGTCATGGTGCCGCCCAGGATGGCGGTGAATCCCATCGGCATCAGCAGGCGTGGCATGGGCAGGCCGGTACGGGCGGATATACGCGAGACCACCGGTAGGAAGAGCGCCGCGGCCCCCACGTTTTTCATGAATGAGGAGATGAATCCGACTGTGGCGGAGATGATCGGAATGATATGCCCCTCCGTGGTGCCGCCGATCTTGAGGATAAGGGCGGCAACATTGCTCATGATGCCGGTTCTGTCGAGACCGGCGCCGATGATCATGACCGCAATGATGGAAATGACCGCATTGGAAGAGAAGCCGTCAAACAGGTGTTGATTGTCCACCAGTCCCTGATCCAACCCCATGAGAGGCGAGAGTAACGAGGAGAGTCCCAGCAATACCATAATAGTGGCGGCGGCCACGTCCACCCCTACGACCTCGAAGGCGAAGAGGTAGACAGTCAGCATCAGGATGGCGCAGACCCAGGCGATCTCGATACTCGGTACAACGCCGGCAAGCAATAAGGCGGCAATCACAGAAACAACGCCGACGATAAGCCGTTTGGGAGAGAGTCTACTCGTAGTCGGAGCTATTGTTTCTTCGTCGGCCAACGCACTCACTCGTCTATCTCCATGAATTTCATACTGGTTAGGCAGATCATTTCCAATAGGAAACATGCTCACTGGAGAGAAGCTCTTTGCCTTATCCTGTGGTTCGTTAGGTCTGCGGGAAATGGGAGATAATGCTGGTCTGTTCAGATGGCTTCAAGTAAATAAAAATGTTATTATATTCCAATATAGAATACAGAATCCTGCCTGACCTGAAGAGCCTGGCGACCCTGAGAGCCGTTGTCGAGCAGGGTGGGGTTTCACCGGCGGCGCATTTGCTGCATGTCGGTCAACCTGCGGTAACCAAACGACTGCGGGCACTGGATACATGCTACGGGGTAACCTTGATGCAGAGGGAAGGGCGTCGTCTGGAACTGACACCGGCGGGTAAAAAGGTCTATGCCTATGCATGCTTGGTACTCGATCATCAGACCTCCTTATTGGACGACCTGGAGTCGCTGAGGTTAGGTCAAAACCGGTTGCGCCTCGAAGTTACCTTCGCCATCGGTGAGCATATGCTGCCTGATCTGCTGCTCGGTTTTGCAGAAAGCTATCCTGAGTTCAGAATCGAGAGTCGCATGGGCTATACCCGCCGCATCCAGCGGCATTTGGCCACCGGCCTATCGGATATGGCGCTGCTGGAACAGGCGCCGGATCACCCTGAAATACGGGTACAGAAATGGTTGGATGACGAACTGGTGCTGGTTTGTGGTCCGGGGCATCCGCTCTGGAACAGTGATCTGATACCGGTCACTGATTTAGGCAAGTTGCACTATGTATTGCGTGAGTCACAATCATCCATGAGAGTCACCCTCGACAAGGCGCTGAAGGATATCGGCATCGACCAGTTACCGATTACCATGGAGGTCGGTTCGACGGATACCATTGTCGAGATGCTTCAACATGACAGGTATGTGAGTTTCCTGCCCCGTTTTTCCGTGGATGATGCACTGAACTCGGGAACGCTCTACCACATCAAGATTCAGGGTCTACGCGTCAATCGAACCTTATGGATCGCGCGCACCCGTTCTAACTTGAACAATGCCGTGGCAGAGGCTTTTATTCAGTTGCTGCGTGATAGAACGTGATGAGACAAAATCTTTTTTTTAAAGGTAACATTTTGTCATTTCATTACGATCTATTGTCATTATTTGTCGTTATTTTCTCCTGTTGTACAAACAGGATGGCCAACATCCTGAAATATTTGAACTATAAAACTTTCCCAACTAACCTTTCATCTTGTTTAAAAGGCGTGAAGGTGAGATGGGAAGGAGATCAACATGCTGAGATCCCTATTGATCGATGCCGATAAATGTACCGGGTGCGTACAGTGTGAATTGGCGTGTTCATTCGAAAACGAAGGATTATTCAACCCTTCGAAATCGAGAATCCGGGTTTTCACCTTCCACCAGGAGGGGCGTTTCGTACCCTATACCTGCACCCAATGCACGGATGCCTGGTGCATGCAGGCCTGTCCCGTGGATGCGATTTCGATCAATGCCGACAGCGGGGCGAAGGTCGTTCATGCAACGATGTGTGTCGGTTGCAAGGTCTGTACCATCGCCTGTCCGTTCGGCACGATAAATTACAACAGTGCTACCGGCAAGGTGATCAAATGCGATCTCTGCGGCGGCGATCCCGCTTGTGCCAAGGCCTGTCCGACGGCTGCGATCCGGTATGTGGATGCGGATCAGACCGGATTTGAAAAAATGCGTGTCTGGGCGGGTAGAACCGATGCCGGCAGGTCGGCAACGGGTTAATCGGGAGGGGATCAATCATGTCATGGGCAGGAAAAATTCTTCGCGTCAATCTCACTGAGGGGCGTTGTGTCGCCGAGACGTTAAACCGCCAATGGGCGCAGGCGTATCTCGGTCAGCGCGGTCTCGCAACCAAGTACCTGATTGAAGAAATTGATCCAGGTATCGACCCTCTCTCGCCCGAGAATAAAATGATCATGACCACCGGGCCGCTCACCGGCACCATGGCCTCGACGGGTGGACGTTATTCGGTGGTCACCAAAAGCCCTTTGACCCATTGCGTGGCCTGTTCCAATTCCGGTGGTTTTATCGGCGCGGAGATGCGCAATGCCGGTTGGGACATGATCATCTTCGAGGGCAGGTCTCCGCAACCTGTCTATCTCTATATCATCAATGACCGGGTTGAGTTGCTTCCCGCCGAAGCCATTTGGGGAACCAGTGTCTGGCAAACCGATGAATGGCTGCACAACGAACACCAGGATCCCATGTTACGGATCGCCGCCATCGGCCGCACGGCGGAAGCCGGTTGTCTCTATGCGGCGGTGATCAATGATCTGCATCGTGCGGCCGGACGTTCCGGCGTCGGCGCCGTAATGGCGTCAAAGAACCTCAAGGCGGTGGCCGTTCGCGGCACCGAGGGCGTGGGAAATGTCAAGGATCCCGCCAAGTTCATGCGTGCGGTCAATGCCGCTAAGAAAGTGCTTGCCGACAACGCGGTCACCGGACAGGGGCTGCCGACCTACGGCACCCAGGTATTGATGAATATCATCAACGAAATCGGCGCATTACCGACACGGAATATGCGTGAAGTGCAGTTTGAGGGAGCGCAGCATGTGTCGGGGGAGGCGATGCATGAAAAACGCGCCACGGATGGTAAACCCAACTTGACCACGAATGCCGGCTGTTTCGGGTGCACCATTGCTTGCGGGCGTATCTCAACGGTCGATAAAGGCCACTTCTCCGTCGAGAACAAACCGGAATACTGGGGCAGCTCCGGGGGGCTGGAGTATGAAGCCGCCTGGGCCCTGGGACCGGATACCGGCATCGACGATCTGGACGCCCTGACCTACGCCAACTTTGTTTGCAATGAGGATGGTTTCGATCCGATCTCCTTCGGCTCCACCCTTGCAGCCGCCATCGAGTTGTTCAAGATCGGCGCAGTCACCCTGGAACACACCGGCGGACAAGCACTGAAGTTCGGTTCTGCCGAGACACTGGTCTGGGCAGTGGAGGCATTGGTCAAAGGAGAAGGCTTCGGCAAAGATCTGGGCCTGGGGTCGAAAAGACTGTGTGAAAAATACGGGCGCCCCGAACTCTCTATGACGGTGAAAGGGCAGGAGTTCCCCGCCTACGATCCACGCGGCATCCAGGGAATGGGGCTCGCCTATGCCACATCCAACCGGGGGGCCTGTCATCTGCGAGGGTATACCGTTGCCTCGGAAGTCCTGGGCATTCCCGAAAAGACCGATCCCCTGGTGACCGAGGGTAAGGCCGGATTGGTCAAGGCCTTTCAGGATGCCACCGCCGCCGTGGACTCCAGCGGTCTGTGCCTGTTTACGACATTTGCCTGGTCCCTGGAAGATATCGCGCCGCAAGTCGATGGGGCCTGTGAGGGGGAGTGGACGGCTGAACGGTTACAGGAAGTGGGAGAGCGCATCTGGAATATGGAGCGGGAGTTCAACATTCGCGCGGGCCTGACCGCCGCCGATGATACCTTGCCCAAGCGGTTGCTGGAGGAGGCGGCCGACAGCGGACCGGCTAAAGGGCGTGTCAACGATCTGCATGACATGTTGCCGGAATATTATGCGTTGCGCGGCTGGACCGCTGACGGCGTGCCGACGGATGCAACCCGGCGGCGGCTTGGTCTATCCTGACGTCACGCTGATATCAGCAATGAGTTGAGATGCATCATATCGTTATAGGCGCCGGACCGGCAGGCGTCATGGCTTGCGACACCATACGCGAACTGGATCTCTCCGCCCGAATCACCTTGGTCGGCGGCGAACCGGAACCACCCTATTCCCGTATGGCTATCCCCTATCTATTGGCCGAGGATATTGACGAACGAGGCGCCTACCTGCGGAAATCGGAAAGCCACTATAGTGAACGGCGGATAGAACGCCTGCAGGAGAGCGTCACCGGCGTTCATCCGCAACACAGGTCGGTAACCCTGGCGCAGGGCGATGCGCTGACCTTCGATCGTCTGCTGATCGCATCGGGTGCAACCCCGGTCAAACCGCCGATTTCCGGCATCGACTCAGCAGGCGTTCATAGCTGCTGGACGCTGGCGGATGCCCGCGCCATTATCGAGCGGGTCAAGCCGGGTGTGTCGGTGGCGTTGATCGGCGCAGGATTCATCGGTTGCATCATCCTGGAAGCGCTGGTTGGACGTGGTGTACAACTGACGGTGGTGGAAAAGGCGGATCGCATGGTTCCCCGGATGCTGGATGAGGTGGCAGGCAACCTGTTAAAGGCATGGTGTGAAGACCGAGGCGTCACTATCATCACCGGTAGTGGCGTGGCCGGGATAGAAAAAGACCACAGTGGGTTAACCGTCAACCTGGAGAATGGAGATCGCTTGTCCGCCGGCTTAGTGATCACGGCGATGGGAGTCAGTCCGAATATCGGGTTTCTGGCGGGGTCGGGTCTCGCTATTGACCAAGGTGTGTTGGTGAATGCCCATCTGGAGACCAATCAACAAGGGATCTTCGCCGCCGGGGATGTTGCACAAGCCCGGGACTATTCCACCGGCGGCTATGCCGTGCAGGCGATTCAGCCTACCGCGGTGGAGCATGGCCGAATCGCTGCATCGAACATGGTCTCAGGAGAGAGCGTTGTTCATCAGGGCAGCCTTAATATGAACATCCTGGATACCCTGGGATTGATTTCGGTCTCCTTCGGCCAATGGATGGGTGTCGAAGGGGGGGAGTCATCGATCTTGCTGGATGAGGATAGATACCGTTATTTGCAACTCCAATTCGAGGGCGAGTATCTCATCGGCGCCGGTTGCCTTGGGCATACCCGGCACATCGGCGTACTCGGGGGATTGATCCGTAGTCGTGTCCCGTTGGGCGAGTGGAAGAAGCGTTTAATGAAGGATCCGACCCGCTTGATGGAAGCCTATCTGGGATCGGTGCTGGGTGTTAGCTAGTATAGGACACTAGGGGGTGTTCTCAATCATCGTTCGCGGCGTGATTCCGGCCCTTTTCCGCGCTGGCGGCGTTGCGATTCGTTGCAATAGAATGACTATTGCGCCTCATCGCGCCTTGCCGGCACGAAAAATGACTCAGAATCACGCTCACTCAGGTAATTGAGAACGCCCCCTAGAATGGCGCATGTTGAGTTGAAACTGTTTGCATCTCTGATGGCGTTTCTTCCTGCCGGTGCTGCGGGGCATAGTGTCATGGTCGATCTACCCGACGGCGCAACCGTCTACGATTTGATGGATCGTTGTCGCGTGCCCCGCGCTCAGGCCCATCTGGTGGTGCGGAACGGAATGTTCCTGCCGCCTTCGCAGCGTGGGGCGTCCCTGTTACGGAACGGGGATGTCATAGCCCTGTGGCCACCCGTCGCCGGAGGGTGAGATTGACGGTATGTCAGTGGAAGCCCAGGTGCATCAACGGATCATCCTAAAAACCGCAGTTGGGCGGGGTAAAGCGTGCCATTCGCCCCATAGCGTGGTTACCCGGCTGGTGAATAGGCAAATCGAAGTTACGAGTTTTCATATCAGTAGGTTAGTATCAGAATGGAGCGGTCAACTGCGGTTTTTAGGATCATGTCCATCACACATGCCGAATTCCTGCGTAGCCTCCAACCGCTCAGGCAACACTATCGATACAGGCTCGAAGAAGGGGGAAAGCGGATTGTAATTTCAGATCGCCGGTTGAGTGTCGAGATCAGCTTGGGAGCAGAGGGTGAAAGCGAATTAGGCGCGCTCAAGATGCCCTCGACCCGGGTCGCACTGATTTTCCGTGGATCGGATTCGTCTGAGATGGAACGCTTTCGGTCTCGATTCGATCTCTGTTTCAGGCGGGGCGGCGGCTAAGCCGAGCGGGTCAGCGCACGCTTACGCTGACCCGTCAATGAGGCTATTTTGTGTCGGCGTTGACAATCACTTGGGACAAGAAGATCACTGAGGGAAAGGTTCTGTCAAGCGTCCGGCTTTTGTAATTTTGCATTGCAGGGCCGTCTTTGTAGTGGACGGTATCTCCAGCCTTGACTACCGTCTCAGGCACGGCCACCCAGGCGGTTCCCTTATCCCGCGATAACTCGATGTAGGTATATCCCTGGGTATTAAGGACGCTGACGACTTTGCCATGGGTCATCGACTTGAGATCCGGCATGGGCTGCTCAGCGGCCTGTTTCGCTATGGCTTCGTGATCCACGGGTGGATGACCGGCGGGAACCTCTGCCAAGACAGCGGTAGCGAATGTGGCGGCAAGCATATAGGTAAGTAGTAGTTTCATGGATCGATCCTAAAAGCGTATATCAAGGTTGGGTGCGATAACGTGTTGTGTTTTGACGGAGCATTCTACCGCAAAAAAAGTATGGGTTCTGCCGACGCCGTGAGAAAATTCAGGCGTCACTGGAGGCGTGTATGGGTCAGTCAGCAGTTGCATTTCTGTAGCTTATCGGCATTGTACTGATTATATACTGTAGCATCATCACTTTCCGTTTCTCGTTTCGTATGGTTTATCAGCCATACGCCGCAGGAATCCTTGCCTTGTGGAGATAAACGCTAACCACTTGTTATTATTTTTTTTTCTATGTTATTTATCGTGGCATTGGAAGCAAAGTCTGGATCCTTCCAGAGAGGAACGCAGCAGTTTCACCCCCGTGACCCGGTTGTTGTGAACGTCATGGCAGGAAGGGCACTCGACTTTGCCGTCATACAGCTCAACCTCGTTTCCCAAAGGATAGGACCCTCTATCTCCCTGGTGGTTCCACTTGACGCCGATGGGGTGGTCATTGCTCAGATCTGTGCCCAGGGATGCCCGTTCGGCAATGTAGGTCTGGCCGCTGTTTCCACCGAACGAATCGATTGCAATCGTACCATCGTGGCAGGAGAGGCACAGACGGGAGACGTTCCCCGGACCAGGCTGCTCTGATATCACACCCAGTGTAGGGCTGCTGTAGAGCGTGTAGGTGGCGGTGGAAATATCGTGATTCCACAACGGGGCGTCCATGAAGAAGTCCGCATTGTGTGGTGTATGACAGACGGCGCAGCTTTCGCTTTCGGACCAGCCCTCTCCGGAGAAGTCGTGTGCGCTACCCTGAATCGTTGCGATTACCGGCAACGAAAGGGTGAGGAAAATACAAGCTATCATCGTACCGGTTGTGTGGCCCTGTGGACTCATGAAAGCTCGCAATCTATACATCGTTACACCCCTATTCATCTCTTTATTGTATTGCCGGTGCTGCGCCTTCAAACCGGTATCGGTTTGAAGGCATCGAACATCAACGTCCTTGTTAAAGATTACGGCATAAAAGGCGCAATCTTTAGTGAGGAATCAGGGTAGCGGTAACCACATCACAGTCTTTATGGATGACTGTTTGATCGTACGTCCCAGTCATGTGATAGTCCGACCGACAAGCAACCCGTATGAACCTTATTTCTATAATAGAGGAGGCATAATGCAGGAAAGACAGCAAAAATCATGGTTACTGGGTATCCTTGCGGCCTTACTACTGACGCCCTGTCTGAGTGTTGCCGATAAGCCGTTCGAGCGGATCGTTGTCTTCGGCGACAGTCTGTCCGATCCCGGTAACGCATATTTTCTCACTGGGAGGAAGCTGAAACCGCCTTACGACACACTCGATTCCCTGCTGATTCCCGACGGGCCCTATGCGAGAGGTGGTAATCGCTTCAGCAATGGGGCCACTTGGATTGAGCAGTTTGCAAAGCCGCTGGACCTCCGTGATACGGTCGGGCCGGCATTCAAGGGAAAGAACGGAAAAAAGCTCAAAAAGACCAACTACGCCGTGGGTGGGGCGCGTGCGCACGATAACGGGATCGGTATCAATTTAACGGCTCAGGTCGGCGCCTTTTTCGCCGATGCCCGCAGTGTGGCGCCGGGAGACGCCCTGTACGTGATCGCGCTTGGGAGTAATGACGTGCGAGACGCCGTCGCAGCGCTTGCGGTGGACGGCACAGGCGCGGCCAGTGTTGACATCCTTACTGCCGCGCTGACGGCGATATCGGATAATATCCTTGCCCTATACGGTTCGGGAGCAAGGACATTCCTGGTCGGGAACGCCCCCGACCTGTCACTCACGCCGGCAATTCGCACCCTTGATCTTGTCTCACCGGGCGCCGCGCCGGCCGCCGCGATCTTTTCCGCCCGGTTCAATGCGGAACTCGGTACGCTGCTCGACACGCTGGGAGCGGCCCTTCCCAGGATGCAGATCGCACGGCTCGATCTTTACCGGAGTGTACATGATTTAGTGGCGTATCCCGGTAATTACGGTCTGAAAAACGTCAGGGAAGCTTGTATAATGCCCGGCGAACCGCCTTTCGCCTGTAAGAAGGCAAAGCGATACCTGTTCTGGGACGGTATCCACCCGACCAAGACCACCCATGGCATTCTTGCCGAGAAGGCGCATGAGGCATTGAGGCCTATCGTCCCTAAGCAACGGGAATGTGTTGGACGATATCCGGTAACACACTGAGTACGCTAAGAAGAGATTGTCTTAGGATGAATGACAACGATCTCAATGTCGCCTGATCCATGATATGCCGACTCCGTCCTTCAAAGAGGTTCAAACACTTATTTTGATAGGCCTTTCAGTCTATCTGATACTGCTGTTCTATCTCTATTTCAACCAGACGAATCTGATTCACTTACCGGATCTTCCGACTCGCCGATTGGTGGCGACCCCGGACCGGCTCGGGCTCGAGTTCGAGCCGGTCACCCTGGTCACCGAAGACCGCGTTAAACTGACCGGCTGGTTTCTTCCGCACAAGGAGCCGCGAGCGGCCCTGCTTTTCTTTCACGGCAATGCAGGCAACATCTCACACCGCTTGGAGTCTCTCGAACTCTTTCACCGGCTGGGTCTGGCGGTGCTGGTCATCGACTACAGGGGATATGGCGGCAGCGAAGGGACACCCTCTGAAGCGGGTATCTATCGTGACGCCGAGGCGGCATGGCGCTATCTGACGGTGACGCAGGGGATTCCGGGTGAAGAGATTCTGCTGTTCGGGCGTTCCCTCGGCGGTGCGGTGGCGGCCTATCTGGCGTCACGCTATCCCAGCATGGGGCTGGTGCTGGAGTCGACATTCACTTCGGTGCCGGACATTGCGGCTGAGCACTATCCCTGGTTGCCGGCACGCTGGTTGGCGAAATACCGCTACAATACCCGCGAGCGGTTGGCCGACGTTCACACGCCGGTGATGGTCGTTCATAGCCGAAAGGATGAGATTATCCCCTACAGCCATGGCAGGGAGCTGTTTTCATTGGCTAATGAGCCGAAACGCTTTCTCGAACTCAACGGCGACCATAATTACGGTTTTCTGGCGGATGCCGGTGTATACCGACGCGGTTGGGATGAGTTTATCCGTTTCTGCCGGAACCAGACTCAATGATATATCAAGCCACGCCAGGGCTTTTTTACGTGCCGGATATTAGGCTGAGTTTAATAGTAGGTCAGGTTGACGCGGAGCGGCTACCTGACTCAAGGGGGGTGTCACGTAGCTGCGCAACGTGACCTACGGGTTTCTAAACAGTACTAGGGCTGCCCATTACCCACAAATATTTCCACCCTTTAAAAACAACGAGTTACAAACCATGCCCCTAACAGCCAACAAAAATATGAACCTAACGAAAACAACAGGTTATGTCATGTCTGTTCCCATATTTCAGACTTATGGGTAATGGGCAGTACTAGGGGGCGTTCTCAATTAAGCCAAATAACAGTGGCTACCAAACTGAGCATGGCTTGATAAGTAATGGCTAAACGCTCATATCGGG
>JAHXHR010000024.1:29712-35728 GCA_025656505.1 Candidatus Thiodiazotropha sp. (ex Epidulcina cf. delphinae) | reverse complement strand
CAGGATCGGCACGAAGACTTCGTTGAGGGCCATCCCGAGGATCGCCGGCTCGTCCGGCGGGCGTCCCGTATAGGTGCTGTGGTAGATCGGATCCTCACGGTGGGTGAGGCGGTCGACGGTGAAGACGGGAAAGCTCTCCACCTCGTTGTAGTAACCGGTGTGGTCGCCGTAGGGACCCTCCGGCGCCATATCGTCAGGATGGATATGACCTTCGAGGACGAATTCCGCTGAGGCGGGCACTTGCAGATCGGAACCGACGCACTTCACCACCTCGGTGCGGCTGCCCCGCAGCAGTCCGGCGAAGGCATATTCGGAGAGGGTGTCGGGAACCGGGGTGACGGCGCCGAGGATGGTGGCGGGGTCCGCCCCGAGCGCCACGCTGACCGGGAAGGGTTCTCCGGGATGGGTCTCCCGCCACTCACGGAAATCGAGGGCGCCGCCCCGGTGGGCCAGCCAGCGCATGATCAGCCGGTTGGACCCGAGCAGTTGCATGCGATAGATGCCGAGGTTCTGGCGGGATTTGTTAGGGCCGCGGGTGATGACCAGACCCCAGGTGATCAGCGGCGCGGCGTCTTCCGGCCAGCAGGTCTGGATCGGGAGTCGGGTCAGGTCGACCTCATCCCCTTCCTGTGAGACGGCCTGGCAGGGGGCGTTGCGCAGCTCCTTGGGCGCCATGTCGAGCACCTTGCGGAACACCGGTAGTTTATCCCAGGCATCCTTCATCCCTTTCGGCGGATCGGGCTCCTTGAGAAAGGCAAGCAGCCGACCTACCTCGCGCAATGCCTCTACATTCTCCTCGCCCATCCCCATCGCAACCCGTTTAGGGGTGCCGAAGAGATTTCCAAGCAACGGATAGGGAGATCCTATGACTTGCTCGAACAACAGGGCCGGTCCGCCGCGACGCAGGGTGCGGTCACAAATCTCGGTGACTTCCAGATCGGCGTCGACCGGGGTCTGGATGCGTTTCAGCTCGCCGCGGGATTCCAACTGTCGTATGAAATCACGCAGGTCTTTGTACTTCATAACACTTTCCGCTTGCGGTTTTTAGGTTTAATGACTCAAGTTTCGGCGTTCGTCCTGTTCACATCATGCGTTCCCACATGGAACATGGAAACGGGTTGAATTTGAACGCCGAAACTTGAGTAATGGGACATTACCAGAGGAAAGGGCAGGGTCAAGCCGCTAACCGAAACCCGTCTGGAAATGTCCACATTTTCGAATCCGCCGGAATGCGCCCCGAACCGCGTTCGGGGCATGCGTAAGCCGGAGTGACGATCCTGGTGATTCCTGGACGGATACGAGTGAGCAACACTGTCAACAAAATCGCTTTGCCATTGAAGTATGCGGTTAAAATATTTGGGTAACGCATTAATATAAGCGAAACCTGATATACAAACCGGAGTCAATCCATGAAACACATTCTGGGCATTTACCTCCTTGGCCTGGCGCTGTTGCCCGGCCTGTCGCCGGCCGAAACAACGGATCTCGACACAGCGACCGCAACGAAGCGGGAGGCAGTGAGAGAGTTCTGGCTCGACGGGGTGGTCGAGGCGATCAACCGGACCACGCTCTCGGCCCAAACCCAGGGCCAGGTGGAGGAGATCCTGTTCGATGTCGATGACTTTGTCGAAAAGGGCCGAGTGGTGGTGAAATTGAAGGACACTGAACAGAAGGCCGGGTTGAACCAGGCCAGGGCCGACCTGAAAGAGGCGGCTGCGCGTCTGCAGGAGGCCGAGGACAACTTCAAGCGAAGCAAGGACCTGTTCGGTCGAAAGCTCGCCTCCCGGTCACAACTGGACAAATCCACCGCCGCCTTGAAATCGGCCCGTGCCCGTAAGGAGGCTGCCGACGCCCGTTTGACGCAGGCGAGTGAGCAATTCGAGTACACCCGGGTCAAGGCGCCCTACAGCGGCATCGTCACCCACCGCCATGTGGAAGTGGGTGAGACCGCCTCTCCCGGGCAGAAGCTGATGAGCGGCATCTCCTTGGATCAACTCAGGGTCACCGTGGAATTGCCTCAGAGTCTGATCCCTGTGATCCGCGAGCAGGGCAAGGCCCGCATACTGTTATCGACCGGCGGATCCATTAACGGAACGGATCTTACTATCTTCCCCTTTGCCGATCAGCGCAGCAATACCTTCAAGGTTCGGGTCGATCTGCCTGAGGGCGTCAGCGACCTGTTCCCCGGCATGTTCGTTAAGACTGGGTTTGTCACCGGCATTAAGCGGGAGTTGGTGGTGCCGCGCCAGGCGGTGGTCTACCGTTCCGAGGTGACCGCCGTGTATGTCCTGGGCAAGGATGGCCGGGTGCGCTTCCGCCATATCCGCGCCGGACTGCCGGCAGCCGACGGCATGTTGTCGGTCATTGCAGGACTCTCCGAGGGTGAACGGGTGGCGACCGACCCGGTGGCGGCCGTCACCCTGCTGAAGCAACAGTCGGCGGAGAGTCACAATGAATAAGCTGGGCATCTCGGGAAGCGTTGCCAAGCGCTTTCTGATCACTGAAATCACACCGCTGCTGGCCCTGGTGGGCCTGCTCCTCGGTGTGTTCGCCGTGATGGTGACGCCGCGGGAAGAAGAGCCACAGATCAACGTCACCTTCGCCAACGTCTTCATTCCCTTTCCCGGCGCCACCGCGACCGAGATCGAAAACCTGGTAGCGACCCCGGCGGAGCAGGTGCTGTCGGAGATCGACGGCATCAAGCATGTCTATTCCACCTCACTTCCCGGCATGGCGGTGCTGACCGTGCAGTTCCTGGTGGGTGAGGATCGGGAGGACGCCATCGTCCGTCTGTTCAGCAAGGTCTATGGAAACCGGGACTGGCTTCCCCAAGGATTGGGGGTGGGCCAACCGATCATCAAGCCGAAGGGGATCGACGATGTGCCCATCGTCACCGCCACCCTGTGGTCGGAAAACCCGCAGGTGGGGGCCTACGAACTGGGCCAGGTGGCGCATGCCATCGAATCCGAGTTGAAACGGGTGCCGGGAACCCGCGATATCTACACCATCGGCAATCCAGACCGCGTGGTGCATGTGTTGCTCGATCCCCAGGCGCTGGCCGGGCACGGCATCGATTTGAGCGACCTGCGCACCGCATTGCAGGCCGGCAACCACATCCGCGACAATATCAGCGTCACCGCCGACAACCGTGAGTTGCTGGTGCAGGCCGGCACCTTCCTGACCTCTGCCGAAGAGATCGGCAGCCTGGTGGTCGGGGTGCGTGAGGGTAAGGCGGTCTATCTGCGCGATGTGGCTGAAGTGGCCCATCAACCGGACCAGCCGCAGCATTATGTCTGGATCGGGGCCGGTCCTCAGGGCGATATCAAGCAGTTACCCCGAGGGGGTAAATTTCCGGCTGTGACGGTGGCGGTGGCGAAGAAGGCCGGCACCAACGCAGTGGATATCGCCAAGTCGGTGATCGAGCGATTTGAGCAGTTGGAGGGTATCTTTATCCCTGAAGGCGTGCATGCCACCATCACCCGTAACTACGGGAAGACCGCCGAGGCCAAGGCCGACAAGCTGATCACCAAACTCGCCTTCGCCACCCTCTCGGTGGTGGCGCTGGTGTTATTGACCATCGGCTGGCGCGAGGCATTTATCGTCGGTGCGGCCGTGGTGGTGACCCTGGCGATCACCCTGTTCGCCTCCTGGGCCTGGGGCTTTACCCTGAATCGGGTCTCCCTGTTCGCGCTGATCTTCTCCATCGGCATCCTGGTGGACGACGCCATCGTGGTGGTGGAAAACATCCACCGTCATCTGCAGATGGGTTCCAAGCACTTGCTGGAGGCGATTCCGCAGGCGGTTGACGAGGTGGGCGGACCGACCATCCTGGCCACCTTCACCGTCATCGCCGCGCTGTTGCCGATGGCCTTCGTGACCGGCCTGATGGGGCCCTACATGAGTCCGATTCCGATCAATGCCAGCACCGGCATGTTGATCTCACTGATCGTGGCCTTTGTCTTCACGCCCTGGTTGACCAATCGGGTATTGGCCGGTCAGGCGGAGCCTATCGCCGCCCATGCCCCTCATGATCAGGCGGCGGGACTGAACCCCTTTTTCAGCAAAGTGATGTCACCCTTCCTGCTGGGTAGCCGCGGCAATCTCATGCGCTGGGTGTTGTTGGGGTCGATCATGCTGCTGATCATCGCCTCGGTCTCGCTGGTGGCGACCAAGTCGGTGGTGCTGAAGATGCTGCCTTTTGACAACAAGTCAGAGTTTCAGGTGGTGCTCGATATGCCGGAAGGCACCAGTCTGGAACAGACCACACGGGTGCTGGATGAGTTGGGAGACTATCTGGGTGGCGTTGCAGAGGTGACCGATTATCAGGTCTATTCAGGAACCGCCTCACCCATCGGTTTCAATGGATTGGTGCGGCAATACTATTTGCGGGAGGGTGCGCACCTGGGTGACATTCAGGTCAATCTGGTGGACAAGCGCCACCGGGAGCGCAACAGCCACGAGGTGGCCCTGGCGGTGCGCACGCCGCTGCAGGCCATTGCCCGGACGTATAACGGCAACGTCAAAGTGGTGGAGGTGCCGCCTGGTCCGCCGGTGATGTCCCCCCTGGTGGCGGAGATCTACGGCCTCGACTATGAGGGGCAGACCGAAGCAGCCTGGGAGATCCGCCGTGTGTTTGAAAACACCCCGGACATCATCGATGTGGATGACAGCGTGGAGTATCCGTCAGCGAAGTTCGTGGTGCAGGTCGACCGGGCCAAGGCCTCCCGGCTGGGTGTGGCGCAAAGCGCGGTGGCCGAAGCGCTGTCGACCGTGCTGGGTGGTGAGGATGCCGGTTATCTGCACGGGGAGAACCTCAAGTATGCGGTGCCGATCCGAATCGAGTACTCCGAGGCGAACAAGGCAGACCTCGATCAGGTGCTCTCTCTGCGGGTGCGTTCCCAGGGCGGAAATTTGGTGCCGCTCTCCGAGATCGTACAAGTGATTCCCAGGGTGCGGGAATACGCCATCCAGCACAAGAATCTGCTGCCGGTGGTCTATGTCACCGGCGACATGGCGGGCGAGACCGACAGCCCGTTGTATGGCCTGTTCGATGTCTCAGGCCAGCTCGGCGGTGAGGGCGGTATCGAGCAGTGGTTCCTCCGACAACCGGAGAACCCCTACGCCTACAGTCTGAAATGGGATGGCGAGTGGCAGATCACCTATGAGACCTTCCGCGACATGGGCATCGCCTATTCGGTGGGGCTGTTGATGATCTATTTGTTGGTCGTGGCCCAGTTCCGCTCCTACCTGGTCCCGTTGGTGATCATGGCGCCGATTCCCCTGACCGTCATCGGCATCCTGCCGGGACATGCCCTGCTGGGCGCTCAGTTCACCGCCACCTCGATGATCGGCATGATCGCCTTGGCGGGGATCATCGTGCGTAATTCGATCCTGCTGGTCGATTTCGTCAATCAGCAGGTGCGTGAGGGTATGGCATTGGAGAAGGCGGTGATCAACTCAGCGGCGGTACGCGCCAAGCCGATTGCGCTGACGGCGGCTGCGGCCATGGCGGGCGGTTTCTTTATCCTTGACGATCCGATCTTCAGCGGCCTGGCTGTGTCGCTGATCTTCGGGCTTTTCGTCTCTACCGTACTGACCCTGGTTGTGATACCGGTGGTCTACTATGCGGCGATGCGGAATCGGGTGGTGTTCATTCGAACGGGTGTGTAGTGCTTAGTTTTAAGGGATTCTTGCAGAGATCATAACTCAAGTTTCGGCGTTCAAATTTAACGCGTTCCCATGTTCTATGTGGGATCGCACAATGTGAACAGGGCGTAGGGTGCGGCCCTGCCGCACCGTGCTGGGTTGCACTCCTGTTTGCTATGACGGGTTTCTTCACTTCGTGGTCCCCTGACCCAATACCTTGGGTTCCAGGGCTTCAGGTTACGGTGCGGCAGGGCCGCACCCTACGAAACTAAATACGGCCATTCCGGTCATCGGTAGAAAGGTTAATTGGCCGCAAATGAACGCCAATCACCGCAAATTTATCAATCCTTCGGATTAATAACGAAATGCT
>JAHXHR010000024.1:0-29629 GCA_025656505.1 Candidatus Thiodiazotropha sp. (ex Epidulcina cf. delphinae) | reverse complement strand
GGTTCAGATATACCTCGTCATAAATGGTGAAACCATTTGCGTTAATTCGCGGACGATTTATTTCCAAAACTCTCAGGAAAGCCGTTTCGCATTTTGTCTTCATGACTTTACCAGGCCCTTCTGTAGAGACGCATATGGATTAACGCGGAAAAATCGCCATTCGGCATCCTGCGCCGTTCGAGATCATAGGGTTTGAAACCCAGCGAGGCATAGAGCAGCAGCGCCGGGGCGTTGAAATTGAAAACCGAAATATGCACTTCGGAGGCATAACGGTCAAAAATGATGTCGCACATGTGGCATATAAGCCGCCGGCCCACGCCCTGGCCCCGATAGACACCTGAAACAACGACATTACCGATAAAGTGCTTGTCTCCGGATAGGTTTTTATAAAGGTTGGCGAATCCGATGATTACGTCTTGATCCATGACAACAGTGAAGTCGCTGCGCTCCTGACTGAGCTGTTGCAACTGGGCGTTATCGAACGGCCATGTTCCGCCGGGATGGATCAGGAACAGCTCCTCAGGGGACCTGATCAGTTGCATGATACCGTTAAAGTGAGAGGCATCGGCTGCAATGATTTGATATTGGCTGGAAGTACTCATTCTATATTCAGCAACGAATCGGAGTTATCTCTTATCCCCTCCTTCAGGGAGAGGTTTAGGGTGAGGCGTAATCCATAGTTTTTATCCCTTTCCCGGAGATTTCCGTGTGGTCCACATTAAGAGAAAATCATTTCAATTGTAAATACTCAAGTTTTACCCACTGATCAGGTTGCATATTGGTAAGACGCGCCCATGAATTGAATGTTTCATAAACGAATACCGTCTGACCCTCCTTGAAGCGTCCTGTTGTCTCATCCGAGTAGGGCGAATCCTTTGCCTCGATGGATCCGGCAGTGACAATATAGAGTTTGGGAAGCCTCAGTCTGGATTTACGCAGGGTTGAGTCTTTAGTGGATGGCGGTGTCTTATCGGAGCGCGCCGAACCCCTGTTCATACTACCAGCGCCGATGCGGCAGGTTTTACCCGATGCTATACAGGCATTCCCGCAAGGCTTGCCCTTTTTGCAATTCCTGGCGTGGATCGTATCCGAAATCCCGAACAGTACTAAGACAATAAGAGAAGATAAGAGATATTCCTTCATGATCATATGATTCCCTTCATGGTTGGAGATTCGTGCGGTATTTATTAACCCGGCGACCAAATAGTGTACTTTCAGCCGCAGTGTGCCTGCCTGCAGCAAGGCATCAAAACGCCGTTGTAGCCGCCCTACAAGGGAATCACCATTGCCTGCGAGCCACGCCTTGATCAAGGGCATTCTTGTAGCCCTGAAAGTACACTATTTGGTCGCCGGGTTAATAGTGGGTAGCGAAACCCTGCCTATCGGGTTTGCCGTTGAAGTCTTTCCTTGTCTGCTTTAGATAGTTTACCAACGACCAATTCGTATGAACCATTAGCCAGGTCTATAAGCACCTCATCAGGCAGTTCACCCGTCAGAGCGATGGTGATCCAGTGCCTTTTGTTCATGTAATAGCCCGGTATGACGGATTCGTATTGGCCAACCAGCACTTCCGCGTCCGCGGGCGGGCATTTAAGGGTCACTCTCGGCGGGGCCTCTTTTTGGGAGACGAGTGCGAACATTTTATGTATGACCTTGAACACCAATGCCTCCGGGCCGAAAGGGTAGCTCCCTTCGGATCCCTTCAGGGTGGATAGGTGTTGTTGCAGTTTCTCTTTTTTCATCTAGCGCTCCTTGGGAGCAATAGTTTACCAGAAGTTAGAGCATTGACTGTCTTGTTGGCATATTTATTAACTCAAGTTTCGGAGTTCATATTTACATGCGAATCGCCTCTAACAGTATGATAAATATGAATAATTACGATCCATCCTCTAAAAGCACTGTGTTTTTATGTCAACAATGAATTTGCAGGTATTTTGCTTGTGTGTTGGTTTCCCGGCACATTTACGAACACTTGCATATGGCTCCAAATAACGGGTTACCGTGCGAAATGCTTAGAAAGCAGCACTTTTTTGCAAATTTTGAACTCCGAAACTTGAGTTATTAACCCGGCGACCTAATATGCTGCATTCAGGGCTTCAATCTAAAAACCGCAGTCGGGCGGGGTGAAGTGTGCGCTTGCGGGGGTGCAGGGCAAGGGTCGCTGCTGCACATCCCTGTGCTTGCGACACTTGTGCATCCCTGCACGGCGCGCAACAACGCGGAATAAGGCGTAGGGTGCGGCCCTCCCGCACTGTGTTAAAACAGGACGGCAGAGTGCAAGCGAGGAATAGATTGGCCACTCGCTCCGACATTGACCTTCCCTGTACCGGTTGGTCTCAATGCCGAGTTGCGGTCAGCCGATAACAAACCCCTTCTCTCTGAACAAGCGCAGCGCCACATCAACGACATCCGCCTTGAACAGCCTGCCCCGCTGTTTCTCGATCTCATTCAGGGCGGCGTCCCCCCCGAGGGCCGGGCGATAGGGGCGATGGGAAGACATCGCTTCGATGACATCCGCCACCGCCAGTATCCGTGCCTCGAAGATGATCTCGTCACCCTTCAGGCCGTTGGGGTAGCCGGACCCGTCATGGCGTTCATGGTGTTGCATAACCATATCCGCCACCGGCCAGGGGAATTGGATATTGCGGATGATTTCGAAACCTTCCTGAGGGTGCTCCTGGATCAGCAGCCACTCCACGTTGGTGAGGCTTCCCGGCCGGCTGAGAATCTCTGCCGGGATGGAGATCTTACCGATATCGTGGATCAGTCCGCCCAGATGAATGCCCTCGATGACCGTTTGCGAACAGCCCATCTCCTGGGCGATGGCCTTGGCGATGCAGGCCACCCGCTTCTGGTGACCGGCGGTGTAGGGATCTCGCTTGTCGACGGCAAGGGTCATCATTTCGATCGCCTGCACCAGGATATTGTGCTGTAGCTTGACATAGCGCTGGCGCTCGACGGCGTAACGGATGGCGCGACTTAGCAGATTGCCGTTGATATCGTCCTTGGTCAGATAGTCCTGAGCGCCGTAGTGAACGGCTTCCAGGGCCAGTTGTTCATCCTTGTTACCGGTGAGGATGATGACGGCAAGCTCGGGGGCGCACCCGCGCACCCGGTTGATGGTGTTCAGCCCCCTGCTGTCGGGCAGGGAGAGATCCAGTAAAACGGCGTCGAACTCTTGGCCGGCCAAGGCGTCGACCGCTTCAGAAAGGCGCTTTGCAAGGACCAGCTTGCCGATCGGTTCCGCCACTTCCGCCAGGTACTCGCGGATCAACCGGGCATCCCCCGGATTATCTTCCACCAGCAATAGGTTGAGCGGCTCTTTAATCACCGGAGTCGGTTATCCGCTTCCGTTCTACGCCCCGAAAACCCGGCTTGGGGTCGCGGGAGCCGCCACCCCTCCATGCCGACCCTTCTATCAATGCCTCCCCCGGAATGGGGCCTGACGATGGCGCCCTGCGGATCACTTCTCGGTGTCCGTCGGCAGTTCGACGATGGTGAACCAGAATTGCTCGATGGCGTCGACCACGACGAGAAACTTTTCCAGATCAAGGGGTTTGGAGATGTAACAGTTGGCGTGCAGATCATAGGCGCGCAGGATATCCTCTTCCGCCTTCGACATGGTCAGGACCACTACCGGGATGCGTTTCAGTTCCGGGTTGTTCTTGATCTCGGCCAACACTTCGCGCCCGTCCTTTTTCGGCAGATTGAGATCGAGCAGAATCAGGTCGGGGCGGGGAGCCTCCGCGTACTTCCCTTCCCTGCCCAGGAAGGCCATTGCCTGGTCGCCGTCGGAGACGACGGAGAGATGATTGAGAATCTTGCCCTCCTTCATCCCTTCCTGGGCCAGGCGGGCATCGCCGGGGTTATCCTCCACCAACAGGATTTCAACGGGACGCACAGAACGCTGAACCATGGTTATTCCTCCCTAATCGGTAACGTGAACAGAAATTCAGTCCCTTCTCCTGCTGCAGACTTCAGCCAGATGCGACCACCGTGGCGCTCCACGATCCTTTTGCACACGGCCAGCCCGATGCCGGTTCCCGGATACTCCTCCCGGGTGTGAAGACGCTGAAACACAACAAAAACCCTGGTGCTGTCATCCGTTGAAATGCCGATCCCGTTGTCCTTGACCGAAATGACCCATTCATCATCCTGTTTCTCAGCATTGACACTGATTTTTATCGGCTCGGCCCCGTGGAACTTGATGGCGTTGCCGAGCAGGTTCTGCAACAGCCTGGTCATCTGCAAGGGATCTGCCATGACCTTGGGCAGGGCTCCGATCCCGATGGCGGCGCCACTCTCGTCGATCTGCGCCTTGAGATTGGCCAGGGCATTGTTGACGACCGCACTCAGATCGATGAACTGGAAGGGAGCGCCCTGGGTCTCCACCCGCGAATACTGCAACAGGCCATCGATCATGGCGGACATGCGCTCCGCTCCATCGACGGCAAAGTCGATAAACTCGCCGGCATCGGCATCCAGCGCACCCCGATAGCGTTTTTCAATCAGTTTGAGATAGCCGGCGATCATGCGCAAGGGCTCCTGCAGGTCGTGGGAGATCACATAGGCGAACGCCTGCAGCTCACTGTTGGACAGCTCCAACCGCCTCTCCAGTTCCCGCCGGACAGCAACCTCTTGCTGCAACGCCGTCCGTGAGGCCATCACATGCTGCAGCCTCTGGGACATGGCGTCGAAGGCGCGGGAGAGTTCGCCGATCTCGTCCGCCGCCCAGGTTCCCACCCGATGGCCCAGGTCACCGGCGGCGATCCTTTCCGTGCCCTCTTTCAAGCGCTGGATCGGCTTGGAGATGGAGCGCGCCACGCTCAGCGCGATGGCTGCGACGATGACAACCGTGAACAGCGCGACAATGAGGGAGAGGCGCTGAAACAGGACCACCTCTGTCAACGCCTTTTCCCGTGGCTGCTCCACATAGACAAACCAAGAGGCCGGCTCCCATTTCTCCCCCGACACCCCTTTGACGGCCCCAGGCTGCTGGATACGTCTGTGAATAGGGATAGCCACCCGGCCGTAGCCCACAATCACCTCGGCATCACCACGCAGTCCGGTGATCCAGCCGCCTCTGTCGGACTGGAGGGATGCGCCTGACAACGGCTGCTCCATAGCCCCCTGGCCGGCCATGGGGTCTATCACCGCCTCTCCGCCGGTTCGGCGCAAAGAGACAAGGTAGCCCACTTCGTGATCCTTAGCGGTCAGGATGTCGAAGATTTCGTCTATCCGGTAGCTGATTTTCAGCACACCGATGACCGCCTCCCCGTCCACCACCGGGAGAGAGATCCCCACCACCAGGGCGCCCACGGATCTGTCCATCCCCCTGTCGTCGATATGCATCCCGTCATGCCCCTGTCCCACGAGGACGCTCCACCAGTCCTCATCGGCCTGATAGTAGTCGGAGAGACGTTCCGTCATCGCCTGGGTGGCGCCGTGGCGGTCGGTGAGCAGGATCTCGCCGATCTGCGCAACCTCCCGTTCCTGGTACTGCTTGAGTTGCCTCGACAGCGGTGCGGCGAGCAGCCGTTCCGCCGCCGCTGTGCGGCCCTGTTGCGCGATCCAGCGCCGGTCTATGGCTTCAATCCGCTGCATCGGCTGCGGGCCATAGGCGGCATTCGCCGCCCTTAGCGCGGCGATCACGCTATCGCGGGACGCCAGCCGGCGCGTCTCCCTGATCCGTTCCTGCAGCAACAGGGCCAGGGCATCCGCCTTGGCGTTGGCGATCTCGCTAAAATGCTCCCCCACCACCCGGGTGATGCTGGTCTGCGCACGTTCAACGGAGATCCATGCCACCAGCAGCACCGGGATCAAGGCGGTTGCCAGCAGAATCAGCAGAAAGCGGGTGGCGATCCTCATCTTTCACGTCCTGCGTCAAGCAACCACCGTCGGCAGGGTGAAGTGGAAGACCGCACCGGCGCCGAGGCTGGATTCCAGCCATATCCGCCCCCCGTAGAGTTCCACCAACTTTTTGCAATGGGCTAGACCGATGCCTGTGCCGGGGAACTCCTCCTCTCTGCGCAGTTGTCCGAACAGTTTGAAGATCCGCTGATGGTGAGCCGGGTCTATGCCGATGCCGTTATCGGTCACCGTAAAATGGAAGGCGTCTTTCTCCCGGCGGCATTCGATACGGATCTTGGGGGGCTGTTCAGCGTGGAATTTCAATGCATTCTCCAGCAGGTGGCGGATCAGGATAGCAAGGTGCTGTGACTCGATGGGAACGATAGGCATCGGCCCCAGCTCCACTTCCGCCCCTTTCTCTCCGATCTCTCCCTCCAGTCCGTCCCGCACCTGATCCGCCACCAGCCGGCTGTCGGTGGGGAGGAGGCGGGGCGGTTCGGAACCCAGACGGGAATAGTGCAGCAGATCCTCGATCAACTGCTGCATGCGCACCGTGCCGCCGACGGCATAGCGGATATAGTCGTCCGCATCCTGGCCCAGCCGGTGCTGGTAACGCTGCCTCAGCAGTTGAGTATAACTGGCGATGAGGCGCAGCGGCTCCTGCAACTGGTGGGAGGCGACCTGGGCGTATTGATCCAGATCCTCGTTGGCCCGCCGCAACAGACGCTCCGCCTCCCGGCGCTGCATCTCATCACGCTCCAGGCGTCTTCCGGCAACCAGCATGCCGACACTGCCCAGCAGCCACACTACGCCAAAGGAGAGGCCATCCCTCAACATCGTCCTTTTCCTCTGTTCCTGGTAGGCCGCTAAAGGGACGGAGACGCTCACCCCGCCACGCACATCGCCTACCTGGTAACCCTGAAAGCCATGGCACTTGAGACAGCGTTTCTTGGTGATCATGGGTTGCATCAAACGCAGGTAGGGTTCGCCACCGATCTCACTGAACGCCACCACCTCCTTTTCGCCCCGTTCGAACGACTCCAGGGCGAGCCGCTCCCACGGGTCCGGTTCATTCCCCGGGCGCAGCACCCTGGTGCTGGTGATGTGCCCCTGGACACCGAACCACTCGGCGTACTCTTCGTTAAACTGGCGGACTATATAGGCCGGATTCATCAGGGTCAACGCTTTACCCGAGGGTGTGCGGATATCCCGCTCCGGTATATGGGCGAGATGGGGGTTGGGCGGTGTGGACTCGGTGGTCGGGACATAGACCCCGCCATGTCCTGCGGCCCAGTGGCGGAATGCCTGGTCCTTGTTGAAGTTGGCCCTCGCCTCCTTGAGCGCCAACTCCTCCGTGTTGGACTGGATACTGATGAAATCCCAACTCAGGAGCCCAGCCAGCAACAGGCTCCAGGACAACACCAGACCCCACAGGTAATGCCTGATTCTGGTCCGGCGCCCCTGGGAATCCGGCAGTTCAGCCTCGATCCGGTTGTTCATCATCCATCGCCTCTTGTGGCCCTGCAGACGCCATCGGCAGGGTAAAATGAAAAGTGGATCCCTCGCCCGGCCTGGACTGTACCCAGATCCGGCCACCGTGCCGCTCTACGATGCGCTTGCACACCGCCAGGCCGATACCCAGGCCCGGGTATTCGTTACGGCCGTGGAGGCGCTGAAACATATTGAAGATATGATCCTGGTGCCGGGATTCGATACCGATGCCGTTGTCCCGCACCGAGAAACGGCAAAACCCACCCTGCGGTTGCGCATCGATCCCGATGGCCGGGGCCGTCTCTCCCCGGAACTTGAGGGCGTTGCCGATCAGGTTCTGGAACAGGCGTTGCAACTGACCGGCGTCGGCCATCACCTCGGGCATCGGCCGACGGCTGACCTGCGCCCGGTTCTCCTTGATCATCAGCCCCAGGTTGGCGAGCGCCTCGTCCACCACCGGTTCCGCCTTGACCGGCTGCAACGGTTTACCCTGGGTCTCCACCCGCGAGTACTGCAGCAGCCCATCGATCATCGACGACATGCGGTTGGCCCCATCCACGGCAAAACCGATGAATTCATCGGCATCCCCGTTCAGCTTTTCACCATAGCGGCGAACCAGCAACTGCAGATAACTCGATACCATACGCAGCGGCTCCTGCAGATCATGGGAGACTACATAAGCGAACTCCTGCAGATCCTTGTTCGACACCTTGAGACGCTCTGTCGCCATCACCAAGGCGTTGTGAGCCGCCTGGCGCTCAGTGATGTCCTGTATGACGGCGACAAAGACCGGTTGCAGTTCCTGCTTCATGAACTGCAGCCGCTCCTCCACCGGATAGATAGTCCCATCCTTGCGCCGGTGATAGGTCTCGTAAATGACGCTATCCTTTATATTCCGCCGTAACGGGTCCAGCAGTTCGGCAAAGCCCTCCGGCGTATAGCCGGGCTTCAGATCGAGCGGGCCGAGCATCAGCAGTTCGTCCAGGGTGTAACCCAGGTTGCCCTGCGCGCCCAGGTTGGCATTCAGAAAGGACAGGCTGTCGGCATCGAACACGTAGATCTCGTTGGATGAACTGTTCATGATCCGGCCGAGCCTCGCTTCCCTCGCCTCCGCCTGTTTTCTGGCCTCGATTTCCTGACGCAACTCCTCACGCGAGGCGGTGACCTGCTTGAGCCGCCGGGTCATGGTGTCGAAGGAGCGGGCCAGTTCGCCGATCTCGTCACGAACATGGTCACCCACCTGGTGGTCCAGGTCACCGGCCCCGATACGTTCCATCCCCTCCTTGAGCGTCAGGACCGGTTGCAGCACGCTCTGTGCGACCAGTTTGGTCAACAGGGCCAGAAACAACGCCACCAGCATTACCACAAAGACGATCATCAGGCCTAGGCGGATACGCTGTTCCTCCTGCTCCAGACGGATGATGCTGACCAGATTCGTCGATTCGGCCACCAGGGCCTGGGCCTTGACGGCCAGTTGACCGATCAGGCGTTCGCTCTGTTGACTGCGCAGGGTCTCTATCACCCCGATCTGATCCACCACCGTTACCAGACGCTGGAATACGGAGCCCAATGATCGATGATGGCCACGCATCCGCTCGACAGCGCTGTGGATCCGTTTTTCCTGGGGTGCGGCCTTCCCCAGCAACGTCCCTATCCGTTGATGCTTCCGTCCCCATTGACGGCGAGCCCGCTCCTCATCGGGATGCAGCACCACATCGTTACCGAGCAGGGTCAGTTCGAAGACAGCGGCCGCCACCTGATGGAAGGCATCCTCGCGCTGGGTCACCCGCCGGTCTTGGATATAAGACACGGAAAGGAGCGCCACCACCGTCACCCCGAGGACCATGGCCAGGACGATGATCAGGCGCAGTTTGTCTCTGATCCTCATGACGTCATCGAATTACCGTGACCCGCCCGGATGCGATTCCGGCAAGGATGTCCGGCGCCAGGATTCGCATGAAATCAGGCACCTTGCCCTCAGCCAATCCGTTGTTCAGCGCCCAACGGGCTTCGTCTTCCAGCAGCAGCAGCAGCGACTGGGCCAGTTCTACACGCATGGCGTGTTCCGGCAACAGTGCGTGCGCCGCAGACTCGGCTATGCCGAGACGCTTTGCCACGATCCTCGCGGCAACGGCCGGACGCTGTTGAACAAAGCGCTCTGCCTCAAGCAGGGCGCTGAGCACCCGACGGATCACCTCCGGCCTTTGCTGCGCCAGTTCGGCGCTGACCAGCAACAGCTCCATCTGCTCATAGACCCCTGGGGCATCGAACACCACCGCCTTGTCGCCCAGTAACTCACGGGCCATGCTGATGTAGGGTTCTCGCATGGAGAAGGCATCCACGCTGCCGTCGGCGAGGGCCTGGGGCAACTGCTCCGCCTTCATGAAGCGTTGTTCCACCTCTTGGCCGGCCACGGCGTGTTCCAACAGGAACAGGTGCAGGAAGAAGTGTACGGCGGAGGCCCGCTGGGTGGCTACGCGCCTCCCCTTCAGGTCACTCGGCCGGTGAATGCCGTGATCGATGCGCGCCACCACCCGATTGACATTATCGGCATTGAAAAGGGAGGCGACGATGCGGAAATCATCCCGTTCAAAGGCGGCGAAGGTAGCAGGGACATCGGCCGTCGTGATCATCTCCACCGCACCGGCCAGCAGGCCTTCATGCAGGGCCCGCTTGCCGCTGGGGTAGGATTTGAGATCAATCGCTATGCCGTTTTGCTTGAACAGGCCCCGATCCAGCGCCACAAACAGCAATGCGCTGGAGGGCTGTATGGCGATGCCCAGGGCCAGCGCCTCCGACTTCAACGGCGCCGGTCGGGAATCACAACCGGCCAGCGCCAGGATCAGCAGTATGACTAATGCAACTTTCCCGTCTTGTTGTCGGAAGGGTTTTGATGATACATGGGGCATCTTTCCAAGCCGAAAGGGTGAAACAGGACACCGTGCCATATACATGCATCCGGGATACCTGATAATGGGCGCTACATATATTTAGAGTTTAGACCAATAGCGAATAACCAGAAGTGGGATAATACGGGTAAGGGCGGATCTGACCCCATTCTTACCCGGCGATCCCACTCATTGATGCAATCAACTTGGTGCTCGCATGGCTTTGCCGATCATTTCTCCGCAATCCGGAACTGTTCGACCAAGTGGTTCAGCGCGGACATCAGTTGTGTCACCTCGCCGCTGGCAGCGGTCACTTCATGAGTATTTTGTGTCGTCTCTTCCACCGCATGACTGATATTGTGGATGCTGCGGTCGATCTCGGTGGCAACGGTGCTCTGTTCCTCGACGGCGCTGGCGATCTGGGCGTTGAGATCGCTGATCGTCCGCGCCGCGCCGGTGATGGATTCCAACGAACTGCCTGCGGCTTCGGCCTCTTGCACGCTCTTCTCCGCGAGTGAGCGACCGTTCTCCATGGCTTGCACTGCGTTATCGGCGCCGGTCTGGATGTGTTCTATCATACGCTGAATCTCTTCCGTGGACTCCTGGGTTCTCTTCGCCAGGGTGCGCACCTCGTCTGCAACAACGGCGAATCCCCGTCCCTGATCGCCGGCCCGCGCCGCCTCGATGGCTGCGTTCAACGCCAGGAGATTGGTCTGATCGGCAATTCCCCGGATCACATCCAGGATACCGCCGATGTCTTGTGAGTCAGCCGCCAACTTCTCGATGACCTCGGCCACCTGCTTGACCTCTGACGCCAGATTGTTGATCGAATGGATGGTCCCCGATACGACATCGTAGCCTCGCTGTGCTTCTTCGTCGGAGTCCCGCGCCGCCTGGGCGGCGCCTTCCACGTTCCTTGCCACCTCCTGGACGGTTGCGGTCATCTCGGTCATAGCGGTCGCAACCTGGCCGGTTTCACCGCTCAAGTTCTGCATATTCTCGAGACTGCGGCTACTGTTGCCTGACATCTGCTCACTGGCGGCGGCCAGCCTCAGCGTTGCTGCCCGCAACTCCTTGATCACATCGTGGATCTTACCGACGAACCGGTTGAAACTCCGTCCGACTCGTGCGATTTCATCATTGCCGGAGCTGTCCAGGGTTTTGGTCAGATCGCCCTCGCCCTCCGCGATATCGCGCATCCTCGCATCAACCGCATTCAGGCGCCGGATCACTGAGCGCATAATCGCAATCACCGCCGACACCAAGGCCAACGCCAGGGCGAACGCGATTATCACCATGGTTGACTTCAGCACTGTGCGCATGGCGGAAAGCTCGCCGGACAGGTAGTTGCTCATCTCTTCGATTTGGCCCTCCGCTTCATGCACCGCACCGCGCAACTCGCCGAGCTTGCCTTCTTTTGAACTCAGCCCTTTCTTTTGAGACACTTCTACAAATGCATGAAATTCCTTGCGATACCGCTGCATGCTCGCCTGGATGTCCTGTCGCGTCGCCCCGGTAGCCGGTATCGTCGACAGGGTACTTATCAAGGTCTCGTAGTTGTTGTCGAATTGTGACAAATACTTGAGATTCATGCGTAGCATGAAATCCTTTTCGTTACGTCTGAGCATCAACATATCGGCCAGCAACCGGGAATCCCCCAGCTCCTTGATCAGGCCTTCCGCCTCGTGGACCGAGTCCCGAAGGCGTCCGTACAGGCCGCTCTTCGCGTCCAAACCGATTTCCTGCTGAAGCGCTGTCTGGGCATTGAACAGCTTCGCGTAGTTTTTCAGGTTCAGTGTCAGCCGGTCGACGGTCCCTGAATCGAGACCCAATTCATTCACCGCACCGCCCAGTTCTGCGAGGTGTTGCTCCAAGGATGTAGCGCGCTCGTTAAAGGCATCACGGTATTTCAACGCCCGTCGGGAGAGAAAGTCCTTTTCATGACGGCGAAGGGTGAGCATGTCGACCTCGATCACACCGACCAGGCTGCTGGTGTCCCTCAGCCCATCGATACGATTCAAGGAGAAGTTCAACAACAGGATCATTGCCGCCATCGCTGCCGTGATGCTGACGGCCAATGCGATCAGCTTGTTTTTAATAGACATTTTTGTGCTCGCTTGACGAACTTCACGGAGCGTATGTCTTCTACTGCGGCAAATGCGATAGACCCGTAATGCTCAACGGCTTTCGAACATCAGGACTTCCAGCACATTGTTCTGTTCCCTTGCAACGAATTCAATGCCACGCGAATTGTTGTCTCGATGCTCGGGCGGGACCCTGACTGATCCGCAGACAGGTGTCCGAGCAATTATCTCGCAACCTGGGTCAGCCTGACGACAAAACCAGGCATGACCTCCTGTGCGATCAATAATAATATCGGCTTCAGATCACAGGTCTTTAGCGCAATTCAGATTATTTTGAACCTAAAAACCGCAGTTGGACGGGGTGAAGTGTGCGTTTGCGGGGGTGCAGGGCAGATTGTATCATCAGCAGTCGCGTGAAACATCCAGGCCATGGTTTATTCTTTTAATTCAATCGGTTAGCGAGTACTGACACAAGCAGTAAAAACCGGGGAGTGTGGCGAAAATTTTGCCCGCTAATCTTTGAGATGTGTTAAATATTCGACGAGTCCGTGCATCAAGGTGATTGGGTTGTCCGTTCCATTTTTTTCTGCTTCTTGTAATGCCTGTTTACTATTCGCAATAGCTTGCTCAGTGTGATCCATAAGTGTTTTGAATACTCCCCCTGCCCCTTTTGAATATTCCGGAATATATCTTAGAAGCTCATTAATGAGGCGTGAGCAGGCACTCTTTGTGCCAGTGCCGGTATAGGTCTTGCTGCGGTATACGAAATGCAATAAAAGCCAGTATTCAAAGCACGGAACAGAATTAATTGCTGTATATACTTTTCCGGGTACGGATCTACTTAGCTTATCCAACGCCTGCTTGTTAAGTGGTGTGTGTATCTTCGTCAAAGACACAAAATACCCGATCAAATGCATCGTTATTGCGTTTCTCTTGGGTATATTTTTGTCTGGCATAACCTACTACCGTGTTAGGGCTTGACCCGCAACTGCCATCGATTTTTACGTTTGCACTATTTAATTCCAGGTAATCGATTAGTTCCTGTAAATAGTGCGGCTCTGTTTTTGAACCTTCACATACAATGAGCACACGATCATATGGAGCACGCCTGGATTTTCGGCGCGCCAGATCTCCCGCCCTTTTTGCCTTACGTTTGTCATGCAGGTCATCACTGCCCACTCAGTACTCCATTACTTTATTGATATTTTTTAAATAGGGCAAGGCGCCATAGCGGCCGGACAAATATCCTCGTTCCAGGTTTTCGACGCCTTTTCGTGGGCTGAAATCCGTCAACGGATAGAGCTGTGTGGCATGGTCCTTGTCTTTATCACAAAACCAAATTTGATCCCGACGAAAAATCTCCTGATTAAGGATCGATGTATCGTGTGTTGAAAAGATCAATTGCGCATTTTTTGGATTGCTGTTTTCACTATGAAATAGTTTGACCAGGAATTTCACGATGAGCGGGTGCAGGTTGTCGTGCAACTCATCAATGATGAGTACATAACCGTTTTCCAGGGTGTCCAGCCAAGGCCCTGCAAGGGCAAAGATTTTTTGCGCGCCATCGGATTCAACATCCAGATCGAACAGCACTTTTTCACCACTATCTGATACATGCGTCGTTTTTACGCTAACGAGTGGCTTATTCTGATATCTTTCAGCAATCATGCTCTTGATCGCTTCAGGCATATCATCCGGCAAGTCATTAATATTGAACTTCTCCTTCTGCAACTCAACACCCGCGATGTCGATGTCGGCTGCCTGCAAAAAAGACACGATCCTGTCCCGTGCCTTTTCCTTCCCGCACAGGTCTATTGAGAAGGCCGGGTCCCAGCGGCCGAAACCGGCAACATGCAGTGTGTCTGAAAACCAATCGAATACCGGCTTGAGCTGCTGGTTGTTTAACTGGACGGCCGTTGAAAGGAAGAGTGCGTTTGGGCGCGTAGCGGCTTGCCAGGTTCGTTTCCTGCCGGTTAACTTATCCATGGTTCTCCATGCATAGGATTGAGATTTTTCATCGTATGTACGGTCAATCCAGCGTTGAGGACGCCCCTTTGGGTAGGCCAGTAACCACTCCTCCGTAATGCGCTCCTTGGTGACCGCAAATCCGTATTGGTAACGAACGCCTTGGCTGATGAAGGTCACTTCAAATTCGCTTGGTTGGCTTGGTGCGTCCTCATTCAAGAGGAAAGGCGTAACCGCCAACGCCTCTCCGGTCTGGCTCTGGCCCGCTGACTTCGTCACCATCCTTGCCATTGTTTGCAATGCCCGGATTAGATTGGATTTACCCGCCGCATTCGGCCCGTAGATTGCTGCACTGCGCAACATCGCCGGGGTGGATGGGGCGTCCGGCTGAAATGTATTGGTTTCTTCAAGCTCCTGCCCTTTTGCCGCCACTAAACTTAACGTGGTCTGCTCACAAATTGACAGGAAGTTCTTTACACTGAACTCAACAAGCATCTAAATTCACCAATAAATATAATTAATATGCTAATTTCGACGTTTATTGTTGAAATTAGCATATTAATTCAATTTTTACAGCAATTTTATCTGTAGGCTGGGGTATTGCCAGGGATCTGGCCCGGGTGAAACATCCGGGTTAGGGCTGCGGCAAAAATAAATTATCCCAAAATGCGCCGGATTATTTCTTGCCTTCTAGGCGTAGCGTAGGGTGCATAGCCGGGACTATGCAACCGAAGCTACAACAACGAAGGCAGGGAATAAGACAAGCAGCTTGGGATAATTTATTTTGCCGCAGCCCTTAGCTCAAACGCCGCCATGGCAGGCGGAAAGGCGACAGCGTCTCCTCAGCGGTTTGATTTATTGCAATGGCATAGGCCGTTTTGAGATTGCCGGGTGTGAGCACCGCCTCCGCACTGCCGACCGCCAGGGTGGCGCCCTGATGGAGCAGTTGCAGCCGATGGCAGTAGTGTGCGGCGAGACTCAGGTCGTGCAGCACCACGATCACCGACTGCCCCGCCTGGCAATGCTCGCTGAGCAGGGTCATCACGTCGAGCTGATGCGCCGGGTCCAGGGCGGAGACCGGTTCGTCGGCCAGCAGGATGTTGGGTTCCGTCACCAGTGCGCGGGCCAGCACCACCCGGGCCTGTTCGCCGCCGGAGAGGGTGTTGAAGGCGCGCCGGCGAAAAGGTTGCAGATCGGTCCGGGCAATGACACGTTCGATGATCGCCCTGTCCTGCGGACCGGGGTGTTGCCAGGGATCCAGGTGGGGAATGCGCCCCAGCTCCACCAGGCGCTCCACACTCATCGGCCAGGCGATCTCACTCAGTTGGGGCAGATAGGCAATGCGCCGTGCCCGCTCGCGGTGTGTGATTGCACTGACGGGGTTGTCTTCGAGTGACAGTATGCCTTCATCGGCCTCGATCACCCCGGCCAGCAGGCGCAGTAGGGTGCTCTTGCCAGCGCCGTTGGGGCCGATCAGTCCCAGCATCTCCCCGCACTTGAGGGTGATATCGACAGCCGTCAGGATGGGTCGGCCTTGGCGGTTGACGGAGAGGGATTCGCCGCGCAACAGATTCATGTCACGCGCCTCTTCCCCTGAAGAATCAGCCACAGAAAGAAGGGGGCCCCGATCAGTGAGGTAACGACACCGACCTTGATCTCGCCCTGGGCCGGCAGCAGACGCACGACGATGTCGGCCGTCAGCAGCAGCAGGGCGCCGCCCAGGGCGCTGGGAATCAGCAGTCTGCTGGGTTGATAACCCACCAGCGGGCGCAGCAGATGGGGAACCACCAGGCCGATGAAGCCGATGGCGCCGGTAACCGATACCGCCGATCCGACAGTCAGGGCGACGGCAAGGAACAGGCGCTGCCTGAGGCGGGGCAGGTCGGCGCCCATCGACGCAGCGGTCTCTTCGCCGAAGGTCAGGAGATCAAGCGCGCGCCCCTGACGCCATGCCATCAGCCAGCCTGCCAAGGTGCCGGGGAGTAGTATCCACAGCTCATTGCGACTGACATTGGCCAGCGAACCGAGCATCCACAGGGCGATCTCCTGGACGGCATAGGGGCTGGGGGCCAGATTGAGGAGTAGAGAGACCAGGGCCAGAGCAAAGGCGTTCACGGCGACGCCTGCCAGGATCAGGGTAAGGATACCGGCATCCCGGCCGGCCAGGAGATAGACCATCAGGGTCGCCAGCAGCGCCCCGACAATGCCGCCGATGGGAAGGGCGAGGGCAAACATCCCCGCCAGGCCGAAATAGAGCGTGACAACCGCTCCCAGAGCCGCTCCGCTGGCGCTGCCGACGAGTCCCGGGCTGGCCAGGGGGTTGCGCAACAGGGATTGCATCAGGGCGCCGCCGAGACCGAGGGAGGCGCCGGCCAACAGGGCGACCAGGGTACGGGGCAGGCGCAGTTCGGTGAGGATCAGGCCATAGACACCGGATTCCCCGTCAAAGCTCTGGCGCAGGGCCTGGAGCAGGGGAATGGCCTGGCTGCCGGTGAGCAGGGAGAGCATTGCCGTGAAGGCGACCGACAGGCTCAGCGCCAGGATCAGCCGGTATCGGCTTTGCGCGGCTATCATCAGCGTGCGCCCCCCCACCCTATGCGAGTGAGATTGAAATCATCGCCTTCCATCTCTCTCCTCTCTTGCCTTGCGCAGGATAACAACCGCTTCAGCCAGCATGGGGCCGGGGCAGATCCAGTACTTATAGGGTATCTCTAGCATGGGGGTTCCCGCCAACAGGCGTTTCAGCGCCGGATGCTCGAGCCGTCGTTCGGCCAGGGAGGCGCCGGCATCGCTATAGGTCGATGTGATGAGGGTGTCCGGTTGCCACAGGATGACCCGCTCCAGGTCCACCGAGGCATAACCCACCACCCCCTGTTCGGCAGCGGGGTTGCGCCACCCGGCCAGCCTCAGCGCCTCATTCTGGAGGGTGTCGATGCCACCGGTGTAACCGCGCGGTTGGTAGAAAAGCGCTTTAGGCGGCAGGGCGCCGGTGGAGGAGTCGTCCAGTTGCAGACGGCGGTGCATTTGCTCGATTAATACCTCGCCCCGGGGCGTCTGTCCCAATCTGGCGGCAAGCTGACGGATCGCTGCGGTTATCGCCTCCAGCGTGTGGCCCAAGGGGAGCTTTTCTATCGCAAAACCCAGCTTCTCCAAGGTAGCGAGCAACCGTGGGTCGGTGTATGGCGCCGCCAGCACCAGATCCGGTCGATAACCGATTACCTCTTCCGCCTGGGCATGGTTGACCGGGTGGCTTGCAGCCTGCTCGGCGACGAACGAACTCTGTGGTTCACGGGACAGATAGCTGACCGACGCCACCTGTCTGGGATCGGCCAGCATCAATAGCAATTGGTCGGTACAAAGATTGACCGACACCACCCGTTGGGGTGGTCCTGAAGCCACTGCCTGGGCTGTCAGCAAGATCAGCAGAAGCGCAGTCGCGTGAGCCTGCATCGTTTACTCGATTCGGTAATCGAGGGTCAGCCGGAAATGCCGTTCCGGCGCCGGGAAATAAGCGGCCCTTTGGCTGAAAGACTGATCAAATCCGGCCGCCCCGGCGTTTGCGTATTGTTTGTCCAGCAGGTTATCAACGCGCAAGCTGAGGCGCCAGGGGCCGGAACGGTAGTGCAAGCCGGCGTTCAATACCCCATATCCGGCGAGGCGAGCCAAATCGTTGTTGAAATCGCCGCCAACAACACGTTCCCTACTGAAGACGCCTTCTGCGAATAGGCTCCAGTTCGGGGATAGGCGCCAGTCACCGTTGAGTTGAGCTGAACGCGACGCCACCAACGGGATGCGGCTGCCTTCGAACGGACCATCGGTGATGGTTGGGTCAGTATAGGCAAAACTCCCGCCGAGGGTGATAGCCTGGCCGGCCTGCCAGCGGGCCTCCGCTATCACCCCTTTGCGGCGGGTCTCTTCCAGGTTGGTGTTCACAAAGCCTGAAGCGTCGAAGCTGATCTCTTTGTCGAGATCGAGGCGGTAGATCACCAGTTTCGATCTCAGGCCGGGCCGGCTCCACTCGATACCTGTCTCATAAGAGACGCCGGTCTGGTTGTCGATGCCGACAGGTTGACCGGAAACAACGTTGGTGTGCTCGTCGACCGTAGCAAACCGGTAGTTCTGATCGATTCGCGCAAACAGGCGCAGTGCCTCGGATGGCCTGATGGTGACGCCCAAGGAAGCGACATTGACGCTGTCGTCCACTCGATCGGTGCTGGTATCGGTGTCGATTTGATTGTCGATTCGCGCATGACGAAGGCCGGCAGTGACAGAGGTCCGGGTCGTCATCGGCGCAGTCAGTTGAAGGTAAAGAGCATCCACCGATTGATCGAGTAACTGCGGTCCGAAGCTGGTTCGCAGGGCGTAATCCGTACGTTCCAGATCGGCGCCGGCGGTCAGGGTTGCTTCACCTGAGGAGAGGGGCAGGATGCCGGTAAAACGGGGATTGAGGCCCATGACCTCCCTATCCTGAGTGGCGGGTGAACCAGGGAATGTGCGGAAGCCGGATTGGAATCGGCGTTCATTTTCACGGTAGGTCAACTCCCCTGCGAATGACCAGTAGAGGCCCAGGTAGTGTTGTATGCCGAGACGGCTGACGGTCGATTCGGTGTCACTGAAATCCCCTGCGTAGGCTGCTGCCGATTGCCTGCGGTCAGCTTCCAGCTCTTCCTTAAAAAGAGCGCCGGGCTGTTGCTGGTAGTCATCGATCCATTGCTGTTCGAAAAACAGGCCGCCGTTTTTATGGCTGTAATCGATACGCAGATTGAAATCCCTTCTGTCGCTGTCGTTGTTATCGCGGTAGTTGTCACTTTCCTTGTGGTTGGCGGAGAAGCGATAGGCCAGGCCGTTGTCCAGCCTGTCACTGATATCGGCGTAGAGTTCGTAGCCGTTGTAGCTGCCGGCCGTAGCAGAGAGATTGGCGGCAAAGTCCTGTGCTTCGCGGGTGATGATGTTGACCATCCCGCCGACTGCCTGATTGCCGAACAGCACACCGGCGCTGCCCTGCACGACCTCAATGCGCTCCACTCGGCGCAGGTCGATGCTGTTGAGGTCGGGTGCGGCGCTGTCGCCGGCATTATTCAGGCGGCGTCCATCCACCAGCACCAGGGTGTTGGCGCCGGCGTTGGCGCCGAAGCCGCGCATGTCGAGCGTCGCGTTACTACCGTCGCCGAACAGGCTGTTGACCTGAATGCCGCTGCGCCCGTTCAGCAGTTGCAGCAGGTTTTGCGCCGCACCCTGTTCGATCTCCTCGCGGGTAATGATGCTGATGCCGGCCGGTGTCTGTAGGCTCTCCTGCTCGCTACGAGAGGCGCTGATCACGATCATCGGCAGTTCGGTTTCAGCCGGCAGTGGGGAGGGTGTCAGGGCCGATAGCCAGACTGCGGCCGGCAAGGATGCCGTCAGGTGCTTCATGGGTTCTCCAGGGGACGCACACCCGCGTCGCAATAGGGGATTGAGTGTGGTGTGGAGAGGAGCGCGAAAGCAGCCTCGGCCATTGCCGGAAGGATCCCTATCGGCCACTGTCGCCCTCCGCAACACCGTTAAACGCTAAGGCCGGTATCCGGACTCACAGAGGGTGTCTCCACCAAACACAGGCGCTTATCCCATGTACAGGCCAGTGTACCTGTCTGCTTACCGTTGCGGGGGCAGTGCAGGTCTTTCACCCGCTTCCCGTTTCACCCCAAATTGACAGCTAGCGCAACCTTGGGGTTGACCCGCTCACAGCGGGCGCCTTCAGCAGGCGGGAAAGCTACAGGGATGCAGGAGGCCGGTCAAGAGGGCGTTCTTCCGTACGGCCGATATTGTGGCTGGATTGCTTTTTCTTCGAACAAGAAATGATTGCCGATCTGCCAACCCGGATGTTTCACTCGGGCTAACTTGACAAAAGCCGCCCGCCACTCATCATAATCACCCGGTTTCTACCTTGTCTCTTCGCCTCATACAAGGCCTTGTCCGCCCGAAGAAGGATCTCCTGATAATCGCAATCGCCGGTTTCCAGTTCGCTGACACCGATACTGATCGTGATGGGTATCTTTCCCACACCTGACTCATAAGGCAATGCTTCAATACTCCGGCAAACCCGTTCGGCCAATTGCCGGGCGCCTCCGACATCCGTTTCCGGCAGCAGAATGACAAACTCCTCTCCCCCGAAGCGGGCCAGGAGATCCTGTCCGCGGATGGAGCCCCGGCATATATCGCTGATATGCCTTAGCACCTCATCGCCTATGGTGTGATCGAAAGAGTCGTTGACCTTTTTGAAATGATCCAAATCGAGCATCATCACTGAGAGGCTTCGACCGAAACGCAGGGCGCGCAGGAACTCCCTGGTGCCGATTTTGTGTAGCTCCCGCCGATTGGCGAGCCTGGTCAGGTCATCGGTGGTGGCGTATTGCTGGAGCCTTTGGAAAGCCAGCTTTTTCTGCACGGAATTCTTCGCAAAAAAAATGCTGATCAGTCCCATCATGACGAACAGCAGAAAATAGGTCACGGTGGCGATGATCTTCCGCCTGGCCGTGAGCTGATCGATCAGTTCTGTAGAGAGATGGGAGAGGTAGATCCAGTAGCGGTCTCGTGAACCGACCTCCTTCGGCAACGAATCCATCTCAACATTCTCCGGCGTCCCCTGGTTGGCGCGAATCAGGGGATAGGCCTTGTGGAAAATAAAAATGCCGTCCTCTGACGAGAAACTGCCTTTCAGGCTGGAGGAAATCGCTGTCCAGACCTCCGGCCGCTGCTTGGCCAGGGTGTCATCGCGGCCATACATAAAACCCCAAAGCCACTGCTCCGGCTCACCCAACAACCAATATCCGTCGCTGTTGAGCATCGCTGCATCGCCTTGCAAGGTGTTGAAGATATCGGCGATGCGCCGGAGCAACTCATCCGGGGTATAGTTGATGATCAGGATGCCCCGCTTCACACCGTAACCGTCCATCACCGGGGTGGCAAAGCGAATCGTGGGATTTATCGGCTGTGCGATGACGCCTTGCTCCATGAGCAGATCCAGCGGGGATATATAGATCTCCCCCTCATCCAGCTTGACGGCCTTCTGGAAATAGTAACGGGAGCTTTTATCCTGTAACTCGCCTCGTGGAACAATCTCCTGGACACCCGCCTTATTGTTGATCCGCAGGATCTCCACCCCATCGACGCCGATAAAGCGTATCTGAGGGTACTTGGGTTTGCGCCTGGCAAAGAGGGAGAATTCACGGGCGACGCGAATCCAATTCTTCGCACTGTCGTCATGAAGATAGTTTTTCAGCGTCTCCCCCTCCGCCAGCACCAGCAAATCGGAGAGCTTTTGTTCAAACAGCAGAGAGGTCAGCTCGCCGGCGCTGTTCAGGGCGGACTCTTCACGGATCAGGGTCGTCTGCAGTTCGTACTTTTGTGTCTGGTTGGCGAAGGCGTAAAAAATGGAGGCCACCAGCAGGGAGGCCGGAATGAATAGCCAAAGAAAGCTGACAAACAGCTCCTTTTTCCCTGAAAAACCGTTGGATTGCTCCACCTCATCTTCGATGCTCGGACGATCCATAGGGATCAGCGTTTCGCTTTTATACGGTTTTTCCATGTATAGGGTGAACGTTTGTTTTCATCGAGCGGCAGCCGGGATACATAGTCAGACAGCGCCTTGAGATCCCGCATGCTGAAATCGCTAATTGCCTCCATCATATCCTGATTCGCGTTTCGCCGCTTACCGTTTTGAATCCACATCAACTGGCGCAAAAGGTAGTTGTAGTGTTGGCCTTGTATGACGGGATAGGCCTCCGCCTGACTGCCCTCCCCATGCTCACCGTGACATTCGGTGCAGTACTTGATGAAGAACTTTTTCCCATGCTCCAGATCATTGCCGTCGCCCTTGCCTGTTGCCGTCGTCATCTTGAGGCTTTCGATATAGAGGGCGACGTCGGCAATGGACTGTGCGCCGCCGATCTCCTCGGGAATGGCGAAAGGGTACATGGAAGGATTATCGCGATTTTCGGCGCGGATATCCGCGAGCTGTTTTATCACCACGGAACGGTGTTGACCGGCGATCTGAGGATAGGCGCCGTTGGGGGTGCCCCAACCCTCCGGCATATGACAAACGCCGCAGCCTTCGTAGATCGTTTTACCGCGGACGATATCGGGGGTCAGGTTCATCGCTTCTTCCCGTTCCGACTCGGCCTCGTTCCAACCCGCCCATGCCGTTGACCATAAGCAACAGGTCAGGAAGAAAAGCGTCGAAAAGCGCGACAATGTTAATTTTTTGAGTACAATCAGCCTGATGCCCTCACTGTTGAGAATCAAATGATTCCGATGAGCAACCCCTTTTACGCAACCGATTATAGTTATCATAGATTAACCCAGCGGTTAGGACCAAAGACTCAGACATTTTCCACTAGTGCCGGCGGCCTGGCGGCATCCACTGGTTGATTGAGCGCAGGTCGGCCGGCTATCGGCGGCAAGGCTCGTTGCGGTTCTTCGCACTCAAGACCGAGTCCTGCGCGAAAGCACTGCAGGGCCGCATCGGTTTCGCCCAGGCGCTCCAGCAACAGACCCAACTGCTGATAGGACTCGGCGGAAGGCGCAATACGGATACCCGCCTCCAGATAGCGGCGGCCCTTGCCCCACAGCTTGTTCTGTAGCGACAACCTCGCCAGGGCCATCAGCAGAACCGGGTCTTCCTGATGGTCTTTCAGCCAACCTTCAGCCACCGTCAATTGTTGCGACGGATCGGCAAGTTCGATCTGACCGTAAAGGGTGACAAGTTCGGCGCTCCACTCCCGCTGAAGGGCGGCCGTTATCAACGGCTCCAGCCGGGATCCGGCATCCAACGCCATCATGCACCGGCAATAGTCAATTACTATGTCCTGCTTTTGGCGCACACCCTTGGGCACGCTCTGCCAATAGCGCACCAGGGTATCGATAGTCCCGGCTTCCTGCCTCAGGCGCTCGCGGCAGACACGCATCTCCAGGGCCTGACAAGCATTTTCATCGATCACCTTGCGCCGTTTCAGCTCCGGCAGCATCTCCTCCAGTTTTCGCCACTCAGCGAGATTTTCGTAAAGCTTCTTCAGCAGGATCAACACATAATTGTGCTTCGGCGAGAGTGAACGCACATGCATCAGGGTTGCCAGGGCCTGTTCATATTGCTGATGGGCCAGTTGCAACTCGGCCTGGGTCAGGCCCACCGCCACACCTGCCGAAGGCATGCTCTCATGGGCCAGATGCAGATAGTCGTCGCGGCGAGCGTGTTCGCCCTGAAGCTGGGCCGTGCGGGCTGCTGCGAGGTAGTTGAGCAGGGGGGTCTCCGATTGCGTGGCGTAGTGAGTCAGATGGCGCTCCGCCACCTTCCAGCGCCCTTCCGCAAGCTCCACCAGTCCACGGATCAGGGCCTGTCTGGCGCGCTGCCCGCGGCGTTTCCGCCGCCAGTTCACCGCTCGCTCCGGCATGCGCCAAAGATGTGACAGGATTCTTATCGCCACATACAACAACAGAAAAAGGGCCAGACCGGCCAAGCTGAACAGGGCCAGGCTGCCTTCAATGGTCCATTGGCCATAACCGAGCAGTACATAGCCGTTGTCTTCTTTCACCCAGAGGGTAATCAACACGGCGGCGAGCAGGGCGAGAAAGGCGACAAGCAGGATCCTCACCGGACATCCTCCTGACTCAGTGCCTGTCGTCTTGCCTGCAAGACGCGCAGGGAGGCCGAAATATCCGGCAACACCGGCGCTATCCGCCTGCCCGCCAATTCCAGGAGTTGGTCTCGAAACCCGCTGACTCCCGGGTCCGCCACCTCGAAGTAGCCCTCCACCCATTCAGCCGCGGCATGCAGATTCTCCCTGTAGATCGGCTGATTCCGTCCCATCAGCGCCGCCTTGGCGGTCTCCAGCTTGAAGCGCAGATTCTGCATCAAGAAGTAGTGCTGCTCCGGCGGCAGCATAGCGCTGACCGGGCGATCGTGATGGCGGATCACCATCATCGACTTGAAGCCCTGCCATAGGTCGTCCAGTAGCCGTTCGAGATTGAACCCCTGATGTTCGACCGATGCCGTTGTGTCGGTATCGTCTTTCCGGGTGGGAATTTGCACGACGCCTTCGTCGCGTAGCGGGAGCCTATCCACCCGGTCGGCGAGGGCGGTCAACTCGGCACTGATGCCGACGGTATCGATCTCGGGTAGCGCGGTCAGTCCGGTGATCTCCTCGGCAAGACGCTCTCGCACCTCGGCCCATCCGGGATCACCGCTTACATTCAGCCGTTCATCGGCCGCTTTCAAGGCATCCAGGGCGGTTGCGTGATCACCCGTCAGAGTAAGCCGGTGATTGGCCACGCGCATCAGGTATTCCGCCTCCGCGACGCGCCACTCCCCTTCTCTACCCCCCAGCCGGGTCTGGATTTCGGCGAGGGAGCGGTAGAACCGGGTCCCACGTTGGCGTGACGCCTCTTGCTCCTCCATGAGTTGACCGGCCAGCTCCGCAAAGGTTTCCTGCTGGGTGGTCACCACCTGTTTTTGCAGTTCCAACGCCTCCCCAGACTGCTGTAGCCGCTGTCCGAAGCGGATCTGCTCCTGATTGGCCCTCTCCAGGGCCTCGTTAAGTTCCGTCAGGGTCTGCTTCATGTCGACCCAGTAGCGATAACCGAACAGCAACCCGGCAGCGACGGTCAACAACGCCGTGAAGGCGAGCCCAGCAGCCAACCCGGGAGCGCGATTGCGGCCTTTCGGCTCACTGAGAAGCTCGAAGTCTGTCTCTTTATCGGGCTGATGCTGTGCGGACCGGTGCTCTTTTTCGCTCATGGATTTTATCGCTTTATCTACCCTGGACCGTCTCAGCGGACTCATCGACCCAATCGCGGATAGCCGTCATTACCGACTTGTCATCGGCGCCTGTCGCCGGCAGAACGCTCTCGAACCCCTGCCGCTCGGCTTCCATACGCATCCGCTCGCTGATGACCAGCAGCGGGGTTTGTCGCAGCAGAGGCCAACCCTGCTCTCCCAGCATAGCGATCAGGTTGCGCAGAACCTCAGTGCTGGTCACCGTCACCAGATCGATCCGCCGCGCCCAGTTCGACAGTAACGGGGCAGGGTCGGTTTGCGGTCTGGTCCGTCGATAGACTTCAGCATAACCTACTTCGGCGCCTCTCGCTTGCAGGGTGTCGCCCAGCAACGGCCGCCCACCCTCACCGCGCACGATCAACACCTTTTGACCATCCAATCGCTGCAACGGGGCCAGCATTAACAAGCCCTCACTGTCGTACCGTTCCGCCGGCACCAGATCAATACCATACCCCGACTCGCGTAAAGCGGCGGCCGTGGCCTGCCCCACGGCCCCAAGCAGGACGGTTTGCAGCCTTTCTGCCGGCAAGAGCCGCAAGGCGTAACATACCGCGTTAGGGCTGACGAAGATCATCACATCCCAGGAGTGCCGCAGCAATCCGCAGGCCGGTTCAGGGCTATCGCAGGCGCTGATCTCCAGTGTCGGAAAGAGCACCGCTGTTCCGTGACAGGCATGGATCAGCCGTGACAGCCCTCCCGCCTGATGGGCAGCCCGGGTAATGAGGATGCCTCTACCCTTCAAATCACAGTCCGCCATGGATACCTCAATATCACCTACGCCTGTCACCGGCATCGGGCTCTAGGGCCGGTTAACAGGCCCTAGGTCTGCCCATTACCCACAAATATTTCCACCCTTTAAAAACAACGAGTTACAAACCATGCCCCTAACAGCCAACAAAAATATGAACCTAACGAAAACAACAGGTTATGTCATGTCTGTTCCCATATTTCAGACTTATGGGTAATGGGCAGCCCTAGGTCTCGTAAAGCGCCTGCAAAATACTATCCGCACCCCACTCCAACAGACGCTCAGCCAAACCCTTCCCCATGGCGTCGGCCTCTTCAGGGGTGCCCTCGACTTCACCACGGATGATATTGCTGCCGTCGGGTTCACCGACCAGCCCACGCAACCAGAGATTTCCCGACTCCAGCATGGCAAAACCGGCGATCGGAACCTGACAGCCCCCGTTCAAACGGTGATTCATGGCGCGCTCGGCACGTACGCAACAGGCAGTCTCTTGGTGGTGAAGCGGCGCGATCAGATCATTCACTCGCGGGTCGTCCACCCGGCATTCGATCCCCACCGCCCCCTGGCCGATGGCGGGCAGGCTCTGCTCGGGACCGATCAGCGCGCTGATGCGGTCCTCGAATCCCAGGCGTTTCAGGCCGGCAGCGGCGAGGATGACGGCATCGTACGCCCCTTCGTCGAGCTTGCGCAGGCGGGTGTTCACATTCCCGCGCAGAGACTTGATCACCAGATCGGGACGGGATTCGGCCAGTTGGCTTTGGCGACGCAGGCTGGATGTGCCGACACAGGCGCCCTGAGGCAACGCATCGATCCGTTCATAGGTACCGGAGACAAAGGCGTCGCGCGGATCCTCGCGCTGCATGATCACGGACAGATGCAATCCATCGGGCAGCTCCACCGGCACGTCTTTCATAGAGTGCACCGCAATATCCGCCTGACCGTTCATGATACCCTGTTCCAATTCTTTGATAAACAATCCCTTACCGCCGATCTTCGCCAGCGGCGTGTCGAGGATTTTATCGCCCTGCGTGCTCATGCCCAGGAGTTCCACCTGGAGATTCGGATGGGCCTTTTTCAACTCGGCAGCGACATGCTCTGCCTGCCACATGGCCAAGGGGGATTTGCGGGTGGCGATTCGAATGGTCTCGGACATGGAAGGCCTCAAAGTTTGCAGCGGTAAACAGTGCCGGACGCGCCCGGCTGAAAGTCGTTTTCATCATTTCGGGAGCCTATGCTAAAGCCTGCGGAGGATGTACGCAATTTTCGGCCGGTCGGCGAAAGGCCGGTATTGCTTCGGGGCGGCTGCTCTGACACAAATTCAGGGCTTGGCTTTTCCGTAATAGTGAACCAATGACTCCAGACCCTCAGAGCCCTGCCGGCGCAGCAGATCGCGCAATCGGTTCGCCATCGCCTCATCCCCTTGATTGATGCCCACCAGATAGTCCCGGAGGGTCCAGCGCAGGTAGTCCATCCACCGGCCGTGCAGCGGCGGAACGCCGCGATCCGGCGGTTGCGCCGGATCGCCGTGACAGTCGCGGCAGTAGCGGCGATGCAGCAGGCGCCCCCGGTCCGCCAGTCGCCAGTCAGTGGCCTGTTTCTGCACAAGATAGGGTTGACGGCTGAAGTAACGAGCCATGACCCTTATCTCGTTATCGTCATAGGCCCGCAGCAGGCGCCCCATGACCGTGCCGAAACGCCCACCGTAACGGTAGGCCGACATCACATCCTCCAGATAGTCCCGCGGCAAACCCGCCAACGACGGGATGGCCGGGGATCCACTGCGGCCCTGGGGACCATGGCAGGGAAAACATGGCTGAACCACCTGCGGAACGGCCTCAGGCCACCTGCCCACCTGGACGGTCTGTTCGTTGCAAACGCCGTATGCCGGGATAACCGACAGAACCATCAGGAAACATCCGAATAGGCCTATCGGTCTGAGTCGTATCTGGCGCCAGTGATAGCGAATGATATTCATAAACAGTTCTTTATAACGCAAAGGGCGCTAAGAAGCGCAATGAACGCAAAGCTAATAGATTGATATATAACATTCTTTGCTTTCTTTGCGTTCCATGGTGATATTTGCGTTATTTTTTTGGGCCTGTTAACGTCTACCATAATCGGACCCAAAAAGCACAGCGTAGCTTTTTGGGTCCGAGTTTATGGCTTTGTTAGGTATTTTCATTCGTTTTCTTCCGCGCCTCGGCGAATGCGAGCGCCACTGCATGGTTACTAGGATTTCTCACCTTTTTCAAGGTACCTTTACTCCGTACTTGTTTCTTTGGTTTTGAAGTATATTTGGTTCGCTTACCACCTGGTTTATGCTTCCTTGGTGCTTGGTTAGCATCAGGACCTTTTCTTGCCTCAGACAATAAGGTGAATCCGCTAATTGTGGCAGTATCACCTGATGTGGTTATTAGCGATACTTCATATTTAATATTTCCTACTTTTCTCACATGACCAATACATTCAGAAGAAATAATATTGACTTTCCCATGATGCTTAAGAACAGATTTAATATAAAGGGTGATTTCCTCTTCTCCCAACATCCCTGTTATTTTTAGAGAATACTTGTCGATTCTTGAAACGCTCTTAATAAAAAACGGTGACCAACCATCTGTTTGCCAGCAATATTTCTTAATTGCCTTCGGTGTACTTGCTACCGTACTGAAACCGTTTTGTTTCGGGATGCTGCTATTGTCTGTACATGGGTGTTTCGGCCAAGGCGGCCCTAATTCGTCAAAAAATACCCTTCCTCCATCAGATGACTGGTAGAAAAATACGGAAGCACCACACACAGGGCAGTATGCATTTGGGTTTACATAGCTCTCATACGTATGAGTGATGGGGGGCACCCACCAATACGTTGATTCTGAGGTATGCCGAGAATATGTTCCTGGCTCCCTCCTACCCAAGTGGCCGACACCACCCCAGCCGCATGTACAACCAGGAGGATGGTTCCATGCATTACACACTGCTACACCTCCTCTCTATTCAATACCCAACACTATTACTGACCCTAACCCGTCATCCCCCCCGCAATATCCGCCTCACTTCAGGCAGATGACGCCTGCTGACCTCCAGGGTCTCCTCGCAACCGCGCATGACGACCCTGGTAATACCGTCCCGCCCCTTCTCCAGACCCGACAGGCGTTGCCGTGCTACCAGTGCATTGCGGTGAATCCGTAAAAGCCAATCGCCGAATCGCTCCTGCAAACCCTTCAGGCTCTCCTCCAGCAACAACTCGCCCTCGGTGTGGCGGGCCAACACATACTTGGCGTCAGCGCGCAGATAGATCACCTGATCCAAAGGAATGGTCTTCAACCCGCCCCGGTAACCGGCGTGCAGCTTCGGCGCCTCTTTTTCCGCGGTTGCCGCCGCAGCTAGCTGGCTGCGGTTGAGCCGCTGGCAGCGCTGCAGGGCCGCCAACAGGCGATCCCCGCGTACCGGTTTCAGCAAATAGTCCTGCGCCGCCGACTCGAAGGCTTGTAATGCATGCTCCTCATAGGCGGTGGTAAAGATCACCGCCGGCGGATGCTCACTTTCCGCCATCCGGCGGGCGGCCTCCAGCCCATCCATGCCCGGCATGCGGATATCCATCAATACCAGGTCCGCCCCAAGCCGTTTCAATTGTTGCAGGGCCTGGTCGCCATTGGCGGCCTCTCCGGCAAGCCGGTACGGCGACCCCAGTTCTTCGATCAATCCCACCAATCGCTGCCGGGCCAGGGCCTCATCATCCACCACCAGTATCTTCACCTTCCCTCTCCCCCTGTCGCCACTATTAACCCGGCAACCTAAT
>JAHXHR010000023.1 GCA_025656505.1 Candidatus Thiodiazotropha sp. (ex Epidulcina cf. delphinae) | reverse complement strand
GATGCCGATCAGCGCATCGCCGGCCCGTACCCGTTCCGGCAGGATCAGCCGACGTTTCTCCGCGATACCGACGCAGAATCCGGCCAGGTCATAGTCACCTTCGCCGTACATGCCGGGCATCTCCGCCGTTTCGCCCCCGGTCAGGGCGGCGCCGGCCAGCTTGCATCCCTTGGCGATGCCGCGCACCACATCGGTGGCGACCTCCACATCCAGCCGGCCGGTGGCGTAATAGTCGAGGAAAAACAGGGGTTCAGCCCCTGCCACCACGATGTCGTTAGCGCACATGGCCACCAGGTCGATGCCGATGGTATCGTGACGATTGAGTTCCAGGGCGAGTTTCAGCTTGGTGCCGACCCCGTCGGTGCCGGAGACCAAGACCGGTTCGCGGTAGCGTTCCAGGGGGAGTTCGAACAGGGCGCCGAAACCACCGAGTTCGGTGAGCACGCCGGGGCGGAAGGTTTGTTTCACGATCGGTTTGATGCGCTCGACCAGTTCATTGCCTGCGTCGATATCCACGCCGGCGTCCCGGTAGCTGAGTGAGGCTGGATGGCTGGGTTTGGACTCTTGCTCCACGGGAAGACACTCCGATTTCAGGCTGGAAATATTCAAAATTGCGATTCTAACAGAAGAAGTGCCGGTCGAGAGGAGGAATGATGCTGGTTAATCCGGGTGAAACATCCGGGATAGAGAGTGGTATTTTCATCTTTTTCCCAGGCGCGCTAAGATTTCCCTCTATTCATTTGTTATGTGGCGTTTTATTAACCCGGCGACCTAATATGAACCATTCTCGACTCTTGCCCGGTTTCTGTGGGCTATTGCTTGCTGTCGCCCTATCGGTTCCGGTTTCCGCCGAGCCGGTGGACAACCTCTATGAGGCGGAGACGCCGGTCTCGGGGCAAAGCGCGGATGCCAGGGCGACAGGGTTACGCAACGCCTTCGCCAAGGTGTTGGTCAAGGTCAGCGGTGACCGGAGTCTGCCCAACCAACCGGATCTGGACCGGCTGTTGAACAAGGCGTCCGGTTTTGTCCAGCAATACCGCTACAAGGCGCTGGAATATCCACTTGACGACACCGCGCCGGCATCGCCGGACCGGTTGCTCTGGGTGCGTTTCGATGAGCGGGCTGTGAATCGTCTATTGCGGGAAACCGGTGTGCCGGTGTGGGGTGAGACCCGCCCGTCCATTCTCATCTGGCTCGGTGTGGAGGAGGGGACCAGACGAGGTTTGGTTTCGCCCGAGCGCGAACGGCTTCTGAAACACCGGCTGAATGGTGTTGCGGATGCCAGAGGCCTGCCGTTTATGTGGCCGTTGATGGATATCGAGGATCGAAACGCCATCCGGGTAAGCGATCTGTGGGGAGGCTTTGAAGAGAATATCCGCCAGGCCTCGGACCGTTATCTGCCGGATGTCATTCTGGTGGGCCGGATGACCCGGCGGGGGGCCGATAGCTGGCGGGGCGAGTGGCTTCTCTATCTGCCGGACAAAGTCAATCGTTGGCAGACCGTTGCCGATAACAAAACGGCACTGGCCGGTGAGGGATTGAATCAGGCCGCAGATGCCTTGGCGCTCAGGTTTGCTCCGCAACAGGTGAGTCTGGGGGTGACTGATCTGAGGATTCGCATCCACGGACTCTCGCAGCTGGCTGACTATGTGTTGGTCAAGGATTATCTGCGCTCCCTGGCCATTATCGAACAACTGGATCTGCTCTCGGCAGGCCCGGAAAAGGTGAGTTTCACGGCGAGGGTCCATGGTGGCAGGGAGGCGCTGGAGCGGGGGATTCAACTGGGTGCTGTATTGGAGCCGGTTGCAGCGCATGAATACATTGTAACGGATGAGACCGGACCATCAGAGCGGCTGGTCGGTGAAAGCCTCGATTATCGACTGCGATAGCGGTACAGGATATTGAACCTAAAAACTGCAATTCGCCCCGTAGCGTGGTTCACCCAATCGGTGAATAGGCAAATCGAAGTTAATAGTTTGCCTATCAGTAGATTAGTATCAGAATGGAGCAGCCAACTGCGGTTTTTAGGTTGAAATATGCAAGCCAAAGATATCCCCAATCTAATCAGTGTGCTGCGTATCCTGTTGACCCTACCGACTGTCTGGCTGCTGTTCGAGCACGAGTTCTCGTATGCCCTGATATTGTTTGCGGTGGCGGGGTTTTCCGATGGGCTGGACGGTTATCTCGCCAAACGTTTCGTTTGGCAGAGTCACTTGGGAGGCATGCTCGATCCATTGGCAGACAAGGCCCTGCTGATGAGTTCGTTTCTGGTGCTGGGGGGTCTGGGGCTGATACCGATCTGGTTGGTGATTCTGGTGATTTTCCGTGATCTGACCATCATGGGCGGCGCCCTCTATTACCATTTCAGTGTTGAGGAGGTGGATGCCGATCCCAGCCTGATCAGTAAGCTCAACACCCTGCTGCAGATCCTGTTGGTGCTGTTGGTGGTGACCGATGCCGGTCCCTTTCCGCTTCCCTCTCAGTTGCTGCAGACCCTGGTCTGGGCCACCGGCTTCACAACCCTGGTAAGCGGCGCCGCCTATGTGTGGATCTGGACTATCAAGGCCCGCAACAAAGGGCGGCATGTCTGAGCTTCCGAGAGGACACTACACGAGCTTGAAGTCTGACCGGCTTCTCAGGTTGATGCGTTTTCAGGCGATGGCGCTTGTGCTGTCAAGCAGCTAGACTATAGTTGGAAAAAATAAGTATCTATACGACTTACGGAGACAAGTTGATGAGAGTTACGAGTATTGCAGTTGGCATCGGTTTCCTGTTCGTATCCTCGTTCGGACATGCTGAATGGTTCGCGGAAAGTTCAGGAATCGAAGGGAACAACTATTTCGGTGTGATTGTTGCCTCACCTCAGTACAAAGAGGATGACTCCAGCGTCGACTTCCGGGGTGCGGGGCTGACCGCTCGCGGGGGGCGGGAATTTTTCAAATATTTTGCCGTCGAGGGCCATTTCGGTGTGTTTTCCGGGGATACGGTGAATGGCAACGACTATCAGATCGACTACATGGCGAGTATCTTTGCCAGAGGCAATCTCTATCTCTTCGATTCACGGGCTCGGGTCTATGCGCTTGGCGGCATCACGCGGCTTTCCGGGGATGTGCCGGGTTTCAGGGGGGTGAATGACACTGCCCTGGGCTATGGTTTGGGCCTCGAACTCTATGGCAATGAGCGCAATGCCATAACCTTGGAGTGGCTGCGCTATGCGGATGGTGATATTCACAGTGTCGACTACAAGGTCGAGTCGATCAACATCGGCTACCTGCACCGTTTCTGATTGAATAACTTGACGCTATCCGTGTGGCGGCGGCGGCATTGTTTGCCAAACCCCTTCCACCTAAAAACCGAAGTTGGACGGGGTGAAGCGTGCAATTCACCCCGTAGCCTGCTTCACCCGGCAGGTGAACAGGCAAATCGAAGTCAATAGTTTGCTTATCAGTAGTAGGGACGACACTAGAATCCTCGGTTGAACACGCTCCGGGAATCGAATACCGGCCCGTCGACACAGACTCGCTTCATGGCAGGCCCGTCCGGGGTTTGCACCTCCACCACACAGCCGGCGCAACCGCCGACGCCACAGGCCATGAACGCCTCCAAGGAGACCTGGCAAGGGATGTCGTGCCCAGCCGCCAGTTCAGCCACCGCCTGCAACATCGGATGCGGTCCGCAGGCGAAGATCTCAACCTGTGCATGGGTCTCTCTATCCAAGGCATTGAGCCATTGCTGGGCAAGCTCGGTGACATAGCCCTGAAAACAGCCGGGAAACCCCTCCAGGCTGGCAAGCCGGTTGCCGATTCCCCAATCATCCAATAGCGGCATGCCGGCGATCACCCCGTCGGGCAGCCCTGGGATCATGATCTGCGAAGGTGTGGGGCGGAAAGGGAAGGGTGCTTCGGAGCCGAGGATGACAAACGGCTGCTTCCCCTTGTCCAGACGCAAGGCATCCGCCAGGAATAGCATGGGGGGCATGCCGACGCCACCACCGATCAACAGGGGTTTGCTACGGTCAGGGGCGGGTTGAAAGGGCTTTCCGATGGGACCCATGAGGCTGATCTTTTCACCCGGCCGGCGTTGCGCCAACAATCCGGTGCCTTTTCCTACGCGTTTATAGAGCAACTCGATCCACCCCTCTTTGGCCGATGTGCGCATGATGGAGATGGGACGTCGCATCGGCAGTTGGGGATCGCAGGTGATATGCGCGAAGCTGCCGGGCAGGGCTTTGGCGGCGCAATGGGGCGCCAGCAGTCGCAGCACGAACTGCTCACCGGCGAATGGCTGATGCGCGAGGATTTCTGCATCCTCAAGGAAAATGGTGTTGCGGTGGGGTTTGCTCATCGTTATTGTTCGGCGTAGACGACTCGGCCCTTCAGCAGGGTGTGGGTGACCCGACCGGGCATCTCCCAACCCACGAAGGGAGTATTCTTGCCGGCGCTGCGTAGTTTCTCCTTGGTTACCCGCCAGTGTTGCCGGGGATCGAAAATACAGATATCGGCGGCATGGTTCGGCGTCAGCCGACCCAGCGGCAGGCCGAGGATATCGGCCGGTCCGCAGGTGAGGCGTGCGATGACGCCACTAAGGTCCGTCACCCCCTGTTCCACCAGTTTGAGGGCCAGCGGCAGCAGTGTCTCGAGTCCGGAGATGCCTGGTTCGGTATCGGGAAAAGGCGACGACTTGGCATCCGCTTCGTGGGGCTGATGGTCGGAACAGATCGCCTGAATGACATCCTTCGCCACGGCGTCCCGAAGGCCGTCCCGATCACCGTCGGTGCGCAAGGGTGGTCTGAGGTGGAAATTACTGTCAAATCCCTCCATATCCAGTTCGGTCAGATGCAACTGGTGGATTGCCACGTCGGCGCTCACCCGGCGTCCCTCGCGCTTGGCCCAGGCTATGGTGCGCGCGGCGCTGGCGCTGGAGAGGGCGTGAAAATGGATCACTGCGCCAGTGGTTTCGGCCAGGGCCAGGTCGCGGGCCACCGCCACCGTCTCCGCCGCTTCAGGAATCCCCGGCAGGCCCATGCGGTCGGCTAGCTTGCCCTCGTGGGCGCAGCCGTTGTTGCATAGATGACGGTCTTCCGGGCGGATGATCGTCAACAAGTCGAAGGTCGAGGCGTACTCCATGGCGCGCCGCTGTACGAGGGTGTTGGCCAGCGGTGTGTAGGCATTGGTGACGGCGATACAGCCGGCGGTCTTGAGGGCCGCCATTTCGCTCAGCCGCTCGCCTTCCAGGGCCTGGGTCAGGGCGCCTAGGGGCAGCAGGCGGGAAAATCGCGCCTTGCGCGCCTTGTGGCGGATCTGTCCGACGACTGCCGGGGTATCGATGACCGGATAGGTATCCGGTGAGCAGCAAATCGTGGTGATGCCCCCGCTGGCGGCGGCTGCGGTTTCGCTGGCGATGGTGGCCTTGTGCTCGGCGCCGGGTTCCCGCAGATTGGCGCAGAGATCGATCAGTCCGGGACAGACCACCTGATCACTGGCGTCGATGGTCTGGTAGGGCTGAAAATCCGCGGGCGCCTCGCCCAGGCAGAGGATCTTGCCGCCGGCGATGTGCAGGTCGGTGACCCGGTCAACGGCGTTGGCCGGATCGATAATCCGGCCGTTGACGATGCTGACACTCCTTTTTTTCCTGTTCATCGGGCCATCTCCTGCATCCGCAGGTTCTGGGCGCCGATGACCATCGAGATCACCGCCATGCGGATCGCGATGCCGTAACTGACCTGTTGCAGGATTACCGATTTTGAACCATCGGCCACCTGTGACTCCATCTCCACGCCGCGGTTGATGGGGCCGGGATGCATGACGATGGCTTGCGAGTCGGCCAGTGCGAGCCGCTGCTCCGTGAGACCGAAGAGGCGGAAGTATTCGTGCTCGGAAGGGAGTAGAGCGCCCTGCATGCGCTCTTTCTGCAGGCGAAGCATGATGATGACATCCACGTCGCGTATGCCTTCCTCCATGTCGTGATAGACATGGACCCCCAGACTGCGGGCATCCGAGGGCAGTAGGGTGCGGGGCGCCACCACGCGAACCTCCGAGACCCCCAGGGAGTTCAATGCCAGGATCTGTGAGCGGGCTACACGGGAATGGAGGATGTCGCCGACAATCGCCACCCTCAGGCCGACGAAATCCCCCTTGTGGCGGCGAATAGTGAACATATCGAGCATCGCCTGGGTGGGGTGGGCATGGCGGCCGTCACCCGCGTTGATCACCCCCACGCCCCGGTCGGCATGCTGGGCGATAAAGTGTGCCGCGCCGCTGCTGGCATGGCGGGCGATGAACATATCGACATGCATCGCCTCCAGGTTGCGCAGGGTATCCAGCAGGGTCTCCCCCTTGGAGGTGGAGGAAGCGCTGATGTTGAGATTGAGCACATCGGCGGAGAGCCGTTTGGCGGCTAACTCGAAGGTGGTGCGGGTTCGTGTGCTGGTCTCGAAAAAGAGGTTGGCCACCACTTTACCGCGGCACAGCGGAACCTTCTTGATGGTTCTTTCGGAGACGCCCGTGAAACCCTCAGCGGCATCCAGGATCTCAGTCAGCATCTCCCTGCCGAGACCGTCGACCGTGAGGAAATGGAGCAGCCGTCCCGCCTCGTCCAGTTGCAGGGCTTTATTACTCAGGCTCATCCATCCGTTCCTTGTTCATCAGTACGGGAACGGCGATTAGTCTCGCTGCCGATCACCAGGCCGAGCGGGTCCGGGCCGATCAGGGTGATGTGCTGGTCCTGTTCCAGTTCCGGATGCAGGCCGACTATATCCGGTTGGATCGGCAACTCCCGTCCGCTGCGATTGACCAGGGTGGCGAGTATGATCGAGGCGGGACGGCCGTAATCGAAGATCTCGTTGAGTGCGGCGCGAATGGTGCGGCCGGTCTGCAGCACATCATCGATCAGCACGATATGGCGATCATCCACCGGGATGGGCAGGTCGGAGGGGTGGACCTCGGGATTCATGCCGATGCGGGTGAAGTCGTCACGATAGAAGGAGATATCCAGGGTGCCTAGGGGCTCCTTCAGACCCAATTTACGATGCAGCAGCTTTGCCAGCCAGACACCGCCGGTGCGTATGCCGATCATCAACGGATCGTTGATTTGTCTTTCATTCAACAGGACCTGGATTTTGCCTGCCATTTCATCCGCCAGGGATTCCACGCCATCGGCATCCATGAAGGCTTTATTGTTGCTCATTTAACCAGGTTTCCAGAATTAGTTTGGCCGCCACGGCATCGTATTCCTCCATCCGCTTCGCCTTGTGTCCCAGCCTGTCCCTGGCCTCGAAAGAGGTGAACCGCTCATCGGCCAAGTGGACCTTGAGGCGGAAACGCCCCTCGAGCTGCCGCGAAAAACGCAGCGCCGGCTGAGTGGCGTCGGTCTCGCTGTCGTCCACATCGAGGGGCAGGCCGACGACCAGTGCTTGCGGTCGCCACTCTTCGATGAGTTGTCCTATTCGTGTCCAATCGGGCCGATGATTCACCAGTTGCAGCGTCTCCAGGGGGGTCGCCGTTCCTGTCAGCGATTGTCCCACGGCGACACCGATTTTGCGGGTGCCGTAGTCGAAGCCCAACAGGGTGCCCATCATCGTTATCTTGAAAAAACACTAGGCATGGCCTGTATCGCCACTCAACAGATTCAGGTCCACCCCCAGCAGGTCGGCCGCCGCCTGCCAGCGCTCCCGGCTGGCCCTGTTGAAGATGATATCGCTCTGCGCCGGCCCGCTCAGCCAGGCATTCTGCGCCAATTCGCTTTCTATCTGTCCGGCGCCCCATCCGGCATAACCGAGAGCGACCAAGCTATGATGAGGCCCCTTTCCGCAGGCGATGGCCTCAAGGACGTCCAACGAGGTCGTGACGCTGATCTCTTGGGTTACCTGCAAGGTCGAGGTCCATTCGGTAGTCGCATCGTGTAGTACGAAGCCGCGATCACTCTGCACCGGGCCGCCGATGTAAACAGCCTGTTCCGCGACCTTGGTGGAGCTGATGCGGATCTCCAGTTGTTCGAATATGTCCGCCAGATGAAGCTCCATCGGTCGGTTGATGACGATCCCCATGGCGCCTTCACTGGTGTGTTCGCAAATGTAGGTCACCGTGTGAAAGAAGTTGGGATCCTCAAGACGCGGCATGGCGATGAGAAAGTGATCGGTCAGATTTGTGTTTGGGCGCATGTGCATAGTATCCAATCGCAGGCAGGCGGCTGCAATAGCTATTCCGAGTCTAGTTTACCGCTACGCAGGAACTGCCAGGTGCGGGTGATATCGAGAATGTCCGTCTCTTTACGGATCTCGTTCGGAAAAGGTGAGAAAGGTGCGGCCAGGCGTACGATGCGCACCGCAGCATCGTCGAGAATCTTGTGGCCGGATGAGTGTAGCACGCCGATATGCTCGACGCTGCCGTCGGTTTTTACCGCTACGTGCAGCACCAGATTACCGTAGAGCTTGCTTCGTTTGGCCTGATCCGGATAGTTGAGATTACCGATACGTTCCACTTTACGCCGCCAGGCGTCCAGGTATGCGGCGTATTTATACTCCTTGGTGCTGGCGCTGATCGCCTTGTGCCTGGGCATCTTCGCATATGCCAGGGTCTTGCGTTCCAGTTCAGCCGTGAGCCTGGCGATCTCCATCCGCTTGCTGGTCAGCAGTTGCTTGGCGGAGGGCATTGGCGGCGTTGCTTTGGGAGGTGGTTCTGCTTGCACCTGTAGAGGGGAGGTCACGGCGGACAGCGGACGATCTTTCGACCGTTGCATACGCTCCGGTTCGATCTGCCTTGCCTGGGTGGGTTGTGGGAGAGGTAAGGAGGTGGGAGTTTCCGCTGTTTGCGGTTTGACCGGATCGGTCTCCTCCCCGCCGCCGCGCTGGCTCGTCTGGGCGAGGAAGTCCGCTTCTTCATCCGCTTGCAGCGGCTCCACGGGGCGTTTGACGATCATGACCTCAAGACTCTGTTGCCGATATTCAGGCTTAGTCTCGTCGAACGGCTTGAAGGCAATGCCGAGAATGATGAAGGCGTGGATGCCGGCGGCGATGAACAGGCTTACCCCCAGCAGATCAGTTTTTTTGTGGGTTGATATCATGCCGGCAGTCTTGCGGCAATCACATCCATCAGCTCGCCGGCGATGTCAAGACCGTATTGCCTGTCCAGTTCCCGAATACAGGTGGGGCTGGTGACATTTATCTCGGTAAGATAGTCGCCGATCACATCGAGTCCCGCAAACAGGATGCCGCGGGCCTTGAGTTCCGCGCCGACCTGGCCGGCAATCCAGATGTCGCGCTCGGAGAGCGGGACGCCCTCCCCGCGACCGCCGGCGGCAAGATTGCCTCGGGTCTCACCCTCTGCGGGGATTCTGGCAAGGGCGTAAGGTACAGGCTTGCCGTCGATCATGAGTATCCGTTTGTCGCCCTGGGTGATCTCCGGGATGAAACGCTGCGCCATGGTGAACCGGTTGCCGTGCCGGGTCAGGGTTTCGATGATCACGCCGAGGTTGGGATCGTTGCGGGGCAGGCGAAACACAGAGGCGCCGCCCATGCCGCCTAGGGGCTTCAGAATGATATCGCCATGTCGGCGATGGAATTCGCGGATCGCCTCCTCGCGGCGGCTGACCAGCGTGGGAGGGGCACATTGAGGGAACAGGCCGGTAAAGAGCTTCTCGTTGGCGTCACGCAGGCTATTCGGCCGGTTGACGACCAGACAGCCCTTCGATTCGGCTTGCTCCAGCAGATAAGTGGTGTAGATATACTCCATGTCAAAGGGTGGATCCTTGCGCATCAACACGATATCCAGCCGGTGCAACGGCAGTTTTCGGCCGGCGCCGAGTTCGAACCAGGCGGATTTTTCGTCCCGCACCTGCAGTTCCCTGGTCTCGGCCCAGCATTCGCCATCCTCCAGCGAGAGATCCCGCTGTTCCATGTAATGAATGCGCCAGCCCCTGGCCTGAGCGGCCAGCAGCATGGCGAATGTGCTGTCTTTATCGATCTTGATGGAATCGATCGGGTCCATCACCATGCCGATGCGAATAGTCATAGTGGGGCATCTTACCTTGTGATAAAAAACTGAGTTAAGTATTTATGAAGGGTTGCCGCTATGACGATTTGTGCTAACCAACGTTCGGCTCGGTGTAATATGTGGGCCGGATTCACTGAAATCGACGCTTACAGACGATGAACTGAACAGTATATTCTTGATGCGGGCTGACTGTCTTGCTATTTTGTGGGGAGCCATATGCGGTCAATGGAGCTGGCCGGGGAGGGATGGAAACACTGCGGACATGCCCTGTAGCAAATACGTGGACAGGTATTTGCTTTGAGAAACAAGCGGTGTGTTGCCGTGTCGGCGGAAACTGTCCGTTTCAATGCCGCGCTTTGCATCTTGTTGAAGTATAATGCTTTTTCCAGCTCGGTGGGCAATCGCAAAACAGATGGATGATGTTAAGCTATTGTCAGACGTAGGGCGGACCTGATATAGGCGGATACGGGAATGAAGAGTCTTTATCGTGAGTTGTTTTTTTTACTTTCTCTTGCGTTGCCGGGTCAGGCGTTGGCGAATGAGTCGGCGGTCGGTGGTGAAATGCAGATGGGGTTGTCAGCCGGGAAACCTTATATCCACGTGATGCATGAAGGTCGTTCCGTTAAGGTCCAACGGGTACAGTATCCGGAATATGACCTCAAGCACTACTATGCCGAATCCTCGCGTGAATGCCCTCCATTTTGCCTACAGCCCATGCAAGCGGCTCCGGGGATCGTTACCATCGGTGAAATCGAACTGTTCGAGTTCATGGAGACGAAGTTGCGTGACAACAACGGTTTACTGATCGACGTCCGCACCCCTGAGTGGTTTGAACGCGGCACCATTCCGGGTTCGATCCATGTCTCGCATACTTCCTTAAGCAAGGCAGGGACGCCGGAGTCGGAAGCGGCCCTGCGGTTGTTCGGAGCCGTGCGGAGGGCCGACGTCGGCACGGTTTCGCGCAAGCTTGAAGCAATGGGACTGCTGCGAAGCGACGATAAAACGGAAAAGTGGGATTTTACCCAGGCCAAAGATCTGGCGCTCTGGTGTAACGGGCCGGAATACGGCCAATCCTCCAGGGCAATCAAAGGGTTATTGAAAGCGGGATATCCCGCTGACAAAATCTCCTATTATCGGGGCGGTATGCAATTGTGGCGGCTTTGGGGATTGACGACAGTCATTCCGGGAGAGTAGCCGGTTTGTTACACTTGATGAATATATGTCCGTTACATGGGGGTTTCAATGTGAGTGGTGATGATACTGAAATGGGCATCTCAGGTGTAAAGGTCATGGTCATCGACGACAGTAAGACCATAAGACGCACCGCTGAAAGCCTTTTGAGAAAGGCCGGATGCGAAGTGACCACGGCAACCGACGGTTTCGAAGCGCTGGCGATGATAGCGGATCACCATCCGGAGGTGATATTCGTCGATATCATGATGCCGCGTCTCGATGGTTATCAGACCTGCGCCCTGATAAAGCACAACGACGTTTTTAAAAATATCCCGGTGATTATGCTCTCGAGTAAAGACGGCCTGTTCGATCGGGCCCGCGGCCGTATCGTCGGCTCTGAACAGTATCTGACCAAGCCCTTTACCAAAGATGAGTTGCTTGGGGCGATCAGGCGCTATGTCAGGCGGGCGGCCTAGGAATATGCGATTACATATTGACCGGGCCGGGAACAAGGTTTAAAGACAATCCGACATCAGCCGATAAGGCAAAAAACCACCGGGCAGAGAAAATCGATGATCAAAAACTTATTCCGCAAGGGCCGCGAAGAGTCAGTCGAGAGCAGCGCGCCTGCGCCCGGCGAGGCCACGGGAACGATCTTAGTAGTCGATGATTCAGCGACAGAGGTCCACGTCTTCAAGAAAATCCTGGAAAGACAGGGTTATCAGATACTTGCCGCCAAGGATGGGCAGGAGGGGGTCGAGACTGCTAAGCGGCATCTGCCCGATCTGATTTTGATGGATGTGGTGATGCCGGTGTTGAATGGCTTCCAGGCGACGCGGCAACTGAAAAATCATGAGGCGACATCCAAGATCCCGGTTATTATGGTGACCACCAAGGATCAGCAGACGGATATCAACTGGGGTATGCGTCAGGGCGCCACCGAGTACCTGGTAAAGCCGGTCGCTCCCGCCGAACTGCTCAGTAAGATAAGGTCATTGCTCAATGCCTAACGGTACCATGGAGCCCACGGCGCTCGAATCATCGCAGACAGTGGTGCAGCTATTGGCGGAGCTTGGGCGACGCAGCAGGGTCCATGCGAAAGGCCTGCCGCAACAGGAGCTGATACAGAGCTACTGGGAAGGGGTGATGTTCTATGTGGGCGAGAGCCGTTTCATCGCACCGTTGAGCGGCGTCAAGGAGATTCTCAATTATCCGTCCTCGCTGACGCCGGTGCCTGGATCCAAACCCTGGGTGCTGGGGGTGGCCAACGTTCGCGGCACATTGATTCCGGTCATCGATCTGCAACTCTTTCTCATCGGTGGAAAGACCCGCCGCAGTCGCAGGAGCCGGGTGCTGGTATTCACCATGGGCAGTGGCTTCACCGGCGTTCTGGTGGGTGAGATGGTCGGCATGCGCCACTTTGCCAGAGAGACGGTAAGGGAGATGCAGCCGGGCAACAACAGATTCTCCAAATACGTTCGGCTTGAATTTGATCAGGACGGTATGACTTGGCCGGTTTTCAGTCTATCCGCTTTGGCGGAAGATACGGCCTTTCAGATCGCCGCGACCTGATACAATCGGGAACACCGGATAACGACTTAGGCTTTAGCTTTCGGGAGAAAGAAGAATGAAAGGCAAACGCGTGGGCAACACATTGCCCTCAAATAAGGTCATCACTACATTGGCCGTGTTGGTGCTGGTGAGTCTTATCCTGGCGCTCGTGACCTTCCTGCACACGGCCCGGCGAGAGTCCTATGACGAGCAGTATCTGATCCGCGCCGCCGAACAGCAGGTCTTAGCCCAGCGGATCGCCAAATACGCGATATCCGCGGCCCGCGGCGAGTTGCAGTCCTTTTCGCCCTTGCAGCAGAGCCGCGACCGCTATGAAAGCATTATGCATGAGTTGAAGAGCGGCTCCGCGAATGAAGATTTGCCGGCCTCTCCGGCGGATGCGATGCCCGCGGTGAGGCATCTGGATAGTAAATGGCTCGAGTTACGCGGGAACATTGACGAGATCCTCAAAGCCAAGGAGAGCATCCTCGCCATCGAGGAGTTCTCGGCGGTGATTTCCGATTTCGTACCGCAATTGCAGGAGCTGTCCGAAGGGTTGATGGAGGTGTTGATCAGCAGCAATGTGCCGAGGCGGCAAATCTACATCGCCTCGGAACAGGAGATGTTGATGCAGCGCATCAACTCCAATGTCAACCAGGTTCTTGCCGGTGGTCAGGAGACGGCCGCCGCGATAGATCAATTCAGCCGTGACGCCGATCTTTTCGGACGCATACTGGAGGGTTTGCTGAGTGGCGATCGTGATCTGGGTGTCGCGAAAGTGAGCGAAAAGATCGCCCGGAAACAGCTCGCGGGTGTCGCCGCCCTGTTCTCCACCATTCAGGACAACACAGCGGAAATCATCCAAAATATCCCCGATGTCCTACCGGCCCTCGAGGCCGCTTCAGTGGTCAATGTCGTTTCCGACCAGGCCAGTAGCGCGGCGGAAGAGTTGATCGCCGTCTATGGCGAATCACCCGGCCGTTTCTCCCTGCTCGGTATCAAGGCGGGTCCGGGAATGATCGCTGTGTTCGGCATCGGCGCGGCCCTGTTTCTGGTGCTTTTAGGGGTGCAGTTGGTGCTGGATGCGCAGCGCCGGGAGTTGGCGAGCAAACAACAGAACGAAAGTAACCAGAGGGCCATTCTGCAACTGCTCGACGAGATGGGTGATCTGGCGGACGGTGATCTTACGGTAACCGCCAGTGTGACCGAAGATATTACCGGCGCCATTGCGGATTCGATCAACTACGCTATTGAGGCGCTGCGCGAACTGGTTACCACTATCAACCAGACCTCGGAACAGGTTTCCGGCGCCACCCAGGAGAGTCGCGCCACTGCCATGCATCTCGCCGAGGCCAGCGAACACCAGGCGGAACAGATTACCCAGGCCAACGGTTCGATCAAGGACATGACCCAGGCGATCAATCAGATGTCCCAGGACGCCGCCGAGTCCGCTGAGGTCGCCAAACGTTCCGTGAAGATCGCCGGCACCGGTACTGAAACGGTGCGCAACACCATTCAGGGTATGGATAACATCCGTGAGCAGATCCAAGAGACCTCGAAACGGATCAAACGCCTGGGCGAGAGTTCGCAGGAGATCGGCGATATTGTGGAATTGATCGATGATATCGCGGACCAGACCAACATCCTCGCCCTGAACGCCGCCATGCAGGCGGCCATGGCCGGTGAAGCGGGCCGTGGCTTTGCGGTGGTGGCCGACGAAGTGCAACGTCTGGCTGAACGCTCCATCAACGCCACCAAACAGATCGAGGCGCTGGTCAAGACCATTCAGGCCGATACCAACGAAGCGGTTACCTCGATGGAAGCGAGCACCTCGGGCGTGGTAAAGGGCGCGACACTGGCGGAGGATGCCGGCGAGGCCCTGAAAGAGATCGAAAGCGTCTCTCAATACATCGCCGATCTTACCGGCAAGATAGCCCAGTCGGCGCAAGGACAGTCCAGTCAGGCGGTGAACGTCAAGGACACCATGAGCGTCATTCAGGAGATTACCAACCAGACATCGGAGGGCACCCACCAGACTGCGAACTCCATCGGTATGTTGGCGGAACTCTCAGATCAATTGCAGAAGTCGGTCGCCGGTTTCCGCTTGCCGTCCTCCTGATAACGGAGACCTTTTACCTAAAATGAGTGAGCGGATGCGAACGGCCATGCATGGAGCCCCCTCCCTCTATCCTGACTGTGGGGTTGTGCCTGTATGAGTAACACGCAAGATTTCGGCGCTCTGAATTGGGTAAAGGATGAGTTGGATGTTTCCATTCGTCATGCCCGGCAAGCCCTCGAGACCCATGTGGAATCTCCGGAGAAAGGCGATTCCCTCGCCGGTTGCGGCGATCATCTGCACCAGATTGCCCGGGTCCTGCAAATGGTGCAGGTGTATGGCCCCAGCATGCTCGCGGAAGAGATGGAGTTGGTGGTCCGTAAGATGGCGGACGGATCGGTAAGACAAGAAGAGGATGCCGCCGAGGCTCTCATGCTGGCCCTCATTCAGCTACCGGACTATCTGGAAAAGCTGCAGGGTGGGGATGCCGACATCCCGCTGATCATTCTTCCCATGCTGAATGACCTGCGCGCCGTACGGGACGCTCCTTTGTTGTCGGAAGCCGCCCTGTTCAAACCCAAGATCGACACCGGCCGAACCGGCGGCGCAGCCAACATCGAACTGCCTCTGTTGGTCAAGCGGATCAGGCAGAAGTTTCATTTGGGACTCCTTAGCTGGTATCGCAAACGCGATACCGTGCATGGATGGCCTCTGCTGCGGGACGTATTCGCTACAGTCCATCAGCATGCGGGTACGGAAACCGTTCGCTATCTGTTCCGGGTCGCCGAAGGCCTGATGCGCGGGTTGATAGAGGGTGTCGTTGCGCCGGGAATAGCCGTCAAGCAGTTGTTCAGCCGCATCGACCGCAAGATGAAATTGATCATCGACGGCGGTGAGCAGGCATTGCTGGACAACCCGCCGTCTGCGTTACTGAAAAACCTGCTCTACTACATTGCACGGACGCAATCGGAAGATCCTCTGATCAGCGAGATCAAAGCGGTCTATAACCTGGATTCGGTGATGCCGAGCGAGGCGCAACTGACCGAGGGTCGATTGGGCCTGACGGGCTCCAACGCAGAGCTGGCGGAGTCGATCAAGGATGCGGTCAGCAGTGAACTGACCCGTATCAAGGACATTCTCGATCTCTTCATGCGGGACGAGCAGGCCGATATGGAGATGCTGGGCCACCTCGAAGCGCCGATCCGGAAACTGGCCGATACCCTGGGAATGATCGGGCAGGGGGGGTTGCGCTCGAGACTCAATCGTCAGGCGGACAAGGTGAAGACCTTCGTCGAACAAGGGGTGCTGCCCGAAGAGTTCGAACTGATGGAGATGGCGGGGGATATCCTCTATGTCGAATCATCGCTGAGTACCCTGCATACCTTTCCACCCGGCGCCGATGAGGATTCGAGCGAGGCCGATCTTGGACTGGATATGCCGGAAGGCGAATATCAGAACCTGATCAAACAGACCGTACGCGAAGCGAAAGTGGAGATTGCCAGGGCTAAGGAGGCGATTATCAGTTTTGCCGAAGCGACGGACGATAGCTCGGTATTGAGTAGTGTGCATCAGGGTTTCAAGCGGGTCGAGGGTGCGTTGAATATGCTCAACCTGCGCGATGCGGCGCAGATCATGTCGCAGACCGGGGAATTTATCCAAGCCAGCCTCATCGATTCCGGTTTACAGCCTCAACGCCGGCAACTCAACTCCCTAGCGGATGTGGTCAGCAGTATCGAGTACTATCTCGAAACCCTGGTGGATGGGGCGGGTGATCGGCGTGAGATTCTGGCGATCGCTCAGGCATCCTTGAATGACCTGGTGAGCGAAGGCGGTGTGGAGATCTCCGAATACGCCGAGCCTGCTGAGAATATCGACCTGGTGGAAAGCGCCGACCATATCGAAGGCTATGAACTGGAGGAGGAGGATATTTCGGATCTGGAACTGGGCGCCAGCAGCCTGCAGATCGAACCGCCCCGTCCGGAAGTCGATATTCTCTCGGGAGAGGTCTCGGAGCTGCTCCCGGCCGGTGGGGGAAGGGAATCGGAGCCTGACGCGGAAATCGCTTCTGCCGACAAACCGATGCTGGAGGGTATCGATCCTGAGATCCTGGAGATCTTCATCGAAGAAGCCCGCGAAGAACTGGAGACCATTCAGGAGTATCTGCCTAAATGGCAGCGCAACCAGGGTGATGGGGATGCGTTGAATACCTTTCGGCGTTCATTTCATACCTTGAAAGGCAGCGGCCGGTTGGTCGGCGCCAAGGTGATCGGTGAACTCGCCTGGTCGGTGGAGAACATGCTTAACCGGCTGATCGACGAGACCATCAAGGTCAGTCCCGGGATGATGGATCTGCTGAACCGGGTGGTTGAGACATTGCCGACATTGATCGATTGCCAGGAGCGGGGAGAATACCCCCTCAATACCGATGTCGAGTTCTTGCAGCATCAGGCGTATGCCCTGGCGGATGGCAAACCGCTGTCGAGCGTCGTCCCCGCCGCCGAGGTCGAGCCCGCGCAGTTCGTAGAGGAATCGGTTGAGCATGAGTCGCAACCGGAGGTCGACACGGATTTCCCCGAACTCCCGGCGTCGGAATCGGATCTCTCCATAGACACGGAGTCCCTGGAGACGGAAACAGCGCCGCCGAGCGATGAATTCACCCTCGATGACGAGGAGGAAGATAGTCTGCTGGAGGAGTACACGGACTCCGATCTGCAGATCGAAGTCGATACCGAGCTGCTGGAGGTCTTTGCCGAAGAGTCGGAGGAGCACCTGCAGGAGATTGAACAATTCCTCCGACTGGCGGCGGACGCCGATTCCGCCGTGCCGGTGCCGGATGAGGTCGTGCGTGCCTGTCATACGCTGCACGGTAGCTCACATATGGCGGGCATCACCCCGATCGCCATGCTCAGCAAAGCCATGGAAGACTACGCCAGGGTATTGTTTGAGCGTCAACTGATTGCCGATGCGCCGGTCATCGATCTCCTGGACGACAGTGTGGGTTATATTCGCAAGCTACTCAACTGGCTGCCCGAGGAGATGTTGCCCGAACCCCATATTGATACCTATCTCACCCGCCTGAACCATGCCTTGGAGCAGTTGCAGGTCGATGAAGAGGGGCTTGCCGAGGTGGATTCGCAACCATCCGAAACGGCGGAGCAGTCGGTAGAGGTGTCACAGTTCGCGGGAGTGGAAGAGCCGGCCGAGCAGGAGCGACACCTCGAGATATTCGAGGAGACGACGCCCCCTGCTACGGAAGAGACGGCAATCGAGTTCGCAGTGGATGAGGCGGAGGAATCCCCGTTTCCGGCTGATTCGATTGAGACGACCGAAGCGGTTGTCTCAGAGCGGATCGAACCGTTAGACCAGCCGATCGGGCAACAGGATCAGGCCGATTCAGAAGCAACGGTCAGCTACTTACAGGAAGAAGATCTGTTCGAGGTAGGCGAAGATGCGGAGTTGGTGGAGATCTTTGTCGAAGAGGGGCTGGAACTGCTCGGTGTCCTCGAACAGAACCACCGCAGATGGCGGGAATTCCCCGACGATATCGCTGTCATCGATGAGATCAAACGCACCCTGCACACCCTCAAGGGGAGTTCAAGATTGGCGGGCGTTAACCCGATCGGTGACCTGAGCCATGGCCTGGAGAACTTGTTCGATCGGATCCTGGGCGATGATATCGCTCCCGAACCGACGATCCGCATGCTGATCCGTCAAGCGCTGGATATTCTCGGGGTTCAACTCGAGGATGCGGCCACTACCGGGAAGGTGCATCGATCGACTCGGCTGCTGTCCGATCTGGAGAACCCGATCCGCCTGACGAATGGTGCTGAGGTGCCGGCCGAGGTTGTGGCGTCGCCGGATGAAGGCCTGCAACAGGAGCCGCAAACGCAAGAGGCATGTGCCGAGGGAGATGAAACCTCTATCCTGGATGCCGCTTCCTACAATGAAGAGCCGACGAGCTTTCTTCGTGATGATGAGGATCTCTTCGCGGTGAGCGAAGAGCGCGAACTGGTCGAAATCTTTGTCGAGGAGTCGCGGGAATTGCTCGAATCCCTGGAGGAGCGTTTTCGGCATTGGAGCGACAGCCCGTCGGATCACCATGCAATGGATGGGATGCTGCGTGCATTGCACACCATCAAAGGCAGTTCACGCTTGGCCGGTGTCGAGCCGATTGGCGATTTGAGCCACGTCATGGAGTCGCTGCTGAACAGAGTGATCAGAGGCCGGATTGAGGCAAATGAATCGGTGCTGAATATCTCCCGCCAGGCCCTCGATCATCTGGCTACCCAGACGGAGGATATCTACGCCACCGGCAAGGTGCGTCGGGCGGATGCCATGATCGAAGAGCTACAATCGATCATCAACCGCTCCATTGCTCAGGAACACGAGCGAGACGATCTCGTCGACCCGGATTTGCAGGAGGAGCTTGAGACTTTCGAGACGGTCGCTGAAGGGGCATCCGAAGAGGGTGTGGAGGAGCCTGATGGCGAGGCGGTGGTACCCGAGATTCCCGTTGAGAGCTTTGATCTCGAGGGTGTTGCCGAGGAAGCCCTGGAACAGGGCGATGACTCCTTCATGCTGCTGCGCGATGAGGTGCTGCTGGATGTGGGTGAGGATGAGGAACTGGTGCAGATCTTCATCGAAGAGGCCAGGGAGTTCATCGAGCAGATCGAGAACAATTTCCAACACTGGCTTGAAGACCTTGAGGATCATTCATCGATAGAAAGCATCCAGCGTAACCTGCATACCCTGAAGGGCAGCGCCCGGCTTGCCGGCATCATGCCGGTGGGAGATCTCAGCCACGCCATCGAATCGCTGATGACGGCAGTCGCGGAAAAGGAGATCGACCCGATCATCACGGTCACCGATGCGGCCCGGCATACCATCGACCATCTGTCCTTTCAGATCGACACCATGGCCAAAACCGGCAAGGTGCCCGCATCGGATACCCAGGTGGAGCAACTGCACAATCTGCTCGGAGGCGATATCCCTCCCTCCTATTCCGAACTGGTTGAGACCATCCGGGAACCCGATAGGGAGCCCGCCAAGGAAGCGGTTGAGGCTTCGCCGTCGGCTAAGGTTCTGCCCCTCAATGATGAGATCGCAAAACTCCTCAATCCTGAGAAAGATGGGGACAAGGCAAGTTTCAAACCCAACAAGGAGCAGGTGCGGATCAATGCGGATCTGATGGATCGGCTGGTCAACCACGCCGGTGAGGTGAGTATCTATCGCTCCCGTCTGGAGCAACAGAACAGTGTGTTCGGATTCAACCTCTCAGAGCTGGAGCAGACCGTTTCCCGTCTGTTTATCCAGTTGCGCAACCTTGAGATCGAGACCGAAGCGCAGATTATCTACCGCTGGGAGCGCGAACACGAAAAGGATGATCGGGAGAGGGCGGAGTTCGATCCCCTCGAGCTGGATCGTTTCTCCACTATGCAGCAGCTCTCCCGCGGGCTGGTTGAGACAGTCAATGACCTGGGCAACATCAACGAGGTGTTGGGAGACCTGCAGCGGGAGACAGACACCCTGCTTTTGCAGCAGTCACGCATCTCCACCGATCTGCAGGACGGCCTGTTGCGCACTAGAATGGTGCCATTCGCCCAGTTGGTGCCCAGATTGCAAAGGCTGGTCAGACAGACCGCCGGCCAATTGAGCAAGAAGGCCAATCTGGAGTGTTTCGGTATCGAGGGTGAACTCGATCGCAGTATCCTCAATCGCATGGTGCCGGTGCTCGAACATCTGCTGCGCAACGCGGTTTCCCATGGCATCGAGTTTCCGCAGGAACGTGTCTCGGCAGGCAAAAAAGAGACCGGTCGGATCTCTCTGCATGTCGATCGTGAAGCCACCGACGTTCTTATCACACTATCCGATGACGGCTGGGGTCTGGATATCGAAGCGATCCGTAAGCGCGCCCTGGATCAGGGCATGATCGATGCAGATGCGGAGATCAGTGACGATGACCTGATCCAATGTGTATTGCTGCCTGGATTCAGCACCGCCAAGGAGGTCACTCAGATCTCCGGACGGGGGGTTGGTTTGGATGTGGTGACCAGTGAAGTCAAGCAACTGGGCGGTTCGCTGGAGATCGATTCCCATCCGGGGGGCGGGACCAGGTTCACCATTCGCTTGCCGCTCACATTGGCGATTACCGATGCCCTGCTGATGCGTGTGGGTGAAGAGATTTACGCCGTTCCTCACGGCAGCATCAGTGGTGTGGTCAGGATCCGTCGTCAGGCGCTTCAGGCCTGCTACAGCGGGCAAGAGAGTGGCTTTGACTATGGCGGAAAGCGCTATAAGGTCGATTACCTGGGCCGCATGATGGGCACCGGGCGGCATGAAATCCACGAAGCCACGCGTTGGTATCCCCTGCTGTTGTTACAGACTGGCGAGCACCAAGCCGCATTACAGGTGGATGAGTTGTTGGGCAGCCGTCAGGTAGTGGTCAAATCCCTCGGCAAACAGGTCGGTAGCGTACGTTGGATTACCGGCGGCACCATCCTTGCGGACGGTCATGTCGCATTGATTCTCGATCTCGCTTCGCTGGTGCGCATGGACGCCACCCGTACCACACCGGCGCCTGTTTTTGACGAGGCGCCGCAAAAACGCCTTGAGGATCGCCGGCGTGTGATGGTAGTGGACGACTCGATCACTGTGCGAAAAGTCACCACCCGCTTGCTGGAGCGTCATGATATGGATGTGGTGACGGCAAAGGATGGCGTCGAGGCCGTGACGTTGCTGCAAGAGCAGGTGCCGGATATTATGTTGTTGGATATTGAGATGCCGCGCATGGACGGATTCGAGTTGGCGCGCCACATCAACAATTCGGTCGAATACTATGGATTGCCGATCATCATGATCTCCTCACGAGTGGGTGACAAACACCGCCAACGAGCCCTGGATCTGGGGGTTAAGCGTTGTCTGGGCAAGCCCTATCAGGAGGCGGAGTTATTGGAAAACATCAACGAGGTCCTGGCGGAAAGCAAGCAATGAATCAAGCCGTTGTCGAGGAGGTCAGAAGTGTACTCATCCCGTTGCACGAGTGCCGGTTGCTGCTGCCCAATGCAGTGGTGGCCGAGGTGATGGACTACCTACAGCCTGAGCCCGCCGGCAATGCCTCGCCAACTTGGTTTCTCGGATATCTTGCATGGCGAGGCATGATGATGCCGGTGGTATCCTTCGAAGGGATGCGGGGCGATCAAGTAGCCATCCCGGGACAACGGGGTAGGATCCTGATCCTCAACGCCCTTGGCGGACATGAACGCCTTTCCCATATCGGTCTGGTGGTGCAATCGATTCCCAAGTTGGCCAGAGTCAGCGCCGAGAATGTCCTGCCGGTGAACCCGGAGGAAGGCGATCAGGATCCATTGGTCAAACAGCAGGTGGAACTGGATCTCAGTCCCGCCATCATTCCTGATCTGGATGAGATCGAGCGCCGGGTATTGGAAGTCGTCGTCAAGCCGTCATAACGGTTTTCCGAGAGCGGTTCGAAAACCCTGCTTGATTCGGTTGGCGGCGGAATCATTCTTGCACCTGTTGCTTTGTATGGATTCCAGCTTGCACTGCAGATCCATGAATATCACCGTACTCCCCTTCTTCGGGTCAGGAATGCGCGAGACGGAGATACTGATGTCGCCGTCTTCGAGCGGTTCTCCGGTGATGACGATATTGTCGCCTTCCATCTTGATCGGGGTGGTGCTATGGGTTCTGAGATAGGCCTTGGCCCGCTGCCATGGGCCGTCGCAGGCTGAATTACCCCGGCAGTCATAGACGTTCTGCAGGGCGTCATCGAAAGATGCCTTGGCCTCGACGACAGGGTTGCCGTCCTTAGCCAGCTTTTTCAACTCGCGAAAGCGCTGTTGATCCCGGGCAAAGGATTGGTGGATGCGGTGCTTGTCGTGTTCCCGGTCGATAATCGACAGGTAGGCATCCTCTAGGGCCTGGCGTTTCGATTCGATGTCCCGCAGCATGTTCTTGGTGACGCGGCGGCCGCTCAATTCGAGCTGTGCCGCATCCTGCTGCATCGCATCCAGGGTCGATTTGAGACGCTTGATGTTGGATTGGGTCACCCGGATGGTGGTGTCGACGGCCTGGAGCTGACCGTTACGGGTCATCAGGATGTCATCCTCGGTGCGGAAGGTGCGCAGCAGAACCCGGTCTTGCGCCTGCTGCTTTTCGACCAATCTTTGTTGTTCCTGGCGCAGTCGCTCCTGTTCAGCCTCCAGTCGAAGCTGTTCGGGGGTCTTGGCGGCATCCACCTGCCTGACAGTAATGCCATGCTCGTCCAGGTGCGAACGGGCGCGATGGGCGTCAGTGGGTGGAAGGGTTTGGGTATAGTGTATTTGTCCCTCGTCGTCCACCCACTTGTAAAGTTTGCCTGCCTGACCGGTGAGGGGCAACAGGAACGAAAGGATTGCGAAAAGGGTGAGTCTCAAACACATGCCTGCCAATGCTCTGTTCTTTGTATGTTGAATGCTACCGGAGATTAATTATACTTCGTGGCTTACCTCATGAGATAGCCGCTTTGTGGAACAGTTCACCCTTTTCGTTATTTCTCTCCCGGCCAACCTCTTTTCCGCCTTTTCCGGGGGTGGCGCCGGATTGGTCCGGTTGCCGGCATTGATCTTCCTTGGCTTGCCGTTCGGCATGGCGTTGGCGACGCACAAGGTCGCTTCCGTAGCCTTGGGTGTGGGTGCCACCGTTCGCCACTTGCGCGAAGGAGGATTGGATACCGGTACTGCTGTTGGGCTCCCTGCTTGGGGGATATCTCGGTGCGCATCTCTCGATCGCCAAGGTAACCGCTGGATCAAGAGAGGATTCGAAGCGGTTACCCTGCTTGTGGGGAGTAAGCTGGTGCTGGGGTGAGTGACCGGTTTTCTTACAGAGCGCGATGCTGATATTTCACTGAGAGCATGTGGACTAAAGAAAATCTCGCAAAGACGCAAAGGCCCTTGGTCCGACGGCATTTCCCTTTGCGTCTTTGCGAGAGAAATCCTGCTTTCCAGCGCGTCCGTTCACGCGCCGTACGCCTCCCGGTAGGCTTGGATGCGCTGTAGTGATTCACCCGTATCCTTACCCCCCCGCAGGTACTCGACGAGCTGTTCGAGATGCACAATGGCGCTGACAGGCATGCCGTAGTCATGCTCGACTTCCTGGATGGCCGAACGCTCTCCCCGGCCCCGCTCCTGGCGGTCCAGGGCTATCACCACCCCGGCGGGCGTCGCCTGTTGGGCCTGGATGATCTCCACCGATTCCCGTACCGATGTACCGGCGGAGATGACATCATCAATGATCAGTATCCGGCCCTGCAGTGCATGGCCGACAATGACGCCGCCCTCGCCATGGTCTTTGGCCTCTTTACGATTGAAGGCATAGGGGATATCGATGCCGTGTTGATCGTAGAGGGCGGCGGCCGTTACAGCGGCCAGGGGTATGCCTTTGTAGGCGGGGCCGTACAGTACGTCGAACGGGATGCCTGAGTCGACGACGGCCTGGGCATAGTAACGACCCAGGCGAGCCAGACCGGCGCCGCTGTTAAAAAGGCCGGCGTTGAAGAAGTAGGGACTGACCCGTCCGGACTTGAGCGTGAACTCACCGAACCGCAGCACCCCCACATCGAGGGCGAAATCGAGAAAATCGCGTTGATAATCCTGCATGATCCGATACCTAATTGAGTGGAGGCGCGCATTGTAACCCGTCTGGAGATGGATGGGGTTAGGCGCTTATAATCCTAGAATCCTCAGTAGACCGCTATGTACTACTATACGAATCGCTTTGAAAATATGAGCTTTATCAGGTTTGAAGATATTCACTTATTGGGTGAGCAGCGCTACACCGCGAATGGCACGCTTGTGGCAGCGCATGGCCGCGTTACAACGCCTTGCAATAGAATAATTATTCCGCGTCGTTGTGCGCCGTGCAGGGATGCACAAGTGTTGCAAGCACAGAGATGTGCAGGAGCGACCCTTGCCCTGCACCGCCACAAGCGTACCCTTCACGGTGTTCAACTGAGGATTCTAGGATAATGCGGCGACGGTTTTTGATTCAGAGGTGTTCGTGATTTCAGCCGGGAGGTCTGCCGACTGGCTCCAGGCGCTGGCTGTGTATTGGCAGCCGGGTGTTCGGAGCATGCTTTTTCTGGGTTTTTCCGCGGGTCTGCCCCTGTTACTGGTTTTCGGCACACTTTCGTTCTGGTTGCGAGAGGCGGGTATCGACCGTTCGGTCATCGGGTTTATCAGTTGGGTGGCGCTTGCTTACGGTTTCAAGTGGGTTTGGGCGCCGCTGGTCGATCGGCTGAAGCTGCCTTTGCTGACCCGCAGACTGGGTAGGCGTCGCGCCTGGATGTTGCTGGCTCAGCTATCGGTGATTGCCGGTCTATGCGGGCTGGCATTCTCCGATCCCCAGCAGGGTCTGCGGCCGTTTGCCCTGCTGGCGCTGTTAGTGGCCTTCTCCTCGGCGACCCAGGATATCGCCATTGACGCCTATCGGATCGAAAGGGCGGATGTCGGGTTGCAAGGCGCCATGGCCGCCGGTTACATGATCGGCTACCGATTGGCCATGATCGTCAGCGGCGGAGGCGCCCTGGGTGTGGCCCACTGGGTGAGTCCGACTGAGAGTGGGTATCATCTCGCCGCCTGGACGGCTGCATACCTGATCATGGCGTGCCTGATGTTGGTGGGTGTGATTACCGTTTTATTCATCACCGAACCCGATGTACACCCTGATCCGGCCACCCTGGAGAAAGAGGCGGCGGTGGACCGGATTATTGAGCGGCAGGGTTGGTTGCCGGGCGGGCTGCGCACCCTGTCGGAATGGTTCTTCGGCGCCGTCATCAGCCCGTTTGCCGATTTCATCGGTCGTTATCGTTGGCAAGCACTGTTGATACTGGCGTTGATCGCCACCTATCGGATTTCGGATGTGGTGTTGGGGGTCATATCCAACGTCTTTTACGTCGACATGGGGTTCAGCAAGCGCGAGGTGGCGCTGATCATCAATACCCTCGGTGTGGTGATGACCCTGCTGGGCGCTGTCGTCGGTGGTTTGTTGGTTTCCCGGTTGGGGGTGATGCGGGTGTTACTGTTGGGAGGCGTGCTGGCGGCCTCGACCAATCTGCTTTTCGCCTGGCTGGCCGGTGTCGGTCACAATATTGCGATGCTGACGCTGGTGATCGTGGCGGACAACCTCAGCGCCGGTCTGGCGACGGCGGCTTTCGTGGCCTATCTCTCCAGTCTGACGAATGTCTCCTATTCGGCCACCCAGTATGCGCTATTCAGTTCCGTGATGCTGTTGTTGCCCAAATTCGTCGGTGGTTTCTCCGGCGTCATGGTGGACGGCCTTGGTTATGCCGGCTTCTTTCTCATCACCGCCTCCATGGGGGTGCCCGTTTTAATCCTGATTCTCCTGGCAATGCGCTATCTCCCCTCAACCGGGAGTCCTGACAATGATCCTAAAAACCGCAGTTGACCGCTCCATCATGATACTAACCTACTGATATGCAAACTATTGACTTCGAGTTGCCTATTCACCTGCTGGGTGAACCACGCTACGAGGTGAATTGCACGCTTGCGGCGGCGCATGGCTGCGTTGCAACGCCTTGGAATAGCATGACTATTCCGCGTCGTTGCGCGCCGTGCAGAGATGCACAAGTGTCGCAAGCGCAGGGATGCGCAGGAACGCCCCTTGCCCTGCGCCGCCGCAAGCGCACACTTCACCCCGTCCAACTGCGGTTTTTAGGATGATTGAGCAGGGAAGTTATCTTGCCGCTTTTGTAGTCGGCCTGCTCGGCGGCGGACACTGTGCCGGTATGTGCGGCGGTATCATTGGGGCATTGACGTTCGGTCTTCCGGAAACGATCCGCAACCGACTGAGCAGCACCCTGCCGTATCAGTTGGGTTACAACCTGGGGCGCATCACCAGCTATGTGGTGGCGGGCGGCATCATGGGCGGCCTCGGCCTGTTATTGGCGCAGATGGTGCCGATCTACATGGCGCAGCGGATTTTGTTGGCGATTGCCGGAATCTTCATGATCTTGTTAGGGCTCTATCTGGGGGGCTGGTGGATGGGGTTGTCCAGGATCGAGCGCCTGGGCAGCGCACTGTGGACACACATCGAACCCTTTGCGCGAAAGCTGCTGCCGGTCAATACCCCAGGCCAGGCTTGGATGCTGGGTCTGGCCTGGGGTTGGATCCCCTGTGGCCTGGTCTACAGCATGCTGGTGTGGACAGTCTCGGCCGGCGGTGTGGTCAAAGGGGCCGGTTTGATGTTGGCCTTTGGTCTGGGGACCCTGCCGAATCTTTTCGCCATGGGTGTCGTGGCGGGTGGTCTTGCCCGTTGGCTAAAGGATATCCGGGTGCGCCGGGCGGTGGGTATGATGGTTATCCTGTTCGGTGTGGTGACCCTTGTGCGGGCCTTCTGATTGCGCATTCCTATCTCGCCATGCAAGGCCCCGTGGTTCACCCTGAAAACCGCAGTTGACCGCTCCATCCTGATACTAAACTACTGATAGGCAAATAGTAAATATCCCCTTGCTTTGTCTGGGGATATTTATTCGATATAGAATTCTTGGCTCAACTTTGCGGTGTGGAAACGGGTTTCACCCTTGGGTTTAACCTGAATCTCGAAATTGAGTGTCTCCCGGTCGGCGATACGGAACTCGCCGATATAGTAGACGGCATCGCCTTCGGTGATTTTACGCATGGGTATGCTGATCAATTGACCGAGCATGTTGTTTGCCTTGGCCATTACCACGGCCTCCGACGGTTCGCCGGTGGTGCCTTTGACCGACTTGATGACACTGACGTTGAGCATGCCTCGGTATTTACTGCGTTGAATACCGTATTGTTTTGCGATGGATGGTTCCAGGGAGGCGGTCGGTATGGCGTTGTGATGAATGGTAAAGCCGGGAATAGTGGTGCTGTTTTCCGCCAACACGGGAAAGGAGAAGAGGACCAGTGACAGCAAGCTGATAAGGGATTTGATAAAAGACATGGATTTCCTCCAGGCGATGCCGGCCTGTGAGGCCGGTCATGGTTGCGCTGCTAGTGTAGCCGATCGGAACCGGAGGGTGAAGTTACCTAGGGGGCGTTCTCAATTAGCTGAGTGAGCGTGATTCTGAGTCATTTTTCGTGCCGGCAAGGCGCGATGAGGCGTAATAGTCATTCTATTGCAACGAATCGCAACGCCGCCAGCGCGGAAAAGGGCCGGAATCACGCCGCGAACGATGATTGAGAACGCCCCCTAGTAGAGGATATAGGTTTTCAGGAGGCGTTTTGTTTCACTAGCGTCGGTTTTTGCCGTTGGCTGCGATGCAACGGACGGTTGTTGCTGAGGCGGTTGGACATGTTGCGCAATGCGGTCAACTGCCTGGCCGATTCGGTGTACTGTTCCTGCAGTTCGAGGATGCGATACTGTAGGGTATTGCGGGATTGCCCGATTTTCTGCAGATTGTTCAATCGCTTCTCCATCATCTCCTTGTGATCCTTGATCTGCATGACCAGCGGTTCGAGGGTGGTGCTGAGCCAGCTATTGATCTCTTCATCGGCGCGCTGGAAAATTTCCCGGGCGCGTTTTACCAGTGCGGAGAAGAAACGCTTCACCACAAAATTTTGTTCCATCATGGCGGTCACGGGGCTGTTGCGGAAAATCTCGGCCTCCTGGTGCAGCAGTTCCAGCTCCACCCGATATTTTACGATAGAAAACATCTTGGGTTGTACGACGGCGAATCCGTGTTCGTTCTGGAATTTGCGATAGATGGAGCGAATAAGCTTGCGGGTCTGCTCACTTTGGGACACGACCTTGAGCATGGTGCGGCGGGTCTCTTCAAACAGGTTCTTCATCGAGCCTTTCATGCCGTTGGTGGTCCAACTGTTGGTCATCTCCTTCCTGCAACCTTCGATGACGACGTCCAGGGCGTCCAGGCTAAGGGTTTCGGTAAGCTGATCCGCCTGTTGCTTCAATTGCTTGCGACTCTGCTGGAAGGTCTCCACATCGCGTAGATACTGCGTCTGCTCGTTGCGGGTCTTTTCCATCAGGTTGGTGATCACGTCATCGCTCTTGTCGCTCAATTCCTCCAGCTCTTCGAGTTGATACTTGGTATCCTTGAGCTTGCCCGACAACAGGCTGCGACTGTTATCCAGCATTTGTCCGACATCGGAACTGACTGTGTCGAGGACGATCTGTTGTTTGATATTCAGGACATCCTGGCCCAGGTAGTTTTCCAGGTCCAACAATCCGCTTTTGTCCAGGAGTGGCATTTCATTCCTGATCTTGGCCAAAAGGCCTTTCTGTGCAGAGATCGGGAATACCGTCTTGGGATTAATGCCCAGCATCTCTGCGGTGGAAACCTGCTGATTTCGTATCGCGTCATGAATATCCGCGTGTTCGCGCAAATCGTCCCAGAGGGTATCGATCTTGTTCAGCACAACCATCAGCCCGCGTTGACGGCCACTCTGGAAACCTTTGATGTGGTGTTGCCAGATCTCCATATCGCTACGGGTCACGCCGGTGTCGGCGCCGAGCACGAAGAGCACCGCTTGGGCGGCCGGCAGCATATTCAGGGTCAATTCCGGCTCCGTGCCCAGGGCGTTCAAACCAGGGGTGTCGAGAATGGTCAGTCCCTTTTTCAGCATTTGATGCGGAAAGCTGATCAGGGCATGGCGCCACTTGGGGATTTCGATCGTCTCCGGCGGACGGGATTGGTGCGGATGCAGGTCTGAACTATAGAGGCTGAGGCGTTTCGCCTCCTTGAGGGTGACTGTCTTGGTCTGGGTTACCTCGCTCAGCGCGGCCTGCATCTGTTCCGCAGACTCCGTTTCCAGGGGATAATGGACCCATTGCTTGGTGTCCTGCCGCAACCGGGTGAGCGTGACATCCTGCAGGCGGGTCTCGATCGGCAGAAGGCGCACATAGGCTTCCTCCCGCTCGTTGTCATAGAAGATTTCGGTGGGGCACATGGTGGTGCGGCCTGCATCTGACGGTAACAGGCGCCGGCCGTGGTCAGCAAAGAAGATTGCGTTGATCAGTTCCGTCTTACCGCGGGAGAACTCGGCGACAAAGGCGATAGTCAGTTTGTCGCTCTTGAGGCTGTTCAAGGTATGCTCGATGCGGTGTTGGATATCCGGAGAGGACAAGCCGTTCTCCTCCAGCCAGGGGGCATACTCTTCGATGGTGTTGATGACATCCTTTTTCCACTGTTCGTAAGCCAGTAACTGTTCTTGAAATCGTACTTTTTCCACGTGCAAGACCTACTGTTTTGTTAACCGGAACAAACCCTATCCGCTCAGGTCGAGGTTAGTCGGAATGTTACGCGAGGAGAGGCGCAGACGCCATATCCTGCTGTTCAGCTCCCCATCGGTATCGGCAGATGCCGGGGGGACTTTAATCGCAGACACTTGCTGCGGGAGGCATCGCCGGAGATCAATAAAACACGGGAGCGGGGGAGGCGGAACGATTTGGCGATGAATTTTATTAACCCGGCATTCGCCTTGCCGTCCACCGGTGGAGCGGTGATGGTGACTTTATACTCGTCTTCGCCATAGGGACCGACAAACCTGTCCCTGGATGCCTTGGGTTGAATGCGCAGATGCAGGATCAGGTCATCCTGTTCCCAGCGATGCCAACTCACAGAAAGGGGCTGCCGGTTATCTGCCGCAGCGGAGGCAGCAGGAGCATTTTCAGCAGTACCAGGCCGATCATCACCAGCATGGGTGAGAGATCGAGTCCGCCCATGGGGGGGAGGATCTTCTGAGCGGGGCGCATCACCGGATCGGTGAGGCTGTAAAGCAGTGCGGTGGCCGGGTTGTAGCTGCCGGGATTGATCCAGCTCAGGATAACTTGGATCAGTACGCCGAACAGGAAGATATTGATCAGCAGTTCAACCAATTCGGGTATCGCCCAGACAACCGGTCCGAGCAGGCTCACGGCATTGCCGGAGATGCTGATCACCAGCAGCAGCTCAATGCTCTTGAGGAGCCAGACAAGGATCAGTGACGAGAGGTCGATCCCGCCAAGTCCCGGGATGATTCGGCGCAGGAGCTTGAGCGGCGGGTTGGTCGCTTTCACCAGAAACTGCGAAATCGGATTGTAAAAGTCCGCCCGGAACAGTTGCAGCAGAAATCGCAACAGGACCGCAAGGATATACAGGCCGAACAGGGTCTGAACAAGAAATACCAGCGGATTGGTGAGGTAACTGCTGCCCATGGCTATTGATGTCCCAGCATATCGGAGAGTTCACGGGAGCGTTCCTCCGCCCCCCGCAGGGCCTCGCTGAAGAGTTCGCGTAGCTTGCCCGCCTCCAGGATGCCCAGGGCGCGTTCGGTGGTGCCGCCGCGGGAAGTGACTTTCTGCCTCAGCACGGCAGGGGAATCACTGCTCTCCATGGCCATGCGGGCTGCCCCAAGGGCGGTCTGGAGGGTTAACAGGCGGGCGGTTTCTTCGTCCAGTCCCATGTTCCCGGCTACTTCCTCGATCAGTTCCATGATCAGAAAGAAATAGGCCGGGCCACTGCCGGAGACGGCGGTTACCGCATCCATTTGCGACTCATCATCGACCCAGCGCGTGAGACCGACTGACCGCAAGATGCTCTCCGCCTGATCCCGCTGCGTCTGGTTGACGCCGGGTCCGGCATGCAGGCCGGTGGCGCCGGATTGAATCATAGCCGGAGTATTCGGCATGCTACGCACCAACGCCACATCACCGCCGAGCCATTCGCGCAGGGCGGTCTCCTTCACCCCGGCGGCGATGGAGATCACCAGCGGCCTGGTCTGTTGGATGGTCTCGGCTAATCTCCTGGCCACCTGCTCCAGGACTTGCGGTTTGACCGCCAATACCACTACACCGGCCTCGGCGACGGCCTGGTTATTGTCAGACTCGGTATGTACGCTGCAGCGGGCAGCCAGTTGCGCCAGCTTTTCGCTGTCAGGGTCACTGACCGTGATGCTTGCCTTGTCATAACCGTCGGCAATCAGGCCGCTGATTAGACTGGTGGCCATATTGCCGCCGCCGATGAAGGTGATGTTGCTGTTTTTCATGCTGTCTTTTGTGTGGAGGTTAGTGTATCTCGTCATGGATGCAGTAACATTCAGCGAGTCAGGAAGGGGTTGACCACAAGGCATGCCTCGCCGGGAATGGTCCGGCTCTTGCCAAGAGACATAACACCGTGGATGCCCCCTTCCCGGCGCGATGCCTTATTCCGGCGTATTCGGGTGACGCTGAATGTTACAGCATCCAGGACGAGGTACACTAGTGACTTCATTGATTAATACTGCCGGGGGCCGAAAATTGCAGCGCCGATACGCACCATTGTGGCGCCTTCGGTGATAGCCGCTTCGAGATCATCGGACATGCCCATGGACAGGGTGTCCAGGGGTAAGCGTTCAGTGCGCAAACGGTCGCGAAGGGTGCGTAGCTGGTGAAAGGGCTGACGCCTTGCGGATTCGTTCCCGGCTGGTGCGGGAATGGTCATCAGCCCCCTCACACGGATATTGGGTAGCACCGCATAGGCGGCTAGGCGTTCCATTAATTCATTTCCGCTGTAGCCATCTTTGGCGTTTTCTCCGCTGGTGTTGATCTGGAGGCAGGTATTGAGCGGCGGGAGATGGGCGGGCCGCTGTTCGCTCAGCCGCGTGGCGTGCTTGAGACTGGCGATACTGTGGACCCAGTGGAAGTGTTCGGCAATTCGGCGGGTCTTGTTGCCTTGGATTCGACCGATGAAATGCCATTCCAGGTTCAAATCTTCCAGTTGGGCCATCTTGCTCACCGCCTCCTGAAGATAATTCTCGCCGAACAGGCGTTGCCCAAGAGCCGCCAAAGCACGAATTTCGTCGACACTTCGGGTCTTGCTGACTGCCAGGAGTTGCACACTGCCGGGTTCGCGGCGACAGTGGGCTTCCGCCTGACGGATGCGATCTCGTACTTGATTGTAACGCCGATGCAGGCTGTCAGGGGTCTGTAAGGTGCTATCGGTCACGTTGGTCCCTAGTGTACTGTCTCATACTAATGCGTGCCTCCCTCCGGGCGCGGCCGATGGCTCGGCGTCACTCTGATATCACGTAATTAGGGGGCGTTCTCAATTACCTGAGTGAGCGTGATTCTGAGTCATTTTTCGTGCCGGCAAGGCGCGATGAGGCGCAATAGTCATTCTATTGCAACGAATCGCAACGCCGCCAGCGCGGAAAAGGGCCGGAATCACGCCGCGAACGATGATTGAGAACACCCCCTAGTATGAGACAGTACACTGAACGGTTTTGCATTAAGAGCGGTTTTTTTTTCAGAGTGCTAGTATATTAGTCTGCTGGTGCGTCTCGCCACAGATTCTGTAACATTAAGCGAGTCTGGAAGAGGTTGGCCGTGCCTTGTTCCGGCGCATGCGGGTGGCTCTGAATGTTACAGAATCTGTGATGAGGTGCGCTGGAGATGCGGTCAGGTTAGCGCTGCCCATTACCCACAAATATTTCCACCCTTTAAAAACAACGAGTTACAAACCATGCCCCTAACAGCCAACAAAAATATGAACCTAACGAAAACAACAGGTTATGTCATGTCTGTTCCCATATTTCAGACTTATGGGTAATGGGCAGGGTTAGCGCCATTTCAAGTCAATCTTAAGTTTTTACAATCTAAACTTATCGGTTTTCAGGTCGATAACCGGGTATTGTCTCATGAGTGATGACAGGTTGGCGAGACAATGCGCAGCACGCTTGATCGAGCGCCTTTGGCCTTTCAAAACGGGGGAATGAATGGATATCGCTGAACTTTTGGCCTTCAGTGTCAAGCATAACGCCTCAGATTTGCATCTCTCTGCCGGTCTGCCGCCGATGATTCGTGTGGATGGCGATATTCGGCGCATCAATGTTCCCGCGCTGGAACACAAGGTGGTGCATGCCCTGGTGTATGACATCATGAACGATAAGCAGCGCAAGGATTTCGAGGAGTTTCTCGAGAACGACTTTTCCTTCGAGATACCCGGCCTGGCACGGTTTCGTGTCAATGCCTTCAATCAGGCGCGCGGCGCCTCGGCGGTGTTTCGCACCATCCCCTCCAAGGTGTTGACCCTGGATGACCTCGGCTGTCCACCCACATTCAGGGAGATCGTGGACGTGCCTCGCGGTCTGGTGCTGGTCACCGGACCCACGGGTTCGGGCAAGTCGACCACCCTGGCTGCGATGATGGACTATAAGAATGACAATGACTATTCCCATATTCTCACCATCGAGGACCCGATCGAATTCGTCCACAGCAGCAAGAAGTGTCTTATCAATCAGCGCGAGGTGCATCGCGACACCTTGGGATTCTCCGAGGCGTTGCGTTCGGCCCTGCGTGAGGATCCGGACATCATCCTGGTCGGCGAATTGCGTGACCTGGAGACCATCCGTTTGGCATTGACCGCCGCCGAGACCGGCCATCTGGTATTCGGCACCCTGCATACCAGTTCCGCAGCCAAGACCATCGACCGGATTATCGATGTCTTTCCCGCGGGTGAAAAGGCTATGGTACGTTCGATGCTCTCCGAATCGCTGCGCTCGGTCATCGCTCAGACTCTGCTGAAAAAGATCGGTGGTGGGAGAATCGCCGCCTGGGAGATCATGGTTGGCACGCCTGCCATCCGTAACCTGATCCGCGAAGATAAGGTGGCGCAGATGTATTCCGCCATCCAGACCGGGCAGGCGACAGGTATGCAGACCATGGACCAGGCGCTGAAAGAGTTGGTGCAGCGGGGTATCGTGAGTCGTTTGGACGCCAAGACCAAGGCACAGAACAAGGATCAGTTCTAATCAGGAATTTGCTCTGGTGTGGTCGTTATGGCGCCGGCTCATATTGCAACAGCGCATACTCCCCGAGGTCGAACGAAGTGGGGGTGTTGCGTGAGATCGATTGCGAAGAGGACAATATTATGGAACTGAATTCACTGTTATCCATGATGGTTAAAAACAAGGCGTCCGATCTGTTCGTCACAGCCGGACGGGAACCCTCCATTAAGGTGGACGGAAAGATACATCCGGCGAACAAAACGGCATTGACGGCCAGGCAGACCAAGGTATTGGCCTACAGTATCATGACCGATGCCCAGCAAAGGGAGTTCGATGAGACCAAGGAGTGCAACTTCGCCATCAGTGCGAAGAGTATAGGCCGTTTTCGCGTCAGCGCCTTTATACAGCGGGACGCCGTCGGCATGGTGCTACGCCGCATCGAGACCCGGATCCCCACCCTTGAATCACTCTATCTGCCGTCGATACTGCAGGATCTCTCCATGGTGAAGCGTGGCCTGGTGATCTTCGTCGGCGCCACCGGCACGGGTAAATCGACCTCGCTGGCGGCGATGATCGGTTATCGGAACACCCGGGGTGACGGACATATCATCAGTATCGAGGATCCGATCGAGTACCTGCATGATCACAATAGTTGCATCATCACCCAGCGCGAGGTCGGCATCGATACGGAATCCTACCAAGTCGCGCTGAAGAATACCCTGCGTCAGGCGCCGGACGTGATCCTGATCGGTGAAATCCGCACCCGTCAGACGATGGAGCATGCCATCACCTTTGCCGAGACCGGTCATCTTTGTTTGTCGACCCTGCATGCCAACAACGCCAATCAGGCCCTGGATCGAATCATCCACTTCTTTCCTGCGGATGCGCGCGATCAGATCTTCATGGATCTTTCGCTCAATCTCAAGGCCGTGGTCGCCCAGCAGTTGATTCCCAAGGTGGACGGGATTGGTCGGCGAGCGACTATCGAGGTCATGCTGAACACCCCCTTGGCCGCCGAGCTTATCCGTAAGGGTGAGATTCATAAGCTCAAGGAGTTGATGAAGCGCTCAACCGAGCATGGGATGATAACCTTCGATCAGCACCTCTATCAGCTCTACGAAGAGGGTGTCATCAGCTACGAAAACGCTCTGGCCTATGCCGATTCCGCCAATGATGTCCGTCTGATGATCAAATTGGGGGCCAATCAGACCGGCGATGCATTGGTGGATGGTCTTGACGGCATTTCATTGGTAGACGGTAAGCACTGAATCCGACCATATCACCTTGAACCTAAAAACTGCAGTTGAACAGAGCGTAGGGTGCGGCTCTGCCGCACCATGCTGGGTTGTGCTCCTGTTTGCCGTCGTTGGGGAAAATAGCCGGCGAAGGGGTGGCCGAAACCGACGGCCTGCTGGATCAGCTTTTCCATGTCGTATTCCTTAGCCCGATAGCCGGTATGCACGAGGAGGAGGCTGGTGATGTGGCGTTCGGCGGATTGGTGAAGATCGAATGCTGCGATCTTTAATCCACCGCCGGATAGCTGAAATTCTGCGCCTCGCATAAAGTGATCGGCACTCTCCATCCACTCCTGAAAATACTCCTGCGCATGCCGCAACATGACCTCGGGCGGCAGCTCCTTGGGCGGCCGGACCGGTTTGTAGCGCTTGGCGTCGTGGAGCATGTAGCCCTCCTTTAGTTCTACTTTGTCACCCTTAACTGCTTGATAATTATGAAATTCAAGAGTAACCTTCAAGCATTGAAGTAAATTTAATATTCCAAACAG
>JAHXHR010000022.1 GCA_025656505.1 Candidatus Thiodiazotropha sp. (ex Epidulcina cf. delphinae) | reverse complement strand
TAAGTATGGTCTGAGCTTTTGGCTATGTCTTCAACCCATTCAAGCATGTCCTGGTACAAAGGGTCTTTGGATTTTCCCGGATTCTTTTGATACTGGTAATAACCATTGCGTGTGACACCCAAAACCTGACATTGCAGGCTAATTGGATAGGCATTCTTATGTTGGGTGATGAAAGAATATTTCACTTTGTTTCTGCTGCAAAGAATGCCGTCGCTTTTTTTAATAGGTCTCTCTCCATCTCAAGGCGTTTAACCTGGGATTTGAGATTCCTGTTTTCTTCCTGCTCAGGTGTCAATTTCCCATTACCACGAAATGCTTGCCCATCTTCACTCTGATGCTCTTTCACCCAGCGGCCCGGCATTTGGACATTAACATCCAGACTTTTTGCCGCTTCTATTCGGGTATAGCCTTGCTCAAGCACAAGGCTGACAGCATCTAACTTGAATTCTTTTGTATATTTCTTTCTGGTTGTCATTATTCTCTACCTCAGTTAAGTTAATTATGCTTAACTGGGTTGTACAAATCCATTAGACCACCTCAGTGACCTTGTCGAACCATAAGCTTACGTTCATGCATAATTTAGCCCTTGTGTGTAGCATTAATATAATCGCCACCAAAAGGTCTCAATCTAAGGGTGGCGAGCTGTACAGGGTTGAGACTACCGCACACAAGGAAACGGCCACCCGAAGGTGCCCTGTACAACCCACCATAGTGGGTCGGCCATAAAAAAAGACGCAGAGCGTCTTTATGGCCCTTGTGCATTGCGGGGTTCCAATCCCGGCCTGAATATTTTCAGGCTTGATTACTGTAATTTAACGAGTTGGCTCTGTCAGCTCAGTGCCAATAAACAGGACATCCATCCAAATTGAGCAATGATCCTAAAAACCGCAGCTGGACGGGGTGTCTCTGTCCGTGATGCGGACCCCCCGAACAGGGCCGGGGGAATGGAGCGGGTAACGGGAGTCGAACCCGTCTCTCCGGCTTGGGAAGCCAGGGTAATACCGATATACGATACCCGCATGCAGGTTGAGATCGCTGAACAGTGTGGAAAGGTACACCAGCCCCGGCCGGGTGCGCAAGCGCTCCGCAAATCTTCACACCAAACCGTCGCCATAGAGCGAATCGACCGTTTCCCTGCAGTAGTCCAACACCTTCCGGCGCTTGACCTTTATGGTTGGGGTCATCAGCCCGTTATCGATAGTCCAGGGCTCCAGCAGCAGGGCTACCCGGCGGATCTTGGCATACCCCGGAAAATCCCTTAGGGCCATCCTGATGCGCTTCAGCACCACATTCTGCAGGCGCTCGTCGCCCAGGCTCTCCTGCCGTAAAGGATCGAGATCGAACTCCTCGGCAAGACCGTTCCAGAGATCGGGATTGAGCACTACCAAGGCGCCGAGATAGGGCTTGCCCTCGCCCACCACCATCACCTGCTCGACCAACGGATCAAGCTCAATGGCCATTTCCATATCCGACGGGGGGATTTTCTCACCATTGGAGAGTACTAGGATATCTTTGATCCGTCCGGTGATATGGATGTGCCCATCCTCATCGATACGCGCCTGATCGCCGGTGTGCAGCCAACCCTGGGGATCGATCATCTCTGCGGTGGCGGCATGGTTATTCCAATACCCCAACATCATGCCGGGTGTCTTGACCAACAGTTCGTCGTCCTCGCCGACCTTCACGCTGACGCCGCGTAACGGCACACCCACGCTTTCCGGCTTGACATTGTGCATGGGATTGACACTGATGACCGGGCTGGTCTCCGTCAGCCCGTATCCCTGCAGCATGGGCAGTCCCAAACCGAGAAAGACCCGCGCTATCTCAGGGGAAATGGCGGCCCCGCCACTGACCGCAACCCGTAACCGGCCGCCTAATTTGTCGAGTATCTTGGCGGAAACCAGTCTACGCAGCAGCGGGTGAAGCAACAAACCGGGAAACCACCGCCGGCGACCCATACGATATTCAAACTCCTTAAAACCGACGTTAAGGGTCAGATCGAAGAGCATACGGGCGAAGGCCGGCTTGTTTTTCAACTGCTCCTGCACCCGTGCATAGACCCGCTCGAAGATTCGCGGCACGGCAATGATTACGGTCGGCCTCACCTGTTGCAGATCTCCCGCCAGTTGGGGAACCGAACGGGCGAAAGAGACGCAGGCGCCGGCCATCATCGGCAGATAGTAACCGGCCGTCCGCTCAAGCGTATGGGAGAGTGGGAGAAACGACAGAAAGCTGTCCTGCTGATAGCAATCCACCACCGTCAACGAACCATGGGCGATGGAGAGCATGTTCATGTGGCTCAGCATCACCCCTTTGGGACGCCCTGTGGTGCCGGAGGTGTAGACAATGGAGGCCAGACTGTTCGGATCGGCCTGACGCTTCTTCAACGGTTCTCCCCGCGCCGGCAGCCAGGCGTTCGCCTCGCGCACAAGATCATCTTCCCGTAAACTCGGCTGCTTCTGTGTCTCCAATACCACCACCCGCTGCAGTTGAGGCAGCTCATCCACCGCCTCCGCCATCCGGTTCCAGCGGCCGGTATCCTGCACCAGCAACAGCTTTACCGCCGCATCACGCAATATGTAGGCAATGGCGTCGGCGCGGTCGTCGGTATACAAGGGCACCACCACCAGCCCCAAAGAGAGCGCGGCCTGGTCGAACATCACCCATTCCGGGCTGTTGCGCAACAGGATGGCGACCCTGTCGCCCGGCTCCAGATCCTCCCCGGAAAGGGCTTGGCGCCAACGCGAAACCTGGCGCTCCATGTCGGCCCAGGTCAGTTCACACCACTGTTTTTTGCGTCGATGATAGTGGCGGTAGGCCGGGGTATCCGGTGTGCGGCGCATCCGCTGAAAAAACAGGCCGTCGAGGGAGCCCGCCCGCTCCAAAGGTATTAAGTCTTCACTCCACTTCACAGCTCCCCTCCGGGGCATTCAACCGGCTTGCGGTGATACCCGCACAGGACTTCTTATGATTATTCGCTCTACGTACTTTGTCGCCCCCAGTTAAGGTAGAATCCAGGCTTTAACCTTGCTCCAACGCCTAACCGGGATCAGACACAGATGCAGATTTACTTAAACGGTGCGGAAAAGCAAATTCCCGACACCCTGGATATGGCGGGCCTGATCGAACTGCTTGACCTGACAGGAGAGCGGGTTGCTGTCGAGGTCAATGAAGCGCTGGTCCCTCGCAGCACCTTCAGCGGACTCCCCCTGCAGGAACAGGATCGCGTTGAAATCATTCAGGCCGTCGGCGGAGGCTGACCGAACACCGACTCGAATCACTATTAACCCGGCGACCTATTAGGTCGCCGGGTTAATACTTACCCTCCCAACCGTTATTTTAAGACCTAAACCTATGCCAAACGATACGCAGAAAGACAGTTTCAGCGTCGCCGGACGAGAATTCACCTCCCGCCTGCTGGTGGGCACCGGCAAATACAAGGATATGCAGCAGACCCGCGAGGCGATCGATGCCGGCGGCGCTGAGATCATTACCATTGCGGTACGGCGCACCAATATCGGCCAGGATCAGGGTCAACCCAATATCCTTAAGGTTCTCCCCCCTGACGAATATACCTACCTGCCGAACACCGCCGGTTGCTTCGACGCCAAGACCGCTGTGCGCACCTGCCGCCTGGCAAGGGAACTATTGGACGGCCATAATCTGGTAAAACTGGAGGTGCTGGGCGACGAGAAGACCCTGTTCCCGGATGTGGTGCAGACCCTGGAAGCGGCCGACATACTGATCAAGGACGGTTTCGATGTCATGGTCTACACCAATGATGACCCGATCATGGCCAAACGCCTGGAGGCGATGGGCTGCGTCGCCGTAATGCCGCTAGCCGCTCCCATCGGATCGGGTCTGGGAATCCGCAACAGATTGAACATCCGCACCATCGTTGAAAATGCCGAGGTGCCGATCCTGGTGGATGCCGGTGTCGGCACCGCATCGGATGCCGCAGTGGCCATGGAACTGGGTTGTGACGGCGTGCTCATGAATACCGCCATCGCCGCCGCCCGGCATCCGGTGCTCATGGCCTCTGCCATGAAAAAGGCGATCCAGGCAGGCCGGGAGGCCTATCTGGCGGGACGAATGCCGGCCAAGCGCTTTGCTTCAGCCTCTTCACCGATAGACGGACTATTCTTTTAACGACCAATTTTGAATGATGAATGGTTAATTTTGAATTTCGGTGTTCGCAACGCTCACGTCCATTTAACATTCAACATTATTCCCATGACCCAACCCCATCACAAACCACAACGCCCCATTCGCAGCTATGTCCTGCGACAGGGACGTATGACGGAAGGGCAACAACGCGCCTTTGACGAACTCTGGCCTCGATATGGATTGAGTCTGGACGGCGAACGACTCAAACTCACCGAACTGTTCGGTAACCACAACCCAGTCACCCTGGAGATCGGATTCGGTAACGGTGAGGCGCTGAGCCTGATGGCGGCGCAACACCCCGAGCAGAACTTTCTCGGTATCGAAGTACATAGCCCCGGAGTCGGCCATTTGATGATCAAACTGGCCGAGCAACAGCGTGATAATGTCCGGATCCTGCAAGCCGATGCCATGGAACTGCTGCGGCACCACTTGGACGCCGCCGGTCTCTCCCGTATCCTGCTCTACTTCCCCGACCCATGGCATAAAAGAAAGCATCATAAGCGCCGCATCGTTCAAACTGAGTTTGCCGAACAGGCCTACCGCGCCCTCAGCCCCGGCGGCGCGCTGCACATGGCCACCGATTGGCGGGACTATGCCAAACAGATGATGGCCGTGTTCTCAGCCCATCCAGGTTTTATCAACCAGGCAGGCAATGGAAAATACTCGCCCCGCCCGGAGACTCGTCCGCTGACAAAATTTGAACGGCGAGGAGAGCGACTGGGACATGGTGTGTGGGATCTCTTGTTCGAGCGAAAGGCCTGATGAGCAGCCTGACACTTAAGCAGTTCCACTCCCCTTTACTGGCGCCGTTCGATCTGCACCTCCCTGCCGGTGAATGTACCACCCTCAGCGGTCCGTCCGGATGTGGCAAAACCCGCCTGCTCCGAGCCGTGGCGGATCTCGATCCGCATCAAGGTGAAGCCTGGTTGGACGAGCGGGAGAAACAGACATTCTCTGGTCCCGAATGGCGCCGCCATGTCGGCCTTCTATCGGCTGAGAGCGCCTGGTGGAGTGAACGGGTAGGCGACCATTTCAACGCCATAGACCGGGATCTGTTAACGAACCTGGACCTGCCGATCGAATCGACGGAATGGCAAATCAGCCGGCTCTCAAGCGGAGAAAGACAACGGCTTGCCTTGATCAGGCTACTCACCAACCGTCCCCAGGTGCTGCTCCTGGATGAGCCCACCGCCAACTTGGATGCGGGCAACATCATAAAGGTCGAGCGGCTCATCGAGTCGTGGCGTAAAAAATACCAAACAGCGGTACTCTGGATCACCCATGACCCGGCCCAACAAAAGCGCGTGGGCGAGCATCGCCGGCAGATCGAATCGGGGCGGTTGAGAAAACGTTGATGGCACTGATTCTACTCACCCCGCTTGATCTCTTCCTGGCCGCCGTACTGGTGCCGGCCCTGGCCCTGCTTTCGTTTCGACTCTCCCTCGGCATAGAGCGCCAGTTGCTGATCGCGGCCTTGCGCACCGTGATCCAACTAAGCCTGCTGGGTCTGGTGCTGAAGTTCCTGTTCGTTCAATCGCACCCCCTGCTGATCGCCTCGCTGGCACTGTTTATGCTGCTGGTGGCCGGCTACGAGGTAATGGCTCGACAACAACGCCGTTTCATCGGCTTCTGGGGCATGGGGATCGGCACACTTTCCATGTTCATCTCCTCTTTCACGGTCACCCTGCTGGCGCTGACCGTCATCATCCGGGCCGAACCCTGGTACTCGGTACAGTATCTGATCCCCCTGCTCGGCATGTTGCTGGGCAACACCATGTCAGGGATCGCCATCGCCTTGGATAACCTGACCCACAATGCCTGGCGGCAACGCCACGAGATTGAGGCGCGACTGTTGTTGGGCCATCCGTGGGATGAGGCGATCCGTGAAATCCGCCGCACTGCGCTACGCAGCGGACTGATACCGATCATCAACGCCATGGCGGCGGCCGGGGTGGTCAGCCTGCCGGGCATGATGACCGGGCAAATCCTCGCCGGCGCCCCTCCCTTCGAAGCGGGCAAGTATCAGATCTTGATCATGCTGCTGATCGCGGCAGGGACCGGGTTCGGCGCCATGGCGGCGGTCTGGATCGGCTCCAAACATCTGTTTGACGAACGCGAGCGATTACGCCTCGACCGTCTCAGCCCACCCAAGGCGTGAAACGCATCCGCAGCATGCAACCGTCAACCGTTTTCTGACCGTCGAAAAGAGGCCCCCCGGGTCAGGAGACCTCCCTTCCGTCGCGAATCAGTTTGATGATCAACAGGATTACCCCCGAACCATGGAGAAAGAGATCGAAGATATCGATGGGCTTGTGCAAACCGCCGTCAACCAGCATCTTGAGTTTTTCCAACAGGTGGGGCTCAGGGAAAACCGGAGCCAAACCGAGCAAGACGGCTGCGATGGCGATCATTCGTAGAGAAATTCTATCTAGCCAGGAAAACATAGTCACTCATCGAAAAGGCACGCCGGACAAAGTGCATGATAGAGATCGGCATCGGCCTGACTGAAGCAACAGGCGGTAATCCGGTCAAATCCATCAATCCAGTTACTCATCACATGCAGGGCCACTTCGGCTGCCTCCCGTTTAGGGTAGCCATAGACGCCTGTGCTGATCGCCGGAAACGCGATCGTACGGCAACCTTGTTCTGCGGCCAGCCGGAAACTGTTTTGGTAGCAATCATACAACAGCACCGGCTCCTCCTGCTCACCGTCTTGCCAAACCGGCCCGACAGTATGGATTATCCACTGCGCCGGCAGATTGAACCCGGGAGTCAATCTGGCCTCGCCGGTCGGGCAACCACCCAAAGTGCGGCAGTAGACAAGCAGCTCTCCACCAGCCGCGCGATGTATGGCTCCATCCACCCCGCCACCGCCTAAAAGTGAGGTGTTGGCGGCATTCACGATCACATCCACTTTCAGCCGGGTGATGTCTGACGTTACAATATGTATCTGGCCCATTATCCTAAAAACCGCAGTTGGACGGGGTGAAGTGTGCGTTTGCCGGGGTGCAGGGCAAGGGTCGCTCCTGTGCATCCCTGCACGGCGCGCAATGACGCGGAATCGTCATGCTATTCCAAGGCGTTGCAACGCAGCCATGCGCCCCCGCAAGCGCGCAATTCGCCCCGTAGCGTGGTTCACCCAACCGGTGAATAGACAAATCGAAGTTAATAGCTTGCATATCAGTAGTTCAGTATCAGAATGGAGCGGTCAACTGCGGCTTTTAGGATTATCTATACCCAATATGTCATATTCAACACTCAATCTGCTACTGATTCTGATGCTGCTGATCTGGTTTTGGCGTGACAGCCTGCGTGTGCGCGAGATCGCAATCCGCATCAGCCGCAATGCCTGCCAAAGTCACGATGTCCAGTTTCTCGATCAGACTGTAGCCCTACACCGGCTGGGACTCCGCTGGTTGCGCAGCGGCTTGAAACTGCGTCGTGTCTATGAGTTCGACTATAGCCTGGAAGGCTCAGGCCGACGAACCGGCTATGTAGTGATGATCGGCGCTCAGAATGTCAGCCTTCATATAGACTTGCCTGACAAGGAAACCGGACCCGAACTGGATCATTGATTATCAAATGGAAAATACCGGCGCTACTGACCCAGACACGTCATCCGGGTCAACCGGTTGACGCCGCACACCCAGCCAATCGACCAGCATCGTCAATGGTTTGCCCATCAGTAGTTTAATATCAGGATGGAGTGGTCAACTGCGGTTTTTAGGATGATCGCTACTTGACCACTTTCAGCGATGGGCGTTTACCTGGTTTCGACGGATCGGGTTCATCTTCAGTATCCTCATCCGATGTCACTTCTTCGTCGGGAAACAGCATTCCCTGACCATTCTCCTTAGCATAGATTCCCATCACGGCGCCTGGAGGAATGAGGATATCCTCCGCTGCGCCATCGAACCGGGCGCTGAAACCGATCCACTCGTTTCCCAGCTCGAGACCTGATATCGCCGACGGGGCAAGGTTCAACACGATACGCCCATCATCAACAAACCGTCTCGGCACCACGGCGCCGGCATAGCCGGCATTGACCATCAAATAGGGCGTCTTATCGTTATCCACCAACCACTCATAGAGCGCCCGGATCAGGTAGGGACGATTGGATGACATTTCTCCCATTACTCAGTCGCGCATTTCCTGTTCGGCTTCTGAGAGGCTTTTAATGAACGACTCCTTTTCGAACAGGCGCTTGGCATACTCATGCAAACCTTTAGCGCTCGCAGGAATCTCCACACCCAACCCCCGAAGACGCCATAACAAGGGGGCGATCGCGCAATCGACCAAGGTAAACTCATCGCTCATGAAGAAGGGTTTCGCATTGAAAACCGGTGTAGTGGAAACCAGGCTCTCTCGCAGTTCTTTGCGCGCTTTGGATGCCTCTTTCCTGCCACTGAGAATGACATCCATCTGGCGATACCAGTCATTATCCACACGATACATCAGCAGACGCGACGTGGAGCGTGAGACCGGATCCACCGGCAGCAGCGGAGGGTGTGGGAAACGCTCATCCAGATACTCCATGATGATACGCGACTCATAGAGCTTCAAATCTCTGTCCACCAGGGTCGGAAGGGTGCCGTAGGGGTTCAGTTCCATCACTTCCTCAGGCACGTTCAGCGGATCGATATCCTCCACTTCGTAGGTAATGTTCTTTTCCGCCAGCACCAGCCTGACTCGATGACAATAGGGATCCGTCGGATCCGAATAGAGGGTCATCACTGAGCGTTTGTTAGCAACTGCGGCCATTTATAGCCTCTCCTCAAGATATCCGACAGTCCGGGCCGAACCTGGACCCGCTGCAGAAAAAAAATAAAAATATGACACGAAAAAAGGCGCACAGTATACCGCAACTGCGCGCCCTTTTGTCAGGTCAAGCTAAAAAGTTTTTTCAGTGAATGTCTTTCCAATACTCTTTTTTGAGCATGTAGGCCAGCACAAAGAAGACGGCGATGAACAGCAGCACCCAGACACCCAGGCGCTTGCGCTCCATTTGGATCGGCTCACCTATATAGCTGAGAAACGCCGTCAGATCGCGGGCCACCTGATCGTACTCTTCCGCGCTCAGGGTTCCCTGGGTCACGGGTTCGAAGTGGTCGAACACCTCGACATCTTTGCCGCTTGAACCCTTTTCGAGCTTGAATACGGCCTTCTGTGCGCCCTGCAGTTCCCACAGCACATGAGGCATAGCCACATCCGGGAAGACGATATTGTTGACGCCGAAGGGGCGCTTGTCATCCAGGTAGAAACTGCGCAGATAGGTGTAGATCCAGTCCACGCCGCGGGCGCGTGAGATGACGCTCAGATCCGGCGGAGGACTACCGAACCACTCGGTGGCTTTCGCTTCCGTCATCGCTATGTTCATGGTGTCACCGATCTTATCGGTGGTGAACATCAGGCTATTGATGACCTCCTCGTCAGTCAGGCCGAGATCCTTCCCCATCCGGTTGTAGCGCTGGAACTTGGCCGAATGACAGCTCAGGCAGTAGTTCATGAAATACTTGGCGCCACGCTGCAGCGACGCCTGATCGCCCAAGTCGATACCGGCGTCATCCAGGTGCGCGCCGCCTCCCGCAGCCAGTCCGAGCATGGGGGCCAGGGCTAGTAGGAGTGCAAAAATCAGCTTATTCATTCGGTCACCCTCTCAGGCACTGGTTTGGTCTTGTCCATTTTGCTGTAGATCGGCATCAGCAGGAAGAAGGCGAAGTAGTATATCGTGCCGATCTGCGCCATCAGCTTGTACAGGTCGGTGGTCGCCTGGGTGCCGAGGTAACCGAGCACAATGAAGTCGATCACGAACAGAAAGAGCAAAACCTTATACAGCAAACCCTTGTAGCGAATCGACTTCACCGGGCTGCGATCCAGCCAGGGCAGGAAGAACATGACCAGGATCGAGGCGAACATCGCCACCACGCCGGGGAAGGCGGAGCCTGCAATTGAGGGGACAGCCCGCAGAATGGCGTAGAATGGCGTGAAATACCATACCGGAGCGATGTGCGGCGGGGTCTTCAACGGATTCGCCGGTTCGAAGTTGGGATGTTCGATGAAGTAGCCCCCCATCTCCGGGGCAAAAAAGACCGCTGCGGCAAACAGGAACAGGAATCCGGCCACTCCGACAATATCCTTCACCGAATAGTAGGGATGAAAAGGAATGCCGTCGGCCGGGGCGCTGTCGCTCCAACGATTGCCCTTCGGGCCCTTCTTGATCTCAACACCGTCTGGATTGTTGGAGCCCACCTTATGCAAAGCGATGATGTGAATGAACACCAGCGCAGCCAATACGAAAGGCAGCAGGAAATGAAGGGCGAAGAAGCGGTTCAGGGTAGCGTCGGAGATCACGTAGTCGCCACGCACCCATACCCCCAGGTCGGGACCGATCACCGGCACGGCGGAGAAGAGATTGACGATAACCTGCGCGCCCCAGAAGGACATCTGCCCCCAAGGCAACAGATAACCGAAAAAGGCCGTAGCCATCATCGCCAGATAGATAATCACGCCGATAATCCACAGCAGCTCACGCGGTTTGCGGTAGGAGCCGTACATCAGACCACGGAACATGTGTAAGTAGATCAGGACGAAGAAGGCCGAGGCGCCGGTGGAGTGCATATATCGAATCAACCAGCCCCAATCCACATCACGCATGATGTATTCCACCGAGCCGAACGCCAACTCCGAATCGGGTTTGTAACTCATTGCCAGCCAGACGCCGGTTAAAACCTGGATCACCAGCACCAGCATCGCCAGGGATCCCATTAAGTACCAGAAGTTGAAGTTCTTCGGCGCATAATATTGGGCTAGGTGCTCGTTCCACACTTTGGTCATCGGGTATCGAGTGTCAATCCACTCGACAGCGCTTTTCATCATACTCATCAGGCTGCTCCTCCATCGGCACCGACCAGGATCTTGGTCTCGGACAGATACTGGTAGGGGGGGATCTCCAAATTCTTCGGCGCCGGCACGCCGGCGTAGACCCGGCCTGCCAGATCGAATCGGGAGCCGTGACAGGGACAGAAGAATCCGCCTTTCCACTCGGCGCCAAGATCCTCAGGAGCCACTTCCGGGCGATAGGTGGGCGAGCAGCCCAAATGGGTGCAGATGCCGACCGCAATCAAGTACTTACCCTTCACGGAACGAGTGGCGTTTTTACAGTAGTCGGGCTGCTGACCGGCATCGTCCGAAGCGGGATCGAGCAGCACACCGTCCAGGGTCGGCAGATCCTGCAGATTTTGTTCGGTGCGATGGACGACCCAGACCGGCTTGCCGCGCCATTTGACCCGCATTAGCTGACCCGGCTCGAGCTTGCCGATATCGGCCTCGACCGGCGCTCCCGCCGCCTTGGCTTTCTCACTGGGGGCCCAGGCCGCCAGGAACGGATAGATCACGAAACCGGCGCCGACCGCCCCGACCGCACTGGTTGCAAGCGTAAGGCTACGCCGCTTTTTTAAATCAACGCCATCTGCGCTCATATCTCAAGGACTCCCTCGGTACTTTAATCTGAGCTGTAGCGGACCCGCTAAAACCCTTCCGCAGCGCTACCCCTATCAGGACATTAGAAATCTTAATGGACCGCTAAAAATTAACCGCGTATTCTCCACAATGCAGCCTTATCGGTCAAGGCGCATTTCGAGTTCCTCCCGTCAATCAGGCTTCCCGCTTCGGTCGAGACGGGGGTCGCTCATACCGGATTTTCGATATCGACGAAACGGTATGCGAGGTCGAACCGTTCCGCCAGATGGCGCCCCAGGGCCTGTACGCCGTAACGTTCGGTGGCATGATGCCCCGCAGCAAAATAGTGGATGTCCAACTCCCTGGCCAGATGTACCGTGGGCTCGGAAATCTCTCCTGAAATGTAGCCGTCCAGGCCCAGCGCCGATGCCTCTTCGATAGCGCCCTGGGCGGCGCCCGTACACCAACCGATACGCCGCAACCGACGCTGGTTCGACTCGATATGCAGCGGTTTGCGTCCCAGGCTGTCGGTCAAACGCTGTGCGAGATCTCCGGCGGAAACGGGTTGGGGTAGGCGCATTTGCCAAATCAGGGAACGGCCCACCGGAGCAGCCTGCGCATCGGCAAAGCCCAAACGGCTCCCCAACTGTCTATTGTTACCGTAGACCGGATGGGCATCCAACGGCAGGTGGTAGGCCAACAAACCGGTATGTTGCTGAAACAGGGCTCCGATTCGCCTACCTTTGAGGCCACGCAAAGGCAGTCTCTCACCCCGCCAGAAGTAGCCATGGTGGACCAACAGGGCATCCGCCCCCCAACGCCCTGCCTCTTCGATCAGCGCCTGACAGGCCGTTACCCCCGCCATCAGTCTCGTCACCTGCTCCGTAGCCTCGACCTGCAGGCCGTTTGGGCAGTAATCGTCAAAATCATCGACCGACAATAGTTCGTTGCAATAGGTTTCGAGCGATAAAATATCAATCATGCTATGTTTGCCTGAAAATAGAGTCTGAGTTGCTAGATTACTCAAATCGATGCGTATGAGAAAACTACTTTCCCTGTTGCTTACAGCCCTGACAGCCGGTCTGGTAGGGGCGTTGGTGGTGATTTTTATGGCCCCTGAGCGGGTTAACGCGCCTGACGGGGTCGTGGCGCCCGGGGCATCGGCCTCGGTTATCGCACTACCCCGCCGGAGCAGTCCCTTTTCCTATGCGGACGCGGTTGAAAAGGCGGCGGCGTCGGTGGTGAATATCTTCACCGCCAAAATCACCACTGAATCTCATGCGATACGTTTCAAGGATCCACTGCTGCAACACCTGTTCGGCAATATGCTGCCGGAACAGACCCATCGAAGACTGGAAACCAGTCTGGGCTCCGGCGTTATCGTCTCCGAGGACGGCTATCTGCTGACCAACCACCATGTCATCGAGGCGGCGGCCGAGATCAAAGTCGTACTGGCCAACGGACGGAGCGTTAGCGTCAGCATCGTGGGAAGCGATGCGGAATCCGATGTTGCGGTATTGAAAATAGACACTGACAGTACGCTGCAGGCGATTCCGGTGGGCAAATCCGGTGACCAGCAGGTGGGCGATGTGGTATTGGCGATCGGCAACCCTTTCGGGGTCGGCCAAACGGTTACCATGGGGATCATCAGCGCCACCGGCCGCTCCCGTCTGGGCATCAGCACCTTCGAGAACTTTATCCAGACCGATGCCGCCATCAATCCCGGTAATTCAGGCGGCGCCCTGGTGAACGCCCGGGGAGAGCTGATCGGCATCAATACCGCCATCTTTTCCAAGACCGGCGGTTCCCACGGCATCGGCTTTGCCATACCGTTCGATCTGGCGGACGGCATCATGCGCCAACTGATCGACAGCGGACATGTGGTCAGGGGCTGGCTGGGCGTTCAGGGCCAAGACGTCACCGAAAAGCTGGCGGAGGCCTTCGGACTGCACAGCGAAGACGGAATCCTGATCACCGGCGTGCAGGAGAATGGGCCGGCGAGTAAGGCGGGGCTGCGTCCGGGGGATGTCATCACAAGCATCAACGAGACCCTATTGGAGAACTCCCAGCAACTGATGCAACTCATCGCCGGCCAACCGCCCGGCGCACGGCTGCAAATCGGCGGCTGGCGCGGTAACGCCCCATTTAATTTCGGTACCGTTTCCGGGGAGCGTCCGCCCCTCGAAAAGTAACCGGTGCTTGTGCTGACTATACTGAACACAGTCCTATGACAATCAGCCAAGGGGTTTTCTAAGAATGAAGCACGCTGAAGAGATCGAAAGGATCATCGATACCGTCGGCAAGTCCCTCGAGATGCAACTCTCGCCGATACAGAGAAGCCGCCTGCACCAGGCCTTGATCAAGTCCTTGGATGAACCTCCGCAAGGCAGTGAAAAACCACAAAGCAAGCAGATTACCATCCTGCTCTCCGATCTGCGCGGTTTTACCGCGCTTGCGGAGCGCTATCAACCGCGTGTCATCATCGAGATTCTCAACTTCTATTTCTCTAGGATGTGTGAAATCATCTTCCGCTTCGACGGCCGCATCGATAAATTCATGGGCGACTCGATCATGGCCCTGTTCGGACTGGCCGAGCAAAAACAGGACGACCTGGAACGGGCCGTCGCCTGCGCGGTCGAGATGCAACGCGCCATGCCGGAGATTAACGCTGACAATAACAAACACGGCTATCCGCGGCTCTTCATGGGCATCGGCATCAATACCGGCCAGGTTGTGGCGGGACACCTCGGCTCCGAACTCCACCATGAGTACACGGTGATCGGAGATGAGGTAAACCTGGCCTCACGCATAGAGGCCTACAGCCTGCGCGGGCAGGTGCTGCTAAGCGAACGCTCACGCAATCTGGCCAAGGATTATATCGAGTGCGGACCGCCGAACCAGGTACAGGTAAAAGGCAAGCAATTACCGGTCTCACTCCACGAGCTGCTTGCAACGACCCGTCCGCGTTACCTGGAGGTTCCCCGGGTGGAATCGCGCCGCAGCCCGCGTGTCGCAGTGGATTTCCCGATCACCTTCCATACACTGCAAGACAAAGAGATCTCGGCGCAGCGTTTTTCCGGCCGGGCCGTCGATCTCAGCTACAATGGTCTGTTGGCCAATCTGCCCCTTGAGTTGCAGACCCTGTCCGATATCCGCATCACCCTCTGCACTTCGTTGATGAGCGAATACAGCAGCCACGTCTATGCAAAAATCCTCAACACCGAAAAACAGGAAAACAACTGGTTGAGCCGGGTGGAATTCACTAGTATCGACGATGCAGGCCAGGCTGCCATCAAGACCTACATCGGCCAAGCGTTAAGCCGCCGTTGACGCCCCTCCATCCACCCCCTACACGAGACGATATCGACGAATTTAAGGATAAAACTCCCGTTTTCCTCTCGATTTCGTTATCATTTTTCGTCTTTTTCGTTCAATTAACCACAAACCGCTGGAGCGGTTACCCGGGAACGCCATGGATAAACTGATCATTCGAGGGGGCGCCCCCCTGTCGGGCGAGGTGCGCATCGCCGGCGCCAAGAACGCTGCTCTGCCGATTCTGGCAGCCACCTTGCTGTCCGACGGCCCGATGCGGGTGGGTAATGTACCTCACCTGCATGACATCACCACCACCATGGAGCTTCTCGGCGGCATGGGCGTCACCCTGATGGTGGATGAAAAAATGGGCATTGAGGTGAATTCGAACAGCATCAGGGAATTTAACGCCCCCTATGAACTGGTCAAGACCATGCGCGCCTCGATCCTGGTGCTGGGGCCCATGCTGGCCCGCTTCGGGCGCGCCGATGTCTCGCTGCCCGGTGGTTGTGCCATCGGTTCCCGCCCTGTCAATCTGCACATCGACGGCCTGCGCGCGATGGGTGCCGATATCGAGGTGGAGAACGGCTATATCCGCTCCCGCTGTAAACGGCTGCATGGGGCTCGAATCGTGATGGACATGGTCACGGTGACCGGCACGGAAAACCTGATGATGGCGGCCGCCCTCGCCAAAGGCGCCAGCCTGATTGAAAATGCGGCACGTGAACCCGAAGTGGTCGATCTCGCCGAGTGCCTCAACAGCATGGGAGCAAAAATCACCGGCGCCGGTTCATCGGTCATCAGCATCGAGGGCGTGGATAACCTGAAGGGTACAGAATACGAGGTCCTGCCGGATCGTATCGAGACCGGCACCTTTCTGGTGGCGGCGGCCATCACCCAGGGCAATATCAAGGTGCGGGATACCCGGCCGGAACTGGTCGATTCAGTGCTGCAGAAACTCCGCGAGGCGGGGGCGGTTATCGAAACCGGCAACGACTGGATCGCCCTCGACATGCAAGGCCGACGTCCCCAGGCGGTAGATGTCTACACCGCCCCCTACCCGGCATTCCCCACCGACATGCAGGCCCAATTCACGGCCTTGAATTCGGTTGCCGAAGGCGTCGGCATCGTTACCGAGACGATTTTCGAAAACCGTTTCATGCACGTCCAAGAGTTGCAGCGAATGGGCGCCAAGATCAAGCTTGAGGGTAACACCGCCATCTGCACCGGCACGGATAAATTGACGGGCGCGCCAGTCATGGCGACTGATTTGCGCGCCTCCGCCAGCCTGGTATTGGCCGGACTGGTGGCGGATGGCGAAACCTTGGTCGACCGCATCTACCATATCGACCGGGGCTATCAGAATATCGAGGAGAAACTAGCCGGGCTGGGCGGCGAAATCCGCCGTCTGCCTGGCTAGTGCCTGCCCAGTAATCCGTATCATTTGTTATCCTTCCATTTTTACAACCGCGCGAAACGCAAACCGACCCATGAAATTTGACGCACCCATTACCATCGCGCTTTCCAAAGGGCGTATCTTCGAGCAGAGCCTGCCTCTGTTGGCCCACGCCGGCATTGAGCCGTCGGACGACCCGGAGACCAGCCGTAAGCTGATCCTCGACACCAATCACCAACAGGTGAAGCTGGTGATTATCCGGGCCACGGATGTCCCTACCTACGTCCAATACGGTGCGGCAGACATGGGCATCGCGGGTAAAGACGTGTTGATGGAACACGGTGGCGAGGGTCTATACGAGCCCTTGGACCTGCAAATCGCCCGTTGCCGCCTGATGACGGCGGGCTATCCAAACACCGGCGCCGCCGAAGCCAAGGGACGGTTACGGGTCGCCACTAAATATGTAAAAAGCGCGCAGCGCTTTTTTGCCGCCAAAGGCGAACAGGTGGAGATCATCAAGCTCTATGGATCCATGGAACTGGCCCCTATCGTCGGCCTGGCCGATTTGATCGTGGACCTGGTGGAGAGCGGCAATACCCTCAAAGCCAACGGCCTGGTGCCCATCGAACATATTACCGACATCAGTTCCCGGCTGGTGGTCAACAAGGCATCCTGGAAAATGAAGCACGTATTGGTCACGCAGTTGATTGACGCCTTCCGGGAAGCCGTCAATCAATCAACAGGGTAGTAACCATGAGCGAAATCCGCCAACTATCGACCAGCGACCGTGATTTTCAACAACAACTCGACGTGCTGCTTGCCTGGGAATCGATCTCGGACACTGCCGTCAATGACAGGGTCAATCAGATCATTGACGACATCAGAAGCAAAGGCGATACGGCCCTGGTCGAGTTCACCAACCGCTTTGATCGTTGGCAGGCTGAAAGTGCGACAGACCTGGAGATCCCGCTGAACCGTCTTGAGCAGGCATGGGATGCCATTCCGGCCGATCAACAGCAGGCCCTGGAGATCTCCGCCAACCGTATCCGCGCCTATGCGGAACACCAGATCACGGACGCTTGGTCATATACCGAGCCGGACGGCACATTGCTGGGACAGCAGATCACCCCGCTCGACAGCGTCGGCCTCTATGTGCCCGGCGGCAAGGCGGCCTATCCCTCTTCGGTGCTGATGAACGCCATCCCCGCCAGGGTCGCGGGTGTCGCTGAACTGATCATGGTGGTCCCGACACCGGGCGGTGAACGCAACGAACTGGTGCTGGCCGCAGCCCATGTGGCGGGGATCGACAGGGTGTTTGCCGTCGGTGGCGCCCAGGCCGTAGCGGCCCTGGCTTATGGTACCGACAGCATACCGCCGGTAGACAAGATCGTCGGACCCGGCAATATCTACGTCGCAACCGCCAAACGGGCGGTGTTCGGCCAGGTCGGTATCGATATGATCGCGGGACCATCGGAGATCCTGATTGTCTGTGACGGTGAGACCGATCCCGACTGGATCGCCATGGATCTCTTCTCCCAGGCGGAGCACGATGAAGACGCCCAGTCGATCCTGCTGTGTCCCGATGCAGCCTTCATCGGCCGGGTAACCGCCGGCATCGACAAACTCCTGCCAACCCTGGAGCGCCGGGAGATCATTGCCGCCGCCCTGCGAGTGCGTGGCGCACTGATCCATGTCAAGGATATGGATGAGGCTGTTGAACTGGCCAACCACATCGCTCCCGAACACCTCGAACTCTCCGTGGCGAATCCCCAGGCGATGGCCAAGTGCATTCGCCATGCAGGAGCCATCTTCATGGGCAGATACACCGCTGAGGCCATGGGGGACTACTGCGCCGGTCCCAACCACGTGCTGCCGACCTCTCGCACCGCTCGCTTCTCTTCGCCTTTGGGGGTGTATGATTTCCAGAAACGGTCCAGCCTGATCATGGCCTCGCCTGAAGGGGCGGATACCCTGGCGAGAACCTCTTCCGTGATGGCGCGCGGCGAAGGACTGACCGCCCATGCCCGGTCGGCGGAGTACCGTTTTAAATCTAGGGGGCGTTCTCAATTACCTGAGTGAGCGTGATTCTGAGTCATTTTTCGTGCCGGCAAGGCGCGATGAGGCGCAATAGTCATTCTATTGCAACGAATCGCAACGCCGCCAGCGCGGAAAAGGGCCGGAATCACGCCGCGAACGATGATTGAGAACACCCCCTAAGTCTGCCCATTACCCATAAGTCTGAAATATGGGAACAGACATGACATAACCTGTTGTTTTCGTTAGGTTCATATTTTTGTTGGCTGTTAGGGGCATGGTTTGTAACTCATTGTTTTTAAAGGGTGGAAATATTTGTGGGTAATGGGCAGCCCTAAGTACTCCGTCAACCTGATAATTTAGGATTCAGCGTCGCCCTGGTGTTTCGCGGCAGGGCGGCATGGTGCGGCAGGGCCGCACCCTACGCCTGCTTATAGCGAGTGCCCGACCTGAAACGGGATATTTTTATACACTAGTGTGGTGTAACGTATAAACGGCACCGATCAGAGGCCCGTCAATGCCTCAAGACCAGGCGGAACGCGCCTAGCACCCCAAGGGCACTTCCTTCGGGGCGCAGATGACGGCTTAGCGTCTCGCTGATTGGTGCAATTTATACGTTACACCACACTAGCTTAAAGCCCTACTTAGGATCATCTGTATGAGCCGTTACTGGAGCCCGATTGTCAACCGACTCTCGCCCTATATACCGGGCGAACAGCCGAAGATCGACAATCTGCTAAAGCTGAACACCAATGAAAATCCCTATGGTCCTTCGCCCCGGGTCATCGAGGCGATACAGAATGGGCTGGGTGACAATCTGCGACTCTACCCCGAACCCACCTCAATGGCCCTGCGTCAGGTGGTGGCTGACTACTACGGTGTTACACCGGAACAGGTGTTTGTCGGTAACGGCTCTGATGAGGTATTGGCGCACACCTTTTTCGCCCTCTTTCAACACTCCCGCCCGCTGTTGTTTCCGGATATCACCTACAGCTTTTATCCGGTGTATTGCAATCTCTACGGCATCGAGTACCGGACCGTTCCCCTCGAGGAAGATTTTTCACTCCGTGTCAGCCGTTACGCTCAACCCAACGGCGGCGTCATCTTCCCCAATCCAAATGCACCGACCGGCTGCCTGCTGCCACTGATGGAGATCGAACGGTTACTTGCCGACAACAGCGACACGGTAGTGGTCGTCGATGAGGCGTATATCGATTTTGGCGGGGAGAGCGCGGTAAAGTTGGTGGATCGCCACCCCAATCTGCTGGTGACGCAGACACTCTCGAAATCCCGTTCACTGGCTGGTTTACGCATTGGATTGGCGATCGGTGACGCCGAGCTGATCGAAGGACTGGAGCGGGTCAAGGACAGCTTCAACTCCTACCCGATCGACCGGCTTGCCTCTGCGGCAGCGATCGCCTCATTTGAGGATGACGCTTATTTCAGACAAACCTGTCAACAGGTGATCGACTCACGCAAACAGCTCACTGCCGGGTTACGAGCGATAGGCTTCCTGGTGTTGCCCTCCGCAGCCAATTTTGTGTTTACCCGTCACCCTGAACTGGATGCAGAGACAATCGCCGCGAAATTGCGCAGGGCGGGGGTGATCGTGCGTCACTTCAAGCAACCGAGAATCGACCGGTTTCTGCGAATCACCGTCGGCACACAGGATCAGAACGAACGTCTCGTTACAATACTGAAGGGAATGGTTTGATCCTAAAAACCGCAGTTGACCGCTCCATCCTGATACTAAACTACTGATAGGCAAACTATTGACTGCGATTTGCCTATTCACCTGCCGGGTGAAATGCGCGTACTACACTTCCGCCAACAGCCGGTCGATCATCGATGTCGCCTGACCCAGGTAGCCGCCACCGAAGAGATTCAAATGGTTGAGGATATGGTAGAGGTTGTAGAGGTTTTTGCGGGTCGAGTAGCCCGGAGATAAGGGCCGGCTCTCCCGATAGGCATCGTAAAAGTGATTACCGAAACCACCGAACAACTCTGTCATGGCCAGGTCCGCCTCCCGATCGCCGTAGTAGACCGCCGGATCGAAAATGACCGGGTTGCCCTCTCGGTCGTAGGCCAGATTACCCCCCCAGAGATCGCCATGCAGTAATGAGGGCTGCGGCTGGTGGTCGATCAGTACGTGAAACCGCTCCAACAGCCGTTCACCCTGTCGCTGCAGGCCGCCGCGATAACCGTTTCGCGCTGCCAGTTGCAGTTGAAACCCCAGGCGTTGCTCACGCCAAAAGTCTATCCAGTTGTCGCGCTGTTGATTCGGTTGATGTGTCGAACCGATGGTATTGTCTCGCCGCCATCCGAAAAGGGGCTGGGCAGCACGATGCATGGCGGCGAGTTGCCGGCCGGCCGATTCACCGCCGCTTCGGCCCGCATGCCCCATCTCGATAAACTCCATCACCAGATAGGATTGGCCGTTGCTCAGTCCGCAGCATAGCGGACTCGGCACTCGAATGACGCTTGCATCGGCCATCTCCTTGAGCCCGTCCGATTCCGCCTCGAACATATCCAACAATGCAGCGCCGTTGAGCTTGACGAAATAGACCCGCTCGCCATCGGTCAGGCGCACGCCCGTATTGATGCACCCACCACCTATGTGCCTCGGTTCCAACGGATAGAACGGCATCCCGGTGGTCTGTGTAACATGTTCCGCTATGATTTGCCATTGAGTCACGACGGCGTCTCTCCCCCAGCCGTTTGCCACGCTACAGGGTATCAATTTTCCGGGACGCCTCTCTACCCCTTTATGCGCTTCGACAAACGCTGTGTCTCATCTGCGCCACAGCCATTCATGATGGCGAAAAGGCTTTGCCCAATGTCGGCGTAAGCGGTCACTGCCCCTTAAAACCGCGTCTTATTCACATTCCCCGAATTGTTGCAATACAGCACCTCGGGGGGTGGTTTCGTAGATACATTAGCAGAAGATGATATATTATAACTATTTGTAAAATATAACATTAGTCTAACTGGTGAAAAATTGGCCAAATTAATAAGAACCCAGCAGCCACAAGGCCTTAAGCCTGATATTAAAAAACCATCCACAAAGTTATCCACAGATGTTGTGGAAAAAATATTTCGCCGTGCGCATCAAACGGTTAGAGAATTTTCCGGTAAATTTATGCGCCCATGATACAGTCTGTCCATGGTTTCAGCACCCATTCTTCAGATCGCCCTACCCGGCCCTTTGCGGACACTCTTCGACTACCTTCCACCCAAGCATCATTCCCACCCGTTGTTGCCCGGCAGCCGCTTCCAAGTCCCTTTCGGGCGTGGCAGCCGTACCGGTCTGCTGATTAGGCTCACCGCCCGGAGCACGATCCCCGCAGATCGTTTGAAACGGGTTCTGGAGCAACTCGACCCGGCCCCGTTACTGCAAGAAAGTGACATCCGTTTACTGCGCTGGGCTGCGGACTACTATCAACACCCGTTCGGCGATGTGATCTTTCTCGCCCTTCCCGGCAATCTGAGAAAAGGCCGGTCACCATCCGTCAGCAAGCCCGTAGGTCTACGCCTGACAACGGCAGGACAGGCAGTGAACTCCGAAACACTGCTCCGCGCCCCTAAACAGCTCGCAGTCATCCAAGCCCTGGCTGAAACACCCGAGGGCATGGCCAAGTCAGCCCTTTCCGACGGCTGCGAAGCCTCTCCCGCCGTATTGCGTCGCTTATCGGACAAAGGCTGGATCGAAACCTGCCAAATTGAACCGGTGGTCGAGTCGGTTCCACCGGCGACGCCAAGACACAAACTCAATCCGGACCAGCAATCCGCCGTGGATGAAACCTGCGCCCATCTGGGACGATTCAAGCCCTTTCTGCTTCACGGCGTCACGGGTAGCGGCAAGACAGAGGTCTACCTGTATCTGATCGAAGCCGTCCTGGCGCGCCGGCAACAAGCCCTGGTGTTGGTGCCGGAAATCGGCCTTACCCCGCAACTGCTGCAACGTTTCAAGGAGCAGATCGGCGCAGGGGTGGCGGTGCTGCACTCCGGACTCTCGGACGGTGAACGGGAACGGGTCTGGCAGGCCATGCGCCGGTCAGAAAAAAAGGTCGTCGTCGGCACTCGCTCCGCCGTGTTCACCCCCATGCCCGCGCTCGGCCTGATCATCGTCGACGAGGAACACGACCTCTCTTACAAACAGCAGGAGGGCTTCCGCTATTCCGCAAGAGACCTCTCGCTGGTGCGTGCGCAGCAGTGCGACTGCCCGGTGGTGCTCGGCTCCGCCACCCCATCCCTGGAGTCCCTGCGCAACGCCGATGAGGGCCGTTACCATCGGTTGAGTCTCCCCCGGCGCGCGGCTGGGGCGCGCATGCCGCAACTCCGACTGTTGGATATCCGCAGCGTACATCTCGACGGCGGTCTCTCCCCGGCCCTGCTCAAGCAACTCAGGCAGACGCTTGCAACCGGCGAACAGGCAATGCTGTTTCTCAATCGCCGCGGCTATGCGCCGATGATCACCTGCCATGCCTGCGGCTGGCTCACCGACTGTCCCCGCTGCGATGCGCGCATGACCCATCACCGGCAACAACAACTGCTCTGGTGTCACCACTGCGGGCATCAACGCCAAGTGCCGGCGCACTGCCCTGATTGCGGCAGTCCCGATCTACGCCCTCTGGGACAGGGAACCGAACGTATCGAGGAGACGCTGCAGCGCCGCTTCCCCGAGACGCCGTTGGCAAGGATCGATCGTGACTCCACCAGCCGCAAGGGCACACTCGAGAAGCTCCTCGGAGAGGCAAAAACAGGACACTACCCCCTGCTGCTGGGTACTCAGATACTGGCAAAGGGCCACCATTTCCCCTTGGTCACCCTGGTCGCCATCCTTGATGTGGATCATGGCTTGTTCGGCGCCGACTTCCGCGCATCCGAGCGGATGGCGCAACTGGTTCTGCAGGTGGCCGGCAGGGCCGGCAGGGCCGAACGCCCAGGCAAGGTGCTGATACAGACACGCCACCCTGATCATCCCTTGATGCAACTCCTGACCACCAAGGGTTACACGGCCTTCGCCAAGGAGGCCCTCGATGAGCGCAGGATGGCGGTGCTCCCCCCCTACTCTCACCAAGTATTGCTACGCGCCGAATCGACCAAGGCATCCGACCCAGAGACGTTTCTTACTCAGGCGATGCGGATCGGCAAAGAGATAACCGGCGCCGCCGCAGTTGAATTCTGGGGGCCTGTTCCCGCACCGATGGAGCGAAAAGCGGGCAAGACCCGCGCCCATCTGCTGATTCAATCAGCGCAACGACAGGCATTGCATCATTGGTTGGTGAAATGGGTTCCCGGCATCACCGCGTTACCCGCCTCACGCCGGGTGCGCTGGTCGATCGACGTGGATCCGCAAGAGATGCTTTAACCCATTCATATTTGAGCATCATCAATGCACCCCATATACTACGTCTCACAGCAATTCTGCGTACAGCTTTATTGAGACTGTCTATTAAAGGAAAACGAATAAACGTGATGAAGTATTCCAGGAGATTAATTCCGGCCCTTACAATAACAATCCTCCTTACTGCATATTCCGGGGCCTTACTGTCCGCCGGATCAGCACACTACATTGGATTCTCCTATGTATCAGGAGCAAAGAACATATGGGACTGGCACGAAGACAACCTGCTTCTGGACGACGAACTAAGCGGCGTGCCTATCGGGCTCTCCTACCGGTTCGCAGGGCTTTTCGATTCCGGTTTTCGCCTGGATGCCGGCGTAGGGCCTCTCGTTCTAATATTCGGTGATGTGGAATATTATGACGTTCCCATCCAACTCTCTATAGGCTATGGTTTTTTCTCCTCATCCTACTTTCGCCCATATGCGCGGGTCGGCGCCAGTTTTCATATCAATGACGGAGATTATCTGGTAGACGGGACCGATGTCGGAGCGATTGGCGCACTCGGCTTTGAACTCGGCGAACCCAACGACTCGGTTAACTTTTTTATGGAGGCATCTTATGACTCAAGTTTCGGAGTTCGTCCCGTTCCCATATTCTACGAGCTTCGTAGGGTGTGGCCCTGCCGCACCGTAACTTGAAGCCCTGGAACCCAAGGTATGGGTCAGGGGGTCGCAAAGTGAAAAAACCCGCCATAGCAAACAGGAGCGCAACCCAGCATGGTGCGGCAAGGCCGCACCCTACGCCCTGTTCACATCATGCGTTCCCACATAGAACATGGAAACGAGTTGAATTTGAACGCCGAAACTTGAGTTATGATAGTACTGAGGTGACTTTTTTAACTGCGCAGAATAATGAATATTTCGCCAGACGACCCTCTCAAGAGGATATCCTTGCCAGTGACTTCATGTTGACTATTGGAGCGCGTTTCTAACTTTTTCATAATCTGGAAAAGAGCCAACAAATCAGCAGCCCTTTATCCTAAAAACCGCAGTTGGACGGGGTGAAGTGTGCGCTTGCGGGGGTGCAGGGCAAGGGTCGCTCCTGCACATCCCTGTGCTTGCGACACTTGTGCATCCCTGCACGGCGCGCAATGACGCGGAATCGTCATGCTATTCCAAGGCGTTGCAACGCAGCCATGCGCCACCGCAAGCGTGCCATTCACCCCGTAGCCTGGTTCACCCGGCAGGTGAATAGGCAAATCGAAGTCAATCGTTTGCCTATCAGTAGCTTGGTATCAGAATGGAGCGGTCAACTACGGTTTTTAGGTTTATCCAATAACCTTTATCACCTCTGTCTAAAGTGGCCCCCTCTGTCAAGACAGTTCCCGCCGAAAAGAAGATATAAAAAAACCTGTTGTTAAAATCCAAATAAACCGTTGTGGGTAAGCTGGTGGGTGGGTACAGGTGGAATTCGTCTCCGCCAACCCCACCGCCCCCCTGCATGTCGAACAAAATTGGGACACCCTCATTTTCCGATGTGAGAAAACTCATCACCCAATCTGCTCTTGACGGTGATTGTGTTAGTGTTTTCTCTAACCTGGGCAAACCGACACAAAATTCATTTATCACTGCGCTACTACGCATGGTCGCGCAGTTCATTCCGTAGGGGCGCTGCCCATCGAGGAGAATCGAACAGTCGGGTTACTATCCCTCCCCTATTCCGGCGGTGAATCCAGACCTCCATCCGCTACGTATCATATAGCCTCCAAGGTGTTGATCGGATCGACCGGTTCACGCCTTCGGCGAGTCTACAGTGCATCAAATGACGAGGTGGTTACCATATGATCAGCCTTCTATCCTCTACCAAACCATGGTTTGTATCTGACAATACCCCGGCAAGCCGTCATCGGGAGCTAACACCGATGTTACGCTCAAGACAGCAGATGATGTCTACTGCCAGCATTGCGATGCTGAATCGGTGATAGAGAAGGATGAAAACATGATGATGAGCTACGATATGCCAAGAGCTTTATTAATCATGCTGCTGTCAGGCTGGCTGACGGGCGCCGCACATGCGGGACCGTCTAAGAACGGATTTGATCTGTCTGACGCCTTGATTCCGATCGAGAGCGTATTGTCGGGAGGGCCTCCTCGGGACGGTATCCCTGCGATCGACAACCCCCGCTTCCTGACCGCCGGTAAGGCTGATTTTCTCGCTGCCGACGACCGCATACTCGGCCTGGCGCATAACGGCGTGATCAAGGCCTATCCCATCGCCATCATGAATTGGCACGAGATCGTCAATGACCGTTTCGGCGGCGAGAGCGTTGCCGTCACCTACTGCCCTCTATGTGGCACAGGGATAGCGTTTCAGGCACAGTCGGGTGGCGTCCCCCTCACCTTCGGGGTCTCCGGGCTACTCTATAACAGCGATGTGCTGCTCTATGACAGGCGCACGGATTCGCTTTGGTCCCAAATCAAAATGCAGGCCGTCAGCGGTGCTTACAAAGGGCAGCGTCTTACACCCATTCCCTTACAACACACGACCTGGTCGGACTGGCGACAGCGCCATCCCGAGACATTGGTGCTGTCTCAGAAGACGGGATATTCGCGCAATTATCAACGATCTCCCTACAAAGGCTACGAGACGAGTCGCCAGGTCTACTTTCCGGTTGAGTTCCTCTCCCAGGGTTACCATCCTAAGGAACGTGTGTTGGGATTGGAGATCGATGGTCATACCAAGGCATATCCTTTTGTGGAATTATCGAAAACCAGTGGCCTGATCAAGGATCGCTTGGCCGGTAAAGAGATCGAAATCCACTACGATGTCGACAATCAAACCGCAACGGCGATGGACGCGACCGGCCGGATGATGCCGTCAGTCACTGCCTTTTGGTTCGCCTGGTATACCTTCCATCCGGATACGGATCTATTTCAGGTCGATTGATCCCGTACCGGCGCGAGGAAAAAACGCAGGCGAAACCGGACAAGCGATCCTGACGGCTTGTACAGCGAGTTTCAGGTCCGCAGTTTCATCGAACATCGCAGCACTGTCTCCGCAAAAGGGATGGTACCGCTCAGCCACGCTTACTGCCGCCAGACATAGAGTTCCGTCACCGCCGGGTCACATCGATTGCAGCTACTCCCGCAGGCAGCCTCGACCTTGCGCTGCTCGATCCTGCCCTTACGCACCCACTGTTGCAGCATGCCTCTCACCGCATCGGGCTCTGCATCGACGTGCAGGGCGATCTCCGCCAGGGTGGCCTGCCCCCGTTTCAGCAAAAACTCTCTGATGTCGGAAAGAATCATACCTCGGCCTCGGACAGCAGTTGCCGGCTGCGCAGGGACCAGTACCTCAAACCGCCGATGACGGCCACAAGCACCGCTACCAGGCTGACGATCCAAATCGATGCGCTTTGCGGATGACCGGCGTAGGTCGCTACCTGATAGAACAGACTGGCGACGATGAACGCGATGCCGGTGGACCAGGCCACCACGAAGACAGCCCAGCGACGACCCGCCTCACGACGAATCGCGGCGATCGTGGCGACACAGGGGGAGTAGAGCAGGATGAACAGGAGATAGGCGAACGCCCCGACCTGACCATCGAAGCGGGCCGCCATGGCGCCGAAGACATCGATGTTCACCTGCTGTGCCCTGGCGGCCGCTTCGGCGCTGCCGATATCGCCGACATCCATGGCTAGCGGATCCTTGAGCAGATCCTTTACGCCGAGCAAATTCTGCGGAATCGTGGCCGCCGCCTCGGTGATCGCCTGTACAAAATCGAAGGATCGGGCGGATGCCTCTCCCCCGGTCTCTTCCTTGGCGAGATTCGTATACAGGGCATCAAGTGTGCCGACCACCGTCTCCTTGGCAAGGATACCGGTGAAGATACCGACCGTGGCAGGCCAGTTATCCTGGTGGATACCCATCGGCGCCAGCACCGGCGTAATCACTCTACTCAATGCGCTGAGCACCGAGTGTTCGGTATCCTCGTTACCGAAGCTGCCATCGGTGCCGATGGCGTTGAGGGTGTTGATCACCAATACCATCAACACGATCACCCGGCCCGCCTCCTTGATGAAGAGCTTGACCCTGTCCCAGGTGCGCAGCATGACACCCCGCAGGGTAGGCATGTGATAGTGGGGCAACTCCATCATAAAACCGGTGCTCTCGCCTGAAAGCAGGGTCTTTTTCATGATCAGTCCGGTGATGACCGCCACCGCTATGCCTATCAGATAGAGGCCGAACACCAGATTCTGCCCGTTGCTGGGGAAAAAGGCGGCCGCGAACAATACATACACCGGCAGGCGGGCGCCGCAGGACATGAAAGGGTTCATCAAAATGGTCAGCTTGCGCTCCCTTTCACTCTCCAAGGTGCGGGTCGCCATCACCGCAGGCACATTACAGCCGAAGCCGACGATCATCGACACGAACGCCTTGCCGGGGAGACCGATAGAGCGCATGAAACGGTCCATCACGAACGCGGCCCTGGCCATGTAGCCGGAATCCTCCACGACGGAGAGAAACAGATACAGGGCGGTGATGATCGGGATGAAGGTGGCGACCACCTGAACTCCACCGCCGGCCCCGTCGGCCAGTAATACGATCAGCCATTGCGGCAGCCCCAGTGAGTTCAGCAGATGCCCGAAACCATCGACGAAAATCGCCCCGGCCACGCCATCGAAAAAATCGATAAAGGCGCCGCCGATGTTGATCGCAAACATGAACATCAGGTACATCACGAACAGAAATACCGGAATCCCGAAGAGCCGGCTCAGCACCACCTTGTCGATGCGGTCACTGATGGTCTTCTCTACCCGCCCATGCTGCTGGGTCACATTCTGGGAGATGGCATGGGCATGCCCGTATCGGGTATCCGCAATGTGTATATCCGGCTCTTCATCCACCCGGTCCTCTATCAAATACTGCCAATGGCGCACTTGTTCACGTAACGCCTCATCGGAATGGCTCAGGGCGAATCGGTCTCCTTCCAGCATCTTCAACAACAACCAACGCCGTTTCGAATGGCTCTGGTTTTCCATCATCGGCAGGAGCGGCTCCATGGCCATGATCGCCTGCTCGACCACCTCATCCTGGGCAAGGGCAAAACCACCGCTCACCGCACCCGCTGCGAGGTCCTGAATCGCCCCCTTGAGCTTGGTGATGCCCTCTCCGGTGACTGCGACGATAGGTATCACCGGACACCCCAGATCCCGGCTCAGGCGATGAACATCGATCTCCAGGCCGCGCTTGCGCGCCACGTCCATCATGTTCAACGCAAGCAGTAACGGCACCCCCATCTCCAGCATCTGTATCGAGAAATAGAGATTGCGCTCCAGATTCGAGGCATCCACGATATTGACGATAAGGTCGGCTTCGCCGGAGAGCAGATAGTCGCGTGTCACCTTCTCATCCAGTGAGGAGGCATCCAGTGAGTAGATACCGGGAAGATCGACGACACCGACCGCTTCACTATCGATATTGAAGCGTCCCTCTTTACGATCCACCGTCACGCCGGGCCAGTTGCCGGTTCGCTGGCGAATGCCCGTGAGACTGTTGAAGAGCGCCGTCTTACCACAGTTGGGGTTACCTGCAAGGGCGATGGTCAACGGACGTTGAACGGATGTGACGACCGAAGGACTGTTCTCATGACAGACCACAGTGCTTCCTAATCCGCTGAGTCTCGCGCGGCATCAAGCGGCAGCATTAACAGTTTTTCCGCCACCCCGCCCCCAAGCGCGATACGGGCACCCTGATTGGCAACCACCACACCACCGCCCCGGCGTTGGATCAACTCGACCTCCGAACCCACCCTTAACCCGAGACTGAGAAGCCGGTGGATAAGGCGTCTACCCCCCACGATCCTTTTGATCAGAGCACGGCTACCTACCGGCAACCTAGCCAGGGTGGTCAGTTTCTCTGAGATGATCCTGTCAGACGCCACAAACAAGTCACAAAAAACACTTAAATGTTAATGATTATCATTAGAGCAGGATTTATGTCTCTATGCAATCAATTATCCACAGTACATCTCAATCAACGAATGTTCGGTTTGCGCAACAGATCCACCCGGCAACCTCTCCATCAACTCGATTTTACCGCCCGTTTGACAGGCTTCCGGGCTATCTAGCCCGGATGTTTCACCCAACCGCTGATAATATGAATTAACCTTTTAATTTAACATGTAATATTTAGAATATTAGCAAAGCGCGAAGTGTTACCAGGCAACGCTGAACGCGCCCTCGTACCAAACTCGTCGCTCAGGGACGGTATTTCCTCAATCATCCATAGCTTAGGCTATTGACTCAATCGCAAATCCGCCCCTGAGCAACGAGTTCGGCACGATCATCACGTTCCCGGGTGAAACATCCGGGCTAGAGCTATCCGATTTGCTGACGCCCTGCTACTACTCCATTATGTTAATCCTGAATCGATGACTCCAAGGGTATCCCGATTGTGATCCTTGATGGGATTGTTAACTGGTTGGATCGGCTTCGTCTGCAGCTCTCGCGCCACGACGCGCTGCTGATCCTTTCAGTCCTTGGACTGATCTGCGGCGTTGTCGCAGGTATTGCGATAGCGCTCTTCAGGCTCTTGGTGGAATCGAGCCAGTCCGCCATGCTGCCTGACGGCGGCGTTGAAAACTACGAAACCCTCCCTCCGCTACTTCGATTCGCATTGCCGGTCATCGGCGGTCTTTTACTCGGGCTGATATTCCTGCGATTCTCCAAGGGGTTGTATGTTCTCGGCATCCCACGGGTGATGGAGCGGCTGGTCTACCACCAGGGACACCTCTCTCTGCGCGGCTTCCTGCTGCAGTTTTTCGGCGCCGCCATCGCCATTATCACTGGGCACTCGGTGGGCCGCGAGGGACCGCATGTGTTTCTCGGGGCTGCCTGCGGCTCTCTGCTGGGGCAATATCTTTCACTGCCCAACAACAGCATCCGAACCCTGGTAGGCTGCGGTGTGGCAGCCGGCATCTCCGCCTCCTTCGATACGCCGCTGGCCGGCGTCATCTTCGCCCTGGAAGTGGTGATGATGGAGTATACGCTGGTCAGTTTCATCCCCATCATGCTGGCCGCGGTCAGCGCCCACAATGTCTCCCTGATGCTGTTCGACGGTGAGCGGGCATTCGATATCGCCATCATCCAGCTAGGCTCCCTGCATGAGCTGGTGTTCATTCTGCTACTCGGACTGGCTGCCGGCAGCGCATCCGCCGCCTATGTGCATCTGATCCAGCTCTTTTCCGATAAGACGCAAAAAATGGCTTTCTGGATACGCAACGCATTGGCCGGGGTGCTGATCGGTCTCTGTGCATTGGCGGTCCCTGAAGTGATGGGCATCGGCTACGACACCGTCAATCAGATCCTGCTCGGCGAGTTGGGACTCAACCTGCTTGTCATACTGGTGTTTGCAAAGATCCTTGCCACCGCAGCAAGCATCGGCCTGGGGATTCCCGGCGGCACCATCGGACCCGCGCTGTTCATCGGCGCTGCAGTGGGCGGGATCATCGCCCCACTACCCGGCTTGGTCTTTGAAGGCCAGGTCTCTGATCCCGGGGTCTATGTCCTGATCGGCATGGGCGCCGTGATGGGCGCCGCCCTGCAGGCGCCGCTCGCGGCGCTGACCGCCGTGATCGAGCTGACCCATAGCCCGGAGATCATCATGCCCGGAATGTTGGCCATCGTCATCGCCAACCTGGTCAGCAGCGAACTGTTCGGCAAATCATCCATGTTCCACACCCTGCTGGAGGCCACAGGGCTCAACTATCATACCGATCCCGTCATGCAGTCGCTACGCCGCACCGGTGCAGCCGGTTTCATGAACCGCAATTTTGTTCAAGTCGGCCCCTATCTGAGCCGTGACTCGGCCAAGTTGATCTTCGATCAGAACCCGGAGTGGATACTCATCAAGGGAGCGGAGGAGGAGATGGCCCTGATGCCCGGCGTGGACCTGCTGCGCAACTTGGAACAACAAGAGAAGGACGAGCTGGATCTGTTTTCGATTCCCGCGACACGTTATGAACTGGCGCCATTGCCGATGCAGGCCACCCTCCAGGAGGCCCTCGAAAAACTGGATGGCGGCAGCGCGGAAGCACTCTATATAGAATGGTTCGACCAAGCGCACTACTGGCGCATTCAGGGCATACTCACACGCGCCCAGATCGAATCCGCCTATCGCTTTTGAAACCGCGAAAAAACACCGGCATCCAACGCCCAAAAGGCTTAAAATGTCGCTAAGATAATATCGATCCGTCAAAGAGGGGACATGCCATGAATGAAGAAATCAATAATCCCGAAACCATCTTCATCGATGAACAGCCGGTCAGGCTGGATGAATTGCTGAGTGACTACAAGCGACTCAAGACCCGGACCGAACAGGAGCAGAAGATCGAAAAGAAGGCGATCCGCAGATTCAAGCGAGAGGAAGAACTGAAACCTTACCAGGCCGAACTGATCGGCGTGCAACAATATCTCGAAAAGACGCGAACGCGCATGATCATCTTGTTCGAAGGCCGTGACGCAGCCGGCAAGGGCGGCACCATTCGGCGCGTCACACGCTACATGAACGAAAAGCACTACCGGGTGGTCGCCCTCGGTAAACCCAGCGATGTGCAAAAAACCCAGTGGTTCTTCCAGAAATATGTCGCTCAGTGTCCACGAGGCGGTGAGGCGGTGCTGTTCGACCGCAGTTGGTACAACCGTGCAGTCGTTGAACCCATTTTCGGATTCTGCACCAAAGAGGAGTACGACAACTTCATGATCGGCTGCCCCGGCTTCGAGAAGGACCTGGTGCGACAGGGGACCATCCTCGTGAAGCTCTACTTCTCAGTCACCAGGGAAGAGCAGGCAAGGCGGTTCGAACGTCGTAAAACGGATCCCTTGCGGCAGTGGAAATTATCGGAGATCGACGTCCAGGCCCAGGATCGCTGGGACGAGTTCACCAATCAGAAGTATGAGATGCTGAAGCGCACCCATACCACTCATGCCCCATGGACCATCATCCGCTCCAATGACAAACACATGGCGCGGGTGAATGCCATGAAAGTGATTCTCAACTCGATCCCTTATGAACGAATGCAGCCTGATCTGGATTTCGTCCCCAATCCCGATGTGGTGATCTCCGGCTCCAGGGAGCTGGAACTGATGGAGGCCCAGCGCCTGCAACGGGGCAAGTTCGTCGGCTGACGAACCGGATCGGGCGTCGCAAACCGCCCGGTCCGCCGACCATCCATGCCCGGACCCGCTGACTTGATAGTGCCGGCTCTGCTCTGGCCGGGCTATTTTCTGCTCCACTCCCTGTTTGCCTCCCTGTGGCTGAAGCAGCGGATTGCCGTGCGCCACCCGGCACTGATGCCCTGGTACCGGATTCTCTTCAATGTCCAGGCGGTGATACTCATCTTGCCCCCCATTGCCGCCCTGTGGTGGCTCCGCTCAGAACCTTTGTGGCGCTGGGAGGGGGCCTTCGCTTGGCTGGCCTATGGGGTGATGCTGTCGGCAGGCGTAGGATTCTTCCGTTCGCTAAGCTATTACGACAGTCGTGAATTCCTTGGCATCCGGCAACTGCAACGACAGTTGCAGGATGTACGGGACCAGGAGCGCCTGTATATCTCCCCGATGCACCGATTCGTGCGCCATCCCTGGTACAGCCTCGGCCTACTGCTGATCTGGACCCAGGATATGGATGCCGCCCGGCTGGTTTCGGCGATCATGGTCACGTTATACCTGATCCTGGGATCCCGATTGGAAGAGCGCAAACTGTTGCTCTATCACGGAGCGGTCTACCGGAAATACCGGAAACTCGTCCCCGGGCTTATACCGCTTCCCTGGCGTTACCTGTCTCGCCGGGAAGCGGAGAACCTCTTACGTGAAATGAATGCCTGACCGACTCCCCGCCAAAGATGCCCGGCTATCGATTCGGATTCCGGAAATTCCAGGGCGCGTAAGGACCAGGACCGTACCCATATCCCGGCACAGCAGGTCCCATGCTGCAACCACCCTGTCCCATCATGCCGCAGCCGCGATGATGACCCATGCCCCTGCCAGGCATCATGCCCATGTGACGGCGATGCATGGCGTGGCAGGCAGCCCGCTCTTCATCACTCATCCCCTCGATGACCTCCCGGTGCTTGGCCCACTCTTCATCCAAAGCCTGCCGGCGCGCCGCCCAAGGCGGGGTTTCAGGCATCTCCACCCCCATCTCTTGCGCCTGTTCACGCATCTCCAGATAGCGCTCCCGACGATAGGCGTCACGCTCCTCGTCAGTCATCGACATCATCCGTTGACGGTGTTGCATACGCTCTTCCATGCCGGGACGAAACGCCTGCCTATTCTGCACAGGGCGCCATGGCGGACGTTCGGGCAACATCACGCCGGCTTCTTCCGCCCGTTTTCTCAGCGCCTGGTACTGCTCTTCTCGGGCATGCCAACGATACCCGGCAGCGTCATCCACCGGCTCCGTTGCGGCAGGCAATCCTACCGCATCCGTCTCCATGCCTTGCGCCTCCTCTGCGTAGAGGGTGTGACTGAGAGGGAGGATTGACGCAAACACAAGGGTCAATAGCTTTTTCTTATACATAACGATCTCCTTCAATGATCCTGAATCAGGATAGGATCTGTTGTCGCGATTGTGCGTAACAGCGCTTATCGGGCCGGAATCGGGCGCAACGGCTCACCATACTGCCGGCTGTGGCCCAGTGAACAGGGAAGTGCATCCGCCGCAGCTATCTACTGTTCCGCAGGGAGTGTTCCCTGCTCACTATTCCTAGTGTTGGATTTGAGCGTTGCAACCTTCTCGGCAAGTTCTGCCAGCAATCCGTCCATGCCTTTGCTCTTGACCAGATTACGAAATGAGGTGCGATAGTTGCTCACAAGGCTGACTCCATCCACGGCAACGTCGTAGGCGAGCCAGTCATCGTTCCGATAGCGCAGCTTGTAACTCACCGTTAACTCCTTGTTCGCCGCCACGATGAAAGTCAGCACATTCGCAAGCTTGCCCTTCTGCCGCTCTCTTCCCATACGCACGGATTGGTTATTGTAACTATCCATGGCGGAGTAGTAAGTCTGTTCCAGGAGTTCCCGAAACAGGGTGATAAACTGCTCCCGCTGCGATTTCGTGGCCTTGCGCCAGTTGGCGGCGAGGATGACCTGCGACATGGATTCATAGTCGAACCGCTCACGCACGATTTCCTTCACCCGATCACGACGGTCCTGCCTGTCCAGTCCCTCATCCCGCAGGACCTGCAACACACGATCGACGGTCTCCTTGACCCGCTCGGAGGGTGTAACCTTTGCCGCCGCCGGCAGACTGGCGGTAAACAGCATAGTGAGAAATAGCATGGCTGTAAATCTGATCATGGTTCCTTAATTTCCCCAAAATTCGGCCTGTTAGTGAGACAACAAAGCGTCGGAATGGTGCTGATACATCCATAGCCGACGCAACGTAACCCGGATATTTCACCTGGCCGCTGATAATATGAATGAGCCTTTTGATTGAACATGCACTATTCAGCGTCCATCCACAAACTCTAACACACTGATTATCTTCACAATTACTAAATCCGGATCAGTATCGCCCAACAAACGGTTCAGATCGCGGCTATCGCACGATCTAACCTTGTTCGTTAGGCATCCCCTACTTCACGCCTATCTTTCTTCTGACTTGCTGAAGAGCGCGGCGCCACAGAATTACAGGTACTGACACGACGTTTCTTGGATTCTTCGCCTCTGCAAGCATTTCTGCTCTCGCTGCTTTGTACACGGCCTCCGATGCCTTACTTGGATGGCCGGAATCTACAGGGGGCATTGGATCGTACTCGATTAACAACTGAGTTATCTCTGCGCGATCCCTTCCATATAGATCTTCGACTACTGACAGCGCTAGGTCAATTCCGGCGGAAACACCTGCGGCTGTGATTAGTTTTCCAGATTTAACAATGCGGTCATTTTTCCTTGGCTCAACGCCAAAGCGCTTAAGCCCCTTCTGGGCGACCCAGTGAGTGGTGGCTGGATGACCCTCCAATAGACCTGCAGCAGCCAATATTAGAGCACCTGAACATACGGACAAGGTCAGCCTGGAAGTCTCATTGACAGCCTGTAGCCAGTTCAGCAATTTCCCATCCGCCATAGCTGTCGTCGTATCCGCTGATGATCCAGGCACTAGGACGATATCGGGGCCTGGGGTTTCCGACAGCGAGTGTGTGGCACCAAGGACTAAAACCCCGCTGTCAGTAACAACTGGCCCAGGCTTGTGGCCCACAAACCGAATCTCAACATCAGGAACGAACCGAAACACCTCGTAAGGCCCCACAGCATCAAGAGCCGTCATTCCCTGGTACACAACTATGGCTATTTGCACCCTGATCTCCTGCATGCCTCTCGCGGTAGGAACGCCCGTTACCGGGAGCCCCCCGCACAGACACTTTCTATTACCCACAAGTATTACAGCAACTAAAGTTTTACGCTTTTTAAATGGCCCATAAACTCGTTCGAATGTCTTTTTCTCAAGACAACGAGGCAACCATAATATTAGCAGGGCAAAAAATCGATCTTTCATTGTAAAACAACAACTTATTGTTGTGCCGATGCTCCCTGTTTGTTATAATTTCTTCTGCTAAGCGGTTGAAATCAATAGCAAAAAGGAACACCAGCACATGTTCATTCTACGTGACATCCTAGCCCCTCTCCAAGAACAATTTAAACACTCTCGCAAAGGCGCTGAGCGTGGCGTCTGGTTTATTTATATGCTGCCGGCCGTTATTACTCATTTGTAACTATTTCTACTTTGCCACCCTTAACCGCTTGATAATCAGGCGAATTAAGAATCTGGTAGGAGGTAGCCCGAAGGCTACCCCCTCCCTACAGAACGGTACGTACCGGCCAGGTATACCGCTCCTCGATCAGTAACCG
>JAHXHR010000021.1 GCA_025656505.1 Candidatus Thiodiazotropha sp. (ex Epidulcina cf. delphinae) | reverse complement strand
TCGTTAGGTTCATATTTTTGTTGGCTGTTAGGGGTATGGTTTGTAACTCGTTGTTTTTAAAGGGTGGAAATATTTGTGGGTAATGGGCAGGCCTAGCCCGCATTGCTCCAAAAACCAAATAGGACAGGGTGTCTTGGCTCGATTCCAATTGCCAGTGATACCAAAATCTCCTGCGTGCCGAAATGCATGTTGCAGTGGCGTCGAACGCCCCGTCGGCCTGCATCTTGAGGATGACATTGGCGAACTCCCGGGCCATTTCGTCCATGGGCCGCGCCCCGGCTGAAGCCGACGGTGATGGTCGGGTTGAACGCTCAGCCCCTTCAACGCTCGGGCTCGTAGCGCATCACCGTTTCGGCTGCGCCCGGCTCAAATACGAAGACATCCCGATTTCCCCAATAGACCAGCGCCTTGGGTAACTGAAATTTTCCAGTCCTATCCGTTGTGTCTGATAACCGCCAGGCATAGCCGAGGGTCCCATCGGCTTGAAAGATCAGGACAATATCCCATCTCCGATGCCAGGTGGACAGCGGCGCCCCGTAGCGCCGGATGACCTCCTCCCGCCCGGGGATGTCCAGCTCGACCACCTGCTGATGCTTTTCACCATCGGCATCGTACCAACTGACCTCCATACGTTCCGGCACCCGGATTTTGTTGTCAGGAAAAAGTGAATACCCCCCCCCCCCAACCCCGGGTGTAAGCTCTGTGCCGGGCAGGGATTTTTGACAGACCCGGTCAGGCGCGATGCACCAGGCTATGCCGAACAGGCTTTTCGTCCCCAGGTTGGCCGGTGTCCTGATCGCCATACGAGCGCCGTCCCAGCCGGCCAGGGCGCCGACAACCGTGGTGCAGCCGTTCGACAGCAACAGGCTGGTCGTCAAGACCACGAATAATAGTGTCCGTTTATACATCCCTTCACTCAGTACTTTCGGTTTAATGCAGTACATCGACCCCCCGGTTTTGGTTCAGCCACTGGTCATAGCGGGCCATATCCACGGCGCCGAGTATCCCGTGCGCCCCGTTCGCCCCCGCTTGCGCCGTGTCGTCCTCGACATAGCGGCCCAACTGCGGATAGAGCGGGTCATCCCGCTGGTAGACCGGCGGCGCGCCGTTCGGCAGCTCTTCCAGGTTCAGCGGGTCCGGTTGCTGTTGTTCATGCCAGTCGGGGTCGTTGGGGTAGCGGATCTCACGGTCGAAGTTACCGCCGGAGTCGTGGAGCAGCGGGTGGCTGACGGTCCTGTGCTCGGCACTCAACGCCCCCATTGGGACACCGGCCTCTTCGGCCTGGTTGAGCATCCATTGCAGGGTGATGTCGGAGAGATCGCCGTGCTGTGCGACGGTCTGGTCGTTGCGGTTGTAACCGCCGCCGATATCGGCATGGGCGCCGAGAAAGCCCTGTTCGACCCGGTCGGCGGAGAGGCCGCCTCCGCCATGGCGGTCGATGGCGTCCTGCGGAAACAGTTGACGGTGCTCATTCAGGGCGTAGGCCTGGGCCACATGGCCGATGCGATCGGAGATCGTGTAATCATACAGGAAGCCGCAACGGTTGCTCGCCGAACCGTCCGCCATGGCGGTGCTGACGCTGTCGAACAGCCCCATGAAGCGGATGCTGAAGGGGCGGCCGTATTCCGGGGCGTCAAAATCCCCGTCGGCCTGCATCCGCAGGATGACATTGGCGAACTCCCGGGCCATGGCCGCGCCGCGGCTGAAGCCGACGATGTCGATCGACCGGTCGTCAGACGTTCTTAAATGTTCCTTTAACATATCTACAGCCTCCTCTATCCTACCCCTTGCGCCTATCGCAAGCCCTCCGCCCAGCAGTGAGTCAAGCGGCCCGCCGGTGCCCACGCCGGGGATGTATTCAGTAGATCTATCTCCGTTAGCTCGTTGATAATATTGCCGAAAAAGCTCGACATTACTGGTGATCGCCTTTTTCGGGTCGGTGCTGTTCTTGTCGATCCAGGTGCCGTCGAAGGCCAGCAGAAACAGTCCCAGCGGATCGATCGCCCCCAGGGGGTCCCCCTCCACATAGGCGTAGCTGTTGAGACCGCCTTTGAGGCCGATGGGGTCACTGGTCAGATAACGCCCGGTATGGGGGTCATAGTCGCGCTGGTAGTTGTAGTAGGTGCTGCTTTCCTGATCGTGGTATTGACCGGGCAACCGGAGATTGAGGCTGATCTGTTGGGTTTCTATTCGGATCAGCCCGAACGGGCTGTAGTCCGCTGACCAGACCCGTTCTCCGTCTTGGTCGCTCACCGCGCGGGGCGCGCCCAGGTGGTCGGTGTGGATGGCGTAGGCTGCGCCGCCTTCGAGCTTGAGCACGGGCCGTTCGTTTTGGTAGAGGTATTGGGCGGTGATCTCGCCTTGGCCGTCGGCCTCGGCGCTCAGTCGATGGCCGTCGTAGAGATAGTAGGTGACCTCGGGGCGTTTGGAACCGTCATAGACGATCTTTTTGATCCGCTCGCCGAAGCGGTTGTAGGTGTATGCGGCCACCAGGGTCTGTTTGTCTTTGTGATCGACCCGGTAGAGACGGACCGGGCGTTGATGCTCGTCGTAGTCGTAGCGGCGCTCGCCGATCTTTTTCGGGCTGCCTGAGGCGTTGTAGGCATAGTCTTGGGTAGCGCCGTTGCGCTGACTGAGCAGCCGGTTGCCCTTTCCCGGAGCGGGGTAGACGTTTTCCTGAACGGCGGTGTTGCCTGCCTGGCCGGTGGCTGCTCCTGCGCATCCTGCGCCTGCGGCCTTTGTGCATCCCGGCGCATCGTGCTGTTTTTGGGTGCGATTGCCGAGGCTGTCGTAGGCGTAACGGTAGCTGCCTAGCGGGGTTTCTGCCTGGGTCAGACGGCCCTGTGGGTCGTAGTCGTAGCGTTGCAGCAATCCGTTGTAGTCGATGCCGCTGATGCGGCCTTGCGCATCGTATTGGTAGCGGCGCTTGAGCCGGTGGTTGTGGTCGATGGCGGTCACCCGGCCGAGGGGGTCGTGTTGTCGCGTCTCTCGCAGACCGTTGCCGAAGGTCAGGCCGCTCTTCCCATCACCGGCATCCCGATCAATCTCGCCGATCAGGGGGGCCTCTCTGAGGCCGAACAGGCTTTTTCGGGTGATGGCGCGCAGTCGGCCCTGTTGATTGCCTTCCGGATAGTAGTGGTAGGTGAGGGTCTGGCCATTGGGGAGCCGTTGCTGCCGGCGCCTGCCCTGTGGGTCGTAGACGTAGCCGGTGGCAAAACGGTGACCGTCGATATGGCGGGTGTGGCGGGTGAGGCGGCCTTGGGCGTCGTAGACGAAGGCTTCGTGGCTGTTGTCGTCGGCGAGTCGGGCCAGGCGGCCGGTTAGGGGGTCGTAGTCGAGGGTTGTGGTGTTGCCGGGAGTGGTCTCTTCGATCAGCCGGTCGGCGGCGTCGTACCGGTAGGTGGTGATGACGCCTTCGGCATCGCTCTTTTGGATGCGATTGCCCGCTGGATCATAGGCGTAGCGGGTCTCGCCGGTGTCGGGGTGGGTTTGGCGGACGAGATGGCCGAAATCGTCTTTCCATTGTGCGGTGGTGTTGTCTCTCGGGTCGGTGAGGCCGGCAGCTTGGCCGTTTGCGTCGTAATGGAGCCGGGTGACCCGGTTGCCGGGCTGGGTGAGGGTGACGGGTTGGCCGAGGCCGTTGTAGGCGAGCGTGGTGGTGTGGCCTTGGGGGTCTTGGGGGTCTTGGATTTCGCTGAGGCGGCCTTGGTCGTCGTAACGGTACTGGGTTTGGCGGCCCTGGCTTTGGCCGGCGCTGAGACGGCCTTGGGCGTCGTAGCGATAACGGATGCCGGTGAGCCGGGCGCCCTGGGCGTCGCTGAGGCTGCGCCGGGTGAGGCGACCTTCGGTGTCGAGCGTCAGGTCGAGTCGTCGGCCGTCGGCGTCGGTCAGGCCGATGGCGCGCCCGGCTTCGTCGTAGCGCAGGGTGGTCGGCTTGTCATCGGGATCGGTGAGGCCGGTCAGATGACCGGCGGGATCGTAGGCGTAACGGACCTGGCGTGTGCCCTGGGTCACTTGGCTGAGCCGGCCTTGGCCGTTGTAGGCGAGGGTCAGATCGGCCCGGCCGTCGGCGCGGAGCTGTCGGGGGCGGCCGTAGTCATCATACGCGGCCACGCGGAGGGTGCGGCCGTCAGGGGTGTTGAGTTGTTTGAGGCGCTGATGGCTGTCGTAGCGGAACCGGATCCAATCTTCGACGGCTTCTCTCGGACCGTCGATGCGGCTGAGATTGCCGTCTGGATCGTAGCGGAGCCGGGTGGTGCGCTGGATGGGGGTGTAACCGCCATCGCTTTCGGGACGGTAGCCCCGCTCGGTGATCTGGGTGGTCTGGCCCCGGGGGTTGTAGCGGTAGTCGATGCGGCGCTCTCCGGTGGGGTTGACGCTGGGGCGGATGAGGGCGCTGGGTTGTAAGGCGGTCTCGTCGGCGTATTCGTAGCGTGCGATCCGGCGCGGTGCGCTGTCTGCCGTCTGTCGGGTGACGGCGGTGGTGCGGCCCTGGGCGTCGTATTCGTAGCGCCTGGTGATGCCGTCCCGGGTGGCGAGCTCGGTCAGTTGCAGGCGGGCGTTGTAGCGGTAGCTGACATCGCCTTGGCCGCAAGGGGAGCAGCCGGGGCCGTGGATGGCGGTGACCAGGGCGATGCCGTCGCGGATCTCGGTGCGGTAGGTGCTGAGCTTGCCCTGGCTGTCGGTGACCCGGGTCTCGCCGGCGGTGCTGAAGTCGAGCGTGACCTGACCGACCCGACCGGCATGGGTGCTGAGGATGGCCCGGTCCCGGGCGTCGTAGGCCCATCCGGCATAGCGCACGCCCCGTTCGTCGGTGATGCCGGTGAGGTTGTGGCGGTCATGCGGGTCGTCGTAGTGGTAGATGCGTCGGCGGCCGTCGGGGCGGGTGACCTGCTGGAGGTTGCCCACCTGGTCGTAGCGGTAGCGGGTCACCTGCCCGGTGGGGTCGCGGAGGGCCTTGATGCGGCCGTTGCGGTAGTGGTCGAGGGTGAGTTGCCGCCCTTGGGGGTCGCGCACCAGAAACAGCTCGCCTCGGGGATCGTAGTAGAGGGTCAGGGTTTGGCCGTCGGGGTGGACGATGTACTGTAGTCGGCGTTGGCCCCTGGGATTGAATTGGAGTTGTCGGCCGTCGCGCCAATGCCAGGTGATTTGCTCTTCACTGACCTGCAACCGGCCGTCGCTGACCCGGGGGGCGGTGTAGCGGCCCGGCGTTGCGGTGGCCTGGAAACGGATCACCCGGCCGTCGCTCTGGCGCAGGCGGTAGCCGTCGGCCTGGACCCGGAGGTGAACATCGTAGCTGTGGCGCCAGCCATGGCCGAGGGGACCGGCATCATCGCTGTGGCTGTTGTAGTGGCGGTTGAAGACCAGGCCCAAAACGCCCGGCAGGGCGGTGAGGTCTGTCTCTGACTGATATTTGTTGCCGGTGACGACGTGGATGGGGTTGCCGGTATGGCTGCCGGCGATGCCGCCGGGCCGGGCGGCGGGGCCGGTCGGGTTTTCACAGATCGGCCCGCCCTGGTCGTCGCCGTTGTCGATGAGGTCCAGGATGGGGGCCGGGGGGGCGTCATTGTCCTCCGGCTGGTGGTCCGTAGCGGCGTCTGGATCCGTATTATGGCCGCCTGTGCCGTCTTCCCCTTCGCCCTCGGCCGGGGTCTCTTCGCCATCGGCTATGTTGTCGTCTTCACCGCCCTCCCGGCCGTCTTCCTGGTAGGGGGGCAGGTCGGTTTGTCCGGCCGCTTCCTCTGCCGGCGGGGTGGCGCCGCCCCGCCCTTCGGCGTGGATGTTGCCTTCGTCCCGCCAGGCGACCGACTGCATGCGCACCGTGGCCACTGAGGTGATCGGGATCCGGCTGACGGTGTAAAAGTGGATGTTTTGCGGATCGATCCGGTTCATCAGGGCGGGGATGAGCCGGTCCATCAGCGGCACCCTGAGCTTGTAGCCGTAGGTGACCTTGATCTTGAGCAGATTGGCGTCCTGGATGTTGACTCCGCTGCTGCCGACATCACGGCTGCGCCAGCGCAGGTGGCCGTTGGGGATGCCGAAGTGCATCTCGTCGGTCTGGGGATCGTAGAGGTCGCGGCCGAACTCGTCGAAGGCTTCGATGGTGGGGTTGATGATCTCGATCTTGGTGAAGCCCTTGTTCCGCACGTCGAGGCCGGCGCGGGTGATGGCGGCCATCGCCTTGCGCATGCTGCCGTCGCCGCCGAACAGGGGGGCGAGGCGCAGGCCGAGTTCCTCGCGCATGGCGTCGCTCCGGGCGTGCGATACGGCGCCGACGCGGGCGGCCTCGAAGGTGGCGTAGTTGAGGGTGGTCTTGGCGTCGTAGAGCAGGGCGGTCTGCACGCCGCCGAGACCCAGCAGCAGCAACAGGGACAGCGATACCAGCGTTTCGCTCATCGCTGCGCCGCGCTGGCGGTCGAACCAGTGGCTCAGGTTCCTTTTGAAGGCCATCCTTGGTTCTTGCGTCAGTCTTTGCCTGGATGGATAGGCGGTAACCCGCAGTGTCGATGGCTGATCCGCTGAGGTATGGAGAAGAAATTCCGGCGTTTACGCCATTCCTGGGTCGATTTCATAAAAGTCCTTTTCATCATGTCCTTGAATATTCTTATGGTAACCGCTTTCGCAGGCGCCTGGCAAACGATGTGCAATTTGTGTTGGTGAATCCGCTTTCATCCATGCGGAGCGTGCTGTCTTCTGAAGTTTTCGAGTGAATCTCATGAAGTCATCCTTGTCAGAGTACTAGACGTATAAGCTGTACCGCTCCGAGGTCCGCCAATGCCTCAAGACGACGCTCCGCAGGAAATGGGGCATTGGCGCAACGTTTCGCTGATTGGTGTGGTTCATACGTTACACTACACTGGCGGTTTCTCGTTATGCCGATATCGCATGTTGCGGGGAGATGATGAATGAAACGAAGAAGCTTGATTAAACTGCTGGGCGTAGCGGCGCTGACGCCGGTCATCGACCCATCCGTTTTTGCCGGACAGGATGAGAAAATGCAACAGACTGAAAGGCTCGATCTGAGCGAAGCCGAATGGCGTGAGCGACTGACCCCTGAGCAGTTTCACATATTGCGCGAGGAGGGTACGGAACCATCGGGCGCCAGTCCGTTGCTGCAAGAGAAGCGAATCGGGACTTTTGTCTGTGTCGCCTGCGAGAACCCCCTGTTCGATTCATCGACCAAGTATGAAAGCGGCACTGGATGGCCGAGCTTCTATGATTTCCTGCCCGGTGCCCTGGGAACAAAGAGAGACTTCAAACTCATCTGGCCACGAACCGAATACCATTGCGCCCGATGTGGCGGCCATCATGGGCATGTGTTCGACGACGGACCTGAGCCGACCGGATTGCGCTATTGCAACAACGGGGTCGCGTTGAAGTTCGTGCCTGCCGGCGTGTTTTCTCGTATTGTCGGCTCCTGATTTTTTGGTTTATTCTTTCTTTTCAATGGCTTGTTGCAAAAGAATATCCAATCCACCAGGTTTTTTTGACGCTCATCCCGCTTCCTGGAATGAAGCTGTACGATAAGCTGATATTGCCTGTTATTTGTATGTGTATCAAATGGTTAATGATAATAAAGTAGAATTGACAGAGACTGCGATGGCGGATAAAGAGAGTGGTTACCCGCCGAAAGTGAAATCGGTGGACGGGCTGGATGTTCACCGACGGAAGGTTCGTCAGGCCTATGCTCAGGTAGCGGTTGCCGATAGTGAAAACAACGCCTGTGGCAATGGCTTGAGTTGCAGCGGCATCGCTGACGATGCAGCCGTCAATAGTCTGGTTTCGACCCGTCTTGGGTATAGCGCGGAGGATCTTGCCAAGGCGCCGGCCGGGGCCGATATGGGGTTGGGTTGCGGTAACCCGAAAGCGATTGCTTCGCTGAAACCGGGTGAGGTGGTGGTCGATCTCGGTTCGGGCGGGGGATTCGACTGCTTTCTGGCTGCGGTCGAGGTCGGTGACGAGGGTCGGGTCATCGGTGTGGATATGACGCCCGAGATGGTCTCTAAAGCGCGCGCCAACGCCCTGCGGGGGAAATACGCCAATGTCGAGTTTCGGCTGGGTGAAATCGAACATCTACCCATTGCCGACGCTACGGCTGACGTGATCATCTCAAACTGTGTCATCAATCTTTCACCCGATAAGGGCCAGGTATTCCGTGATGCCTTTCGTGTGTTGAAGCAGGGTGGCCGGCTCGCTGTTTCCGATGTGGTGGCAACCATGGTATTGCCTGAGGCGATGCGTAACGACCCGAAATTGATTGCAGGCTGTATGGGCAATGCATCGATGATCGAAGAGCTGGAAGGCTTGATGGGAGATGCAGGATTCACTTCGATATCCATCCAGGCAAAAAATGAATCCCGGGCGTTTATCCGCGATTGGGCACCTGGGTTCGATATAGATGAGTATGTGGCCTCCGCAGTCATTGAGGCGGTGAAACCCTAACCCGCATTGCTCCAAAAACCAAATAGGACAGGGTGTAAATGTACTACCATCATTTTTCGATGCTAAGTTGGTTAAATTTCATCATGTTATCCGTTCTTCCGGTCCGCCTGGTGAGAAATGCGGGTTAGCCCTGCCCATTACCCACAAATATTTCCACCCTTTAAAAACAACGAGTTACAAACCATGCCCCTAACAGCCAACAAAAATATGAACCTAATGAAAACAACAGGTTATGTCATGTCTGTTCCCATATTTCAGACTTATGGGTAATGGGCAGGGTTAGCCCGGATATTTCATCCGGTCGCGCCCGGAAATCGGTTTTGCGTGTTTTTTCGTTCAGGTGATTGTCGCCACTGCTTCGCCCATCTTCAGGGTTGATCCGGCGGAGAAATCGTCGATCCAATCCACGGCGTCCCTGCCGAACAGCAGGATGACCGTGGAGCCCATGTTGAATCGTCCCATCTCCTCGCCTTTTTTCAGTGCGACAGTGGTTGGTTCGGGTTGTTGTCCGTAGCGCCAGGTGCGGACGCTTTGACGCGCAGGGGTGACGGCGCCGGCCCAGACCGTCTCGATGCTGGAGACAAAGATCGCTCCTACCAGGATCACCGCCATGGGACCGATGTCGGTGTCGAACAGGCAGATCACCCTTTCGTTACGGGCAAATAGCCTCGGTACCCTTTGGCAGGTGGTTTCGTTGACGCTGAAGAGTCGCCCCGGTACATGCACCATCTTTTTCAATCTACCCCCATAGGGCATATGCACCCGGTGGTAGTCACGGGGTGACAGATAGATGGTGGCGAAGCCGCCGTCCTTGAAAAGGCGGCTCATCTCCGGGTCGCCGCCGAGTAGTTCGAGCAGCGAATAGTCATGACCCTTGGCTTGGAACAGGCGGCCGTCCTTGATGTCCCCCGCCTGACTCAGCGTGCCGTCGGCCGGACAGGCAAGCAGATGGCTCTCCTGGGTGATCGGGCGTGCTTCAGGGTGTAGGGCGCGGGTGAAGAAGTCGTTGAAACTGCGGTATTTGGTGGGATCACTCTCCAGGGCCTCTTGCATATCGACTTGATACCAATCGATCACCCGGCGGATCAGCGTCTCCTTGACCCCCCTTGCTTCGATACGGGTGACGGCGTGCATCAGCCATGACAGCAGATGGTGGGGCAAGAGGTATTGCAGGCCGACGAAAAGGGTGGCCGCGATCTTCAAGGGGGCGTTGTTGTGGGGCGTAGCGGATTGCTTCATCTGAGTGTCACTGCATTGAGCTGATCAGCCGGGTCAAATCCCCGGCGATGGTAGCCGCATCCAACGCCGGGGTAAACAGGGCGCGCAACTTGGTTTCCTGTCCGATCGGCGGTCACCCGCCTGATGACAAGGCTGTCTGTACAGCCGTCAGGGCGACGCCGCCGGTGATCGGTGCGTTCAGGTCACTCAATACGGCCTCTAAGGCGCCGACGCAAAGCAGGATATTTTCGGCCCGGGCGCTGTGCCCCATCAGGCCGATGCGCCAGACCTTGCCCGCCAGGGTGCCGAGACCGGCGCCGATTTCCAGGTTGTATTCGTTCAGCAGGCGACTGCGTACGCCGGCGTCGTCCACGCCTTGCGGAATGGAGACGGCGTTGAGCTGCGGCAGTCGATGGGATTCGTCAACGATGAAACTGAGTCCCATGGCTTCAAGCCCCGCCTTGAGGGCGGTGTGCATTTTATTGTGGCGCGTCCAGGCGTTCTCCAAGCCTTCTTCCTGTAGGATGCATAGCGACTCGTGCAGGCCGTACAGGGCATTCACCGGCGCGGTGTGGTGATAGGCGCGTTTTTGCCCGCTCCCCCAGTAGCCCATCACCAGATTCAGATCGAGAAACCAGCTTTGTACCTTGCGCTGACGATTACGGACCTTCTCTAAGGCCCGTTCGTTGAAGCTGATGGGGGAGATACCGGGGGTGCATGATAAGCACTTCTGAGTGCCTGAGTAGATGGTATCGATTTCCCATTCGTCGACCTTCAGCTCGCTGCCGCCGAGTGAGGTAACTGCGTCTACAATGGTGAGGCAGTCGTGTCGATGGGCGAGTTCGACCAGTTCCTTTACGTCGGATCGCGCCCCCGTCGAGGTCTCTGCATGGACGAAGGCAAGGATTTTGGCGTCGCTGTGATGATCAAGGGCGGCCTCGACCTTTTCCAGGCTGACCGCTTTGCCCCACTCGTCCTCGACCATCACCGGCACGCCACCGCAGCGCTCGACATTCTCTTTCATGCGACCGCCGAACACCCCGTTTTGACAGACGACGACCTTGTCTCCCGGTTCCACCAGGTTGGTGAAACAGGTCTCCATGCCGGCCGATCCGGGGGCTGAGACAGGCATGGTCAAAGGGTTTTCGGTTTGAAATGTCTCCTGAAGCAGTCCCTTGGTCTGTTCCATCATCTCCACGAAGACCGGGTCCAGGTGGCCGATGGTGGGGCGTGACAGGGCCTCGAGTATACGGGGATGGACATCGGATGGACCGGGGCCCATCAGGGTGCGGATAGGTGGATTGAAACTTGGTGTTGTCATGCATGAATGCCTTTGGTTATTGTCTTGAGTCCGAGGGTTCCGGTATGTGAACGGGCCGCATCGGTCTTTTGTTTAAGGCCGCAGAGTATAAGTGGCGATTCGATTCGACATCAAGTCGGTATGGCTGTCCAGCGGCAAACCGGTCTGCGTTTCAGCATACGCCGTGCTTTATTATCAACTTGAGTGAAACGGTCTGGCATAGGGTTCGTCGATCGGTCTGGCGCAAGTGGTTGTTTCCGGCGTTATCGCTCATATCCCAGTGATTCATTCAGGCGCCTGCATGTGCTCGGCCGAGAGTTGTGAATCCGATCAGTCGGATATGTGAACCAGTTCCTTATGGTGGGGCAGGGTATGCCGTTACTCTATGTGACCGTAAAGGAACTGGGGCTGTCGGGAAATGAAATCAATAAAGGCGAGTGTTACGACAAGTATGTTGGCTTTGCTCCTTAGCGCGTGTGGGGGTGAGAGCGCTGATCCGGAATCGAATGAAGTAGCCGGTAATCCGGTTCAAGAGACGGTAGTGTCCAGTGGCGGCTCTACATCCGGCGAAGCCCCTACGCAAGAGGGTGGTACACCGCCGCAAGAGGGGAGTCCGAACGGCGGTGTGGAGGAAGGGACTGTCGTCGTTGTTCCTCCTGCTCCGACCCCGACCCCGACCCCGACCCCGACCCCGACCCCGACCCAGCCAACGAATCCTACGGAAAATACCTCGGACAATGGTGGGGACGGGGAGCAGCCGACGCCTGCCCCGACCGATGGCGGCCAAGATCCCGAGCCGGTTCCCGAACCCGAACCCGAACCCGAACCCGAACCCGAACCAGTACTTGGCGCCGCCGGCCTCACTTCCGCAACCATTGCCGATGATAATGTGGTGCTTAACTGGGTTCAGACCAATTCCGACCCGGAGGGCGGTTACGATATGCTGATCGATGGGGTCGATACCGGCCCCCAATACCGCACCGCCGGTAATTCGACCACGATCGGCGGATTGGATCTCTCAGTCGGCCACTGTTTTATCGTCGAGGCCCGTTACGTCGACACCGCACAGTTCCTGCGGTCGAACGAAATATGCACCGATGCGCAACAGCCCGCCAACCAAGCTCCTTCGATCAGCGGCAATCCTGCGGCAGCCGTGGAGGTGGGCGAGTTATACCGCTTCACCCCGACGGCGTCGGACGCTGACAATGATAGCCTGAGCTTCTCCGTGGCGAACCTGCCGGCTTGGGCGGACTTCAATTCGGCCAACGGTACACTGAGCGGATCACCCTCCGCACAGGATGAAGGGGCATACAATAACATCCGTATCACGGTCACGGATGGCGCCGATACCGATACTCTGGCCGGTTTCAGTGTTACGGTAAACGCTGCGGCTGTCGTTGCAACAAAGGGTTCGATGTCGTTACGCTGGATTGCGCCGACAACCCGAACTGACGGAACGGTGTTAAGCCTTGCCGATATCGAAGGCTATCATATCTATATCGGCGCTACCCGGGATAGCCTGCGGATGCGGTTTGATCTGCAGGGTGGGGGACTACTGACATCGTACACGGTGAATGACTATGAGATCGGAGTCCACTACGTAGCGGTTACCGCCTACGACTATAACGGTAACGTGAGTGGTTATTCGAATATCGTTGAAAAGACCGTGGCGAACTGATACGGACAAGGCGCAACGAGGCGGAATAGTCATGCTATTCCAAGGCGTTGCAACACAGCCATGCGCTTTCTTGAATATTAGCAAAGTGCAAGGTGTTGCCCGGCAACGCTGAGCGCGCCCTCGCACCGATCTCGTCGCTCAGGGACGGTGTTTCCTCAATCATCAATCGCTTAGGCTATTGACTCAATCGCAAATCCGCCCCTGAGCGACGACTTCGGCACGATCATCACGCTCACGGGTGAAACATCCGGGCTAAGATATTCAGACTCCGGCTGCTCAGACCTCCCTCAGTCCTTCCGAGGGTTCGATGCGCGCAGCGCGGTAGCCTGCCAGGCTGGCGGTGAAAACCGCCGATCCCAGGGTCAGGGTCAGGGCGATGAGAAAGTGCTCGGGCAATAGACGGCAAACGCTTTCGCTACTCGCTAACTGGGGGGTGAACATTCGGTTGATGATGAAGCTGACACCCAGATAGATCAGCGACGCGGTCAGCCATCCGAACAGGGCGGTAAAGCTGGATTGCAATACCGGGAACCAGACGATTTCTCCAGTACGGAATCCCACCAACCGCAGTACGCTCAGCTCCTTTCGCTTGCGGTCCACATTGGCCCACAGGCTGGCGCCCAGGGAGAAAGAGAAACCGACCAGTCCGATGACGGCGATCAGCCAGAAGACCATGCTCAGGTTGCGATCCAAACTTTGCACGATTTCGATGTCGGCTGCTCTGGTACTGACCTCGATACCCAGTTCGCCCAGGGTGTCGCTGATAGGGGCGACATCATAGATGGAGCGGGTATAGAGGCGGAAACCCGGATAGGTGCGGGTGTTGTTTGTGTCTTCTACGCCACTCCAGCCGAGGGGGGGGACGGCATGGCCGTCACGAAAATCCTCCGCCGCTTCTGCCAGATGGAGGGTGGTGAAGGCCCCGTCCCGGGCGAAGCTTGCGGGCCTCGCCACATCGACGACCTGCAGCCTGACATGCACTCTTTCGCTACGGCCTTTAAAACGACGTGACAGGCTGCCGTTGATCTCATCTCCCGGTTTGACGTTGAGTTTTCTTGCGGCGCTGTTCGACAGCACCAACTGTTGCAGATCATTGGGGACCGTCCGGTGACTCAGTAACGGGTCCCCTCTATCGGTAGGGATCATCTCCACTGAGATGATGCGGTTGGCTGTTTCGCTCTTGAGATCGATGGTGGCGGCGATGGCGCGGGTGCGTGGGACGATGAAATCGATTTTCGGTCGGCTGCGCATCTTTCCGATCCATGCCTGATCGTATCGGCCGCTGCCGATCGGGCGGACCTCCCGGTTGCGCGGATCCTCGATGAGATTGTCGAGCATACTGCCGACAATACCGAACTTGAGGCCGAAGAGGATCATCATCGGTCCAAGCACTGCGGCCAGTGCGAGAATGAAAAAGCTCGACATCTGCCATTCGTTGCGGTAGTCGCGGCCGGCCAGCCAGAGGACGTCCTTAAAGCGATGAGGCATCAGCCGCTCACCACGGTCTCTGTCATGCTGCCGTCCTCTTCCCGGTGGGTGTGGTGCTCTAGGTGGCGCAGACCCAGACGGTTGATATGCCGCCATGCATGGCTGGCGAGAATCACGGTAATGTGCAGTTCGTCGACCAATTCGATGAACAGCGACATAATGCGCTCCGCAGCGATGGGATCGAGGGAAGCGGTGGGCTCGTCGGCGATGACGATGGCAGGACGGTGGGCCAGGGCGCGGCCGATGGCGACCCGCTGGCGCTCTCCTACCGATAGCATGTGCGGATGTTTATCCAGATGGCGGCGGATATCCAGGTCGCCCGCCAACTCGTCCACCAGGCCGTCATCCTCTATATCGAGCAGGCGGCGGGAGAGGTTGATGTTCTCCCTTACCGTCAGATAGGGGAGCAGGCCCCCCGTCTGCATCACATAACCGATGCGCAGGCGGCGTAAATCGCCCAGTTGATCGAGTTGTTTTTTACGCCATAGTGCGGAGATATCGACCGGGTCTGCGCCCCGTTTCGGACGAAACCGGAAGGAACCGATCTCGGTCGGCCGCAGGGTCATGGAGAGCATGTCCAGCAGGGTGCTCTTGCCGCAGCCGCTTTCGCCGATGAGGGCGATCTTTTCGCCAAGTGCGATCTGCAGGCTGGGTACGCGCAAGCGGAAAGCGGCGCCTTCGGCCTCGCGGGTCTTTATCACATCGCGTAAATGATAGATCAGGATTCGCTCGCCGGTAAGGCTCGGTCTTGCTTGAGTATCCAGGGTTGTGATGGGCGAGGTCAAGGTCAGGGCAACATTTCTAAGGCGATGGGGAATACCGAGTCACCGGAGATCGGGCCGCCATCCAAAGAGACCCACAAGTCGGTATGGTCATGCAACACTTGGTAATAGTTGATCTTCTCTTCCAGACGGTTGATGAAACGCACTTGGTCCCGGGCCGGCCAGTCTTGCCAGTTTTCCAATGAGAGGTTCATCACCTCGCCGGTATAGGGTAGATCCTCGATATATTCGCGCATGAACCCCATGTCGGCCAGGTTGCCTTCCTGCGCACCGGTGATGCGGGTGGTGGTGCCAAGCCGTTCCGGGTCGCGGGCAATGGTGGCGGCGAGGCTTTTCAGGTCATTAAGAAAGTTGCGGGGAGACAGCAGGCCCTCCTCGGCGGTTATCAGGACCTGACGCATGATGCTATGCAGATCACTGAGTTGGTCACGGGTCAGCAGCACCCGGACATCGAGGGTCTGGCGTAGCGGATTGCTGATGTCTCGGTCCACCAACCAGGCATTGAAGACACTGGGGATCTGCTTCTTGTCATCCTGCTGCAGGTAACGCATCCGCAGGGCGTAACCCAGTTTGGCCACCTTGGCCTGGAATTGAGCCAGTTGGTCGGGTTTCTCCTGTCGGGCGCTCCGATCTTCTCTTGTTTGGCGCTCCTCGGCCAGGGTCTTTCCGGCTGCTGCCATGGCGGCCAGTTTCACCTGTTCGGTAATCTGTTGAGCCAGGGCGTCGAGGACGCGACCGAAACGTTGCACATTGCCGGTTTCAACACCGAAGTAGAAACTGCCGATACCGGGATAGTAGGAGAGATTACGATAGGTCTGTTCCGCCTTCGGGTGGTCCGCCATGATGCTCGGGGTCAACAGGTGCAGTACGGAAAGGGCGATTCCCTTGTTCTGCGCCAGATGCCTCAGGGCGGCGCTGGACATGCCTGTGCCGGAGAGCGGGTCGCTTGCCTCCCGGGGGCCGGCGTCGGTGATCAGCACCACATAGCGGACATTCTGTCCCTGCCAATCGATATCGGCGATCGCTGCATTGACGCCGGCATAGCTGTCTTCACTGAAATCGCGGCTGGATACGTCGGCGGCCTTCAGGGAAGCGACCTGCTTGAAAAAACCCTCCGCATCCTGTCCCTGTTCGAGGTCAACGTAGGTATGGGTCAGGTATTCAAGATCAGGCACGGCCAGCGGGTTGTCGCGGAATGCGATTAAGCCGAAGCTGACATCGCCGGTGAGATCCTCCTTGGTGATGATGTCGTATATTTTACGCACCGCTTTGCGGGTTCGGTCGATATAGGGATCCATGGAGAGCGTGGAGTCGATGACAAACACTACAGCCGAGCGAAACGGCTTGATCTGATGATCGGGCGGAGCAACTTCCGCTGCGGAGTTGTCGGGGTATGCGCGCACCGGGAGCAGAGGGACGCTCGACACCTGCAACATGCGCGCCTGCTCGTCGCCGATATAGATATCCTCGTGGTCGCGTATGGGCACCAGGTAGAAATCCTTGAGAATATCCACGTGGGTGCGGGGCTGAATGGCGATTACCGGGGAGTCTGCATCCAGTTCGCCGGCCTCGGCTGCCTGGTAGAGTCGCCGATAGGCATGCTCGTCATTGCTGTTGAGCAGTTTTTTCAGGCCCGGCTTGTCGTGAAACAGCAAAACACGGTCACTGCCCAAGGGGTCGCGAAAGGCGATGGTCAGTCCCTGATTCCAGGGTATGGTGTCGGGTTCCGGCATCCAGCCGGCGATCCCACCATGGCGGTTCAGACCGAGCTGCAGCCAAGTGGCGCCGTTTTGCGTCTTGCGGTCGTAGACATAGTGGACGCCGAACGGTGTGGTCGGGGAGCCTTCACCCTGTTGAGCCTCCTGAAAAAGTAGCGCGCCAGGCTTGGTCAGTATCCGCTGGAACAGGGCTTGCTTGCCCTCCATGAGCAGGGGGCGTTGCTGGGATGCCCCGAGAACGGGGGCGGCAAAGACGACGATCAGGACAATGAGAAGCGATTTTAGACGAGTCATCGGGATATCCTGCAAATAGGCTATTGCCAGTTCAGTAACAGGCGCTGGGCTGTGAGGTCTCCGGTCTTAGCCAGCTCCTCCATGGTGCTACGCAGGATCTTGAGCCGTTCTTGCGCCTTTGTCACGCCCTGTCCGGCCGCCACTGTATACCACTTATGCGCTTGATAGGGATCGGGCTTTTCCGAAAGACTATTGCCTTTTACGAAATGGTTCGGGTCATGCAGGCCGGCCAGGGAAAAGGCCGCTTGGCCATCGCCGTTCCTGGCGGCATAGAAGAGCAGTAAATAGGCGTCTGACAGTCGACCTTCCCGCCGGAAAGCATTGCTCTGATCAAGGATCTGTGTGGGGGTGAGTGTTGTTTCACCGGCACGTAGGCCGGAAATGATTGCGCGAGCGGCCTCTCCGTCTGCGGGTGCTCTGCCGACGGGGGCATTCATAGTGACGGATTCGGTGTTATCCGCCGGAATTTCGCTTTCGGGCTCAGTAACCTTGGCCGGGGTATCAGTCGGAGGGCTTTTCGCTCGCTGGGCGGAATCGATCCGGGCGCGGATGATCGGATCGATTCGGCTCTCCTGCAGAGGCGGTTCCAGTTCGATTTGCTCCTCCGGCGCAAACAGCAGATAGATGCCGATCAGGATCAGGGCGGCGACGGTGATTTCCATGGACACCCGGAGACGGCCGGAACTGCCGGGGCTTTCCATTCCACTGGAAAAATCGTCGGGTAGTCTGCTGTCCGAATGGGACATCCTAAAAACCGCGGTTGGACGGGGTGAAGTGTGCGTTTGCGGGGGTGCAGGGCAAGGGTCGCTCCTGTACATCCCTGTGCTTGCGACACTTGTGCGTCCCTGCACAACGCGCAATCGTCATGCTATTCCAAGGCGTTGCAACGCGGCCATGCGCCGCCGCAAGCGTGCCATTCGCCCCGTAGCGTGATTCATCCAACTTGTGAATAGGCAAATCGAAGTTAATAGTTTGCATATCAATAGTTAAGTATCAGAATGGAGCGGTCAACTGCGGTTATTAGGGTCATGCTACTTTGGTTATCCGAATATGAGACTGATTAGCGTACCTCGTCATAGGTACTGTAACATTCAGCGGGCCGGGAAGGGGCTAGCCGCGCCCCGCAGGAAGTGCCCTTGGGGTGCAAGGCATGCCTCGCTGGGAATGGCCCGGCCCTTGCCAAGAGGCATAACGCCGTGGATGCCCCCTTCCCGACTCGCCCGAAGGGAGTCGTCCCTATGCGCCAATCCCGTGTTGCGGCTCTTTGGAATGGGCCTGCCGTTTCTTGCGCAACGCGCCTAGCGACTGATGGCTTTTCGTTACGCTGAAAACGTCAAACAGTATAGGACACTACACTAGCCCGGATATTTCACCCGGCCGCTGATAACATAAACTAACCTTTTGATTTAACATGTAATTTACGGAATACTAGCAAAGTGCAAAGTGTTACCCGGCAACGCTGAACGCGCCCTCGCACCGATCATCACGTTCACGGGCGAAACATCCGGGCTAGGGGGTGCCGCGGCCATTTACGCTGTTGCTCAGGTCACCCGGCAGCCGACATTTGAACAGAACAGGGCGCTAAAATCCACATCGTCCGCAGGCTGAAACGTGATGAATGCAAGGAGGATTTCTCCATGACCGGTTGAGGGGATTGGGAGAAAGAATTACAGAAACTGGTACCGGGGGCGGGACTTGAACCCGCATGGTATTGCTACCGGTGGATTTTGAATCCACTGCGTCTGCCAATTCCGCCACCCCGGCTCGCAAGGCCGCAGAGTATAACCTATTTTTTGAATCATGCGGAAAAATTGATCGGATTTTCCACCGACTTTGGATCCGGTATGTTGAGTATGGGTCTGCCGTAGTAGTAACCTTGGCCATAACGGAACCCGAGCTTGGCGAGTTGTTCGGCCGCTTGTGCCGTTTCGATGCCTTCCGCCACCAGCAGATGTCCGGATTCCGTAATCATCTTTGCCAGGTAGTTGAGAATGGGGTTGTTTGTCTGGTCATCGACCAGGCGGGTGAGGGCGATGTCGAATTTGACCACATCCACCGGCATGGCGCCCAGATAACGCAGAGAAGAGTAGCCACTGCCGAAATCGTCCAGAGCGACTCGAAAGCCCATCGAACGCAGGGATTCGAGATTATTACGAGCGGTTTGAAGCTGGGTGATAAGGGCGGTTTCCGTTACCTCGATCAACAGCTTGTAGTCTTTCATGTAGGTTTTGAATACCGTCAGCCAGTTGAGGAGTTCACTCTCGACAAGGGTGGGTGCGGAGATGTTGATCGAGACGCCCGTACCGATGGGAATAACCCGATTTTGCAGGTCAGAGATGATTTTGGCGATGACTTGCCGGTCAAGGTCGAGTTCCAGACTCCGGGCTTCAACCAGGGGGAAAATATGTGAGGGCATGATCAATTGCCCTTCGTGTACGATGCGCGCCAATGCCTCGTAGTAGTGGGGTTCGCCCCTCTCAAGATTTACGATCGGTTGATAGTGCATGATCAGTCCGCTTCCGCTGGCAATCGCTTCATACACGGCGCTGTGGGTTCGGTTGGAATAGAGCCCGCGTGCATTCTTTGCCAAATCACGGGTAAAGCGGACAATGTTTGAATACCTGGGACGTTTGGCAAAATGGATGGCGATATCGGCCTGCCACTGTAGCGAGTCGAAACTGTACGTCTCATTTGAGGTATGGGCCAGCCCGATACTCATACGCACCGGCTCATTGATGCCCAATTTCTCAAAAGGGTAGTTTGTGATAGCCAAGTGGCAGCGTTTGGCGATCTGCATCGCCTTGCAGGTGTTGCAGCCGATCAAGAGTGTTGCGAACTCATCGCCACCGAGCCTGAATAGCTGCTCCCGTCCCTGAAGCATGTTCTTGATAGTCTGAGATATGGCTATCAATACCTTATCACCGGCTTGATGGCCATAGGTGTCGTTAAGAGCCTTGAAGTGGTTGATGTCAAACAGCATCAGGCAGACTTGGTTGCGGCTGTACTGGAAGACATCATTCACTTCACGCCAATAGCTGTCGAATGCGCTACGACTCATGGTGCTCGTCAGAGGATCGCGGTGCGCCAGATTATGCAGTTCACGGGTCTTTTCATCGAGACTGAAATGCACCAGATTCAGCTGGTTGTGATAGGCATTGAGCGACTCACGAATCTTATCCAGTTCCTTGATCAAAAACGGCTGCTGGGTCTCTGCGCCGACTGTCAGATGGGGATTCCGTTTCAGTCGGTCGATGTATTGGGAAAGCTGCATGATAGGGCGATTCATCAGCCAGGTCGCTAGTGGGAATATCAACAATGTCAATATGAAAGCAATACCGGCAAGTCGGAGCAGCGTTTCATTTGTGGCCGATTTCAATGCCTCCGTATAAGGATCGCTGGAGAACCGGTAGAGGATATGTCTTGAAAACGCCTGACTGGAGATCCGATCAATCTCAACGATATCGATACTCAATGTGGCTGGGTCCACTTGACTGAATTGGCCCGGTCTATTGAATGTGGGCAGCACCCTGCTTAGCGTTGCGATATATCCCAGATTGCGCTTAGTGAGGGAATCCTTTACCGGTTCAATGACCACCAGCAGAGGCTCATACTGACTGACTTGAATGTAATGCCCGGTATCGCCGATATCGATCTTGTCAGGCAGCAATGAGGTGCCGGTTCGGGATAGCACGCTCCCTTGGCGATCATACAACGCCACCTCGAGCGTGTGGTCGGAGACAAAACGGTTGTTCTTTGCTCGGTGGCGATGCCGGTAGGTGTAGAAGGCGGCGTTGTTCATCTGTTGTGCGACCTCTTCCGAGGCAGCCAGTTGTTTTGTACTCCCTGCTATCAGATGGATTGCATCATTCAGCGCGGAGCGAACCTCAGCATCTGCTCTGAGTTCGCCGGCGGTTCGGAAGCTGTGCTCCAGCGCCTCGATTTCCCGGTATGCCAGATGCCCAAGGCTGAAAAGTAGGATTAGAAAGACCGCCACGAAGATCGTCGTGAAGACGCTGAGAGAGAGCGGTCTGAGTCTGATGGCCATGTTCAACTACTCGGGCGTTGAGTCTTTACAACAGTTGCCCGATAGTGTCGAACAAATCGAATTCACGTGTGTGATCGGAAAAGTGATCTGCGCCTTCAATTTCAAAAAACGAAATTATGGCTGGTTCCTCCGTCTTTTTGTAAAGCAATTGATACGGGTGCTCCCACAGCAAACTTTTTCCATTTGGTTTTAGGGGGCGTTCTCAATCATCGTTCGCGGCGTGATTCCGGTCCTTTTCCGCGCCGGCGGCGTTGCGATTCGTTGCAATAGAATGACTATTACGCCTCATCGCGCCTTGCCGGCACGAAAAATGACTCAGAATCACGCTCACTCAGCTAATTGAGAACGCCCCCTAGGTTGAAGCATTTAATCGTTACACCACGCTTGTATGATGCATGATACGCGGTTCTTGAGTCTGAGGGGAAGAAATGGGCTGAATATCCTCACGCCGGGTCATTGATATCCGCTACTTTATGCCGATCGGCCGATAATGCACCGCTTTACCATGTCGTGCTACTATCCGCGCCCTATGCGCCTGTCCGACTTCAATTTTCACCTGCCTGATGAACTGATCGCCCAATTCCCTCTGGATGAAAGAAGCGGCGGCCGTCTGCTGGGGTTGTTGTCGGGTGGGTCGGAACCTCAGGATCTTATGTTCCAAGACCTTCCTTGCTTACTGCGCCCTGAGGATTTGTTGGTTTTCAATGATACCCGGGTGATGCGCGCCCGGCTCTACGGACTGAAGGAGAGCGGCGGAAGCGTTGAGGTGTTGATAGAACGGATTTTGCAGCCCGAATCGGCCCTGGCCCATGTCAGGGCCGCTAAGTCGCCTAAGGCGGGGAGTCATCTGCTGCTGGGCGGCGCCCTGCATCGGGTTGAGGTCATAGGCCGGGAAGGGGATCTTTTCGTGCTGCAATCTCTTTCAGGGGAGTTCCATACCTTGATGGAAGCGCATGGGCATATGCCGTTGCCGCCCTATATACAGCGGCAGGACGGGCCGGTCGATCAAGAACGTTACCAAACGGTGTATGCCCAAAGACCGGGCGCCGTTGCCGCTCCGACGGCGGGTCTTCATTTCGACCGGGCCATGTTGGATAAACTGGCCGAAATGGGCGTACATCAGACCAGGGTGACATTGCATGTCGGAGCGGGAACCTTCCAGCCCGTGCGTGTGGATGACCTGGATCAGCACATCATGCACAAGGAGTATGTCGAGGTTGACGAGCGGGTATGCGAGCAGGTTTCACATACCCGGGCGCGGGGAGGGCGTGTGGTGGCGGTGGGGACCACCAGTGTGCGGAGTCTCGAGGCGGCATCCTGCGATGGGGGTTTGAGGCCCTACCGAGGCGATACCCGCTTATTCATCAGACCGGGCTATCGGTTCCGCAGTGTCGACGCGATGATCACCAACTTTCACCTTCCACAGTCGACCTTGTTGATGTTGGTTTCTGCGTTTGCCGGTTATGAACGCATCATGCAGGCCTATCGCCATGCGGTCTTGCGGCGATACCGATTTTTCAGCTATGGGGATGCGATGTTTCTCACTCCTGATGCAGGTAGGTTGTGAACCATGGGCAGGCAAAAAAAAGCGCGGCACCTTACCGCGCTGGAAATTCCCACCAAAGGAGGATGGAAGTGTGTATGTGCCGATCTGTAAGAGTGACACATAAGCATTTTTTAATATACCGATTGATTTGTCAAGGTTTATTTAGGGAAAACCCTAATACTGGTTCACACTTTAGTGAGGGCCTGTTAACACAAGTAGCGATGATTGGGTTTAACGTTTTCTAGCCCGGCATAGGGTGTTCCAATACCGCAGTAATCATGAAATTTGATATTTTTCATACAGATGGGCCGTCGCGTCGTGGTCGGTTGATGTTTGCCAGAGGGTGTGTCGACACACCTGCCTTCATGCCTGTCGGGACTTACGGCACGGTCAAGGCCATGACCCCGGAGGAGTTGGTCGGGTTGGGGACCGAAATTATCCTCGGCAATACCTTTCACCTCATGCTCAGGCCTGGAACGGATGTCATCCGCAAACACGGAGACTTGCATGGATTCATCCATTGGCAAGGGCCGATCCTGACCGATTCCGGCGGCTTTCAGGTCTTCAGTCTGGGGAAGATGCGCAAAATCACCGAGCAGGGAGTCACCTTCCGTTCACCCCTCGACGGTAGTCAGGTGTTCATGGGGCCGGAAGAGTCGATGCGGGTCCAGCGGTCGCTGGGTTCGGATATCGTCATGATATTCGATGAGTGCACCGCCTATCCCGCCGCCGAAGAGGAGGCAAGGCGATCCATGGAGCTCTCCCTGCGCTGGGCGGAACGCAGCCGGACTGCCCATGGGGATAATCCCTCGGCCCTGTTCGGTATCGTGCAAGGCGGGATGTTCGAGCATCTGCGTGAGGCATCCCTGGCGGGTCTGAAGGCGATAGGTTTCGATGGCTATGCGCTCGGCGGGCTTTCAGTGGGCGAGCCGGCGGAGGAGCGTCGGCGTGTCCTCGATTCTCTCGGCAACCGTCTTCCCGGCGATAAGCCGCGTTACCTGATGGGTGTGGGGACGCCCGAGGATATCGTCGAATCGGTACACCGAGGCATCGATATGTTCGATTGTGTGATGCCGACGCGGAATGCGCGCAATGGCCATCTTTTCACCCACCAAGGTGTGGTGAGGATACGTCATGCCGCTCACCGGTATGACGAGGGTCCGCTGGACCCGTTGTGTGAATGCTATACTTGTCGTAACTACAGTCGCGCCTATCTACGGCACCTGGACAAATGCAACGAAATCCTCGGCGCCAGACTGAATACCATTCACAACCTCTATTATTATCAGAAATTGATGCGCGATTTGCGCGGGGCGATTGAGACTCAGACGCTGCAAGCATTTACCAAGGAGTTTTATAACCTGCGGCGCTCCAATCCAGCATAAATATAGCGTGAAAGGCTTCCTTCCGGCCTATTAGCGGGTGGTCTTGAGTGACACCCAATATCGGAGATTATGAATCCGGTGTGCTATAGGCGGGGTTTGAACCCGCATGGGCAACCTCGCTTTGTAACGGTGTTTTTTTACTCTCCCTATTCGCGTTGATTAGCGTCCATTTGCGGCTTTACTTTTTTTGCCGACACCAAGATTGGCCAGGCCGTCGGATGTCGACATCTTTCCCTGATTGTCGACAATCACCGCTTCAAACGCTTCCAGGCGGTTGATCAAGGCCATCCCGGCTTCCGCTCCCAGGACGAAGATGCCGGTCGAAAGGGCATCGGTCCGGGTCGCATCCGGGCCGATGATGGTGACGCTTTGTAAGCTGTCGGCAGAGCGGCCGGTGTCGGGACTGATGATGTGGTGATAACGTATGCCGTCGCTCTCGAAATAGCGCTCATAGTCACCGGAGGTCGAGACGGCGCTGTCCGCCAGGGGCAATACCGCGGCCATGGCCTGTTTATCCCGTGGGGCCTGAATGCCGATATGCCAGGGCCTTCCCTTGTGGTCGCCGAGCAGACGGCTGTCTCCCCCGGCGCTGATGAGGGCGTGTCGGATGCCTCGCTTTTCAAGCAGCGCAATGCCACGGTCCACCGCATATCCCTTGGCGATGCCGCCCAGGTCGATTCGCACCCCGGCATGCTTGAAGGATACGGCGCTGTTATCCGGGACCAGGCGTATGTGTCGATAGTCAATCAGCGGGATCGTCAGCTTGACCTGCTCGCTGCTGGGTCTGATGCCTTGACGATAGTCATAGCGGTGACCGATCGAGGCGAAGGTGATGTCGAACGCGCCCTTTGTCAGGGTGGAGTAGCGAAGGCTCGTCTTCAACAATTGGTAGAACTCAGCGGAGATGGGCACAGGTTCATCCGCCGCCTTGCGGTTGACCTGCGCGATTTCGCTGGTCTCGATAGAGGGACTGAGTTTCCGGTCCAGGCGCCGGAACTCCTGCATCACCGATTCGATAGCGGCCCGGCCTTGCGATTCATCCTCATGCCACACCTCCGCCTTGATCCGGGTGCCCATGATCGCCTCTTCACCACTGACCCATGCCGCGCACAAGGGTGACACCATACCGCCCAGCAACAGCGGCAGTATGAAAAGGCCCTTAAGCCTATCCGCCATGATCAGGAAGGCAGGAAATCGATCGGGTAGGAGACAATCGCGGTCTCTACGTCCTTGGACTGGAATTTGAACAGCTTGATGCGTGAGATCAGCTTGCGCTCCAGTTGACCGTCGTTCAACTCGGAAGAGAGGATACGGCAATTCGTCACCTTGCCCTTCGGCGAGATGGTCAGCTCCAACATCACCTTACCGCGGAGGGTCGGGTCTTTGCGCAGAGCCCGGTTATACAGGGCATACACCGCCCCCTTATTCTGATCGAACACCAGTTGGATCTCTTCCCGGGTACGGTTGCCTTTGTGGTTCTTACCCTTGTTCTTTCTTTTGGCGGCGGAGGCTTGGGCATCATCGGTGATCGAACTGCTTTGCACTTGGGTGGTGCTGCGGCCACTGAGACCCGCTCCGCCGGTATCCCGACTCAGTGCGGCGGTATTGATGCCGCCACTGCCCTTGGTAACGCCGGATGAGATGATGGAACGCCGGCTGGAGGCGGTCTTGTTGCCCGAGGTGGACAATTTCCGCGCCCCGCGCACGCTGGACCCTACCGGCTCTTCGCGCAAATCGGCCAACTGGTCGGCGAAGGCGAGCAGACCGGAGCCGGCCGCCTTCTTGCGCGCCGTTTCCGGCGAGGGTTGCTTCTTCGCTACCTGTTTGGCCGGCGGTTTGACCGGTTCCGGCTTCTTTTTTTCTACCGGCGGCTTTTTCTTCGGTTCCGGCTTGGGTTCCGGCAGCTTCTTTTTGACAATCTTTTTCGGTTTGGGCTTGGGTGGGGGTGTTTTTTTCTGTTCCAGGATCAGGCGGGCCAGCCGGGGGGGCAGGGATTGTTTCTTGAAACGCTCTTTTTCCGGGAGTTCGATCAACGGCACCAGGGCGCCGAGCAACAGGGCGACGATCATCACCGACAGGGCGATGATCTGGAATCGACGTTCATCGGCGCTCGCTGTGTTCCAGGGCAGATTGAGGGAATGTCGATAGGTGGCGCTCACAAGGTCTGCCCTCCAGCGCTCTTCTCGGCCCTTCTGAGGACGGCGAGTGAAACATGGGGGTATTCCGATTCGGCGCAAGTAGCCATTACCCGTTTCAACAAGGTGTAGGAGATCTGCTTGTCTCCCATGATGGTGATATTGCCCTTGAAAGGCTCCAGCGTGCCGGCCTTGGAACGCGCCGCATGGCGCTGCAATTCATCCTTCAATGCGGGCAGGAGGATGCCTTTCGGCAGGGGTCGGGCTAGGTCGATGACCCGATGTCCCTGGACCAGGATCTCGTTGTGATTGACCATCACCACCAGGGTTTCCTTGGGTTTCTTTTCGGCCATTGATTCGGGGAGGCTGAGCGCCTTTGCGTTGGGCAGCACCTGCACTTCACCGGAATTCACCAGCAGGAAGAACACCAGGATGGTGAATATGTCCATCAGCGATACCAGGTTGAGTACGGCGCGTCCCTTGTTTCTCCTGTGGTGGCGATCCATGCGTTTCGCACGACGCGACATCTTCATGAGGTGTTACCTTCGTCCTGTGTCTGGGTGGCGACCGGCGGTGCATCACCCAATGAAATTTCAGGGAAAAGCTCGTACTGGATCAGTGAGCCGGTGTCAGCGTTCTCTGTCATACGCACCGCGTCCATGACCTGGACCATGGTTTCATAGTCGGTTTCAGGCTCGGAAAGGATGAAGACATTGCGTTTGTCCTGAAAGCGGACCTTGATCTGCACCAACAGCTCGTTCAACGCCTTCAGGTCGTAACCCTCGGTGGTATTGTCGATGCGTCTGATCAGGCCCCCCTCACGATCGGCCACTTCCAGGCTCTGTTTGCGTATAATCACCTCCAACTGGAGCTCTTTGATCGCCTTTAGCCTGTCTGCGCTGGTCGGAGGTAGGTAGAGCTCGATGATGGAGAACCGCGAAAAGGCGGCGGTAATCAGTAAAAAGGGGATCAGGATCACCATCAGGTTGAGAAAGGCGGTGATATTCAACTCCGCCTCTTGATGATGATGCCGGAATCGGCTTCTCATGCCTTGCTCCGGGTGGTATAGGCATTTTCATTGAAGATGTTGAGAAACTTCACCGAGGCCATCTCCAGGCTGTCGACGATGGCGGTGGTCTTGCTTTGCAGCAGGGCGTAGACCAGCAACAGGGGGATGGCGGCGATCAAACCGAAGGCGGTGGTGTTCATGGCGACCGAGATACTGGCCGACAGCAGGTCCGCTTTTTCGGCGGGGTCGGCGTTGGAGACGGCGGTAAATGCCTGGATCAGGCCGATGATGGTGCCCAGCAGACCCAGCAGGGTGGCGATGTTGGCCAGGGTGCTGAGATAATGGGTGCGTTTTTCCATGCGTGGGATCGCCTCCATCAGCCCCTCTTCCATGGCCACCTCGACATCGTCACGGCGTCTTGCGGTGCGGGCGCGGGCCAGACCGTAGGTCAGCATGGTGCCGATCGCAGTCTTGGACTTGTTGGCAGTCTCCATGGCGGTCTTGAAATCACCGTCATTGAGATGGGGCAGAACCTTTTTCCAGGTGCGTTTGTTACTTCCTGTCGCCAGGGTCAGATAGATCCAGCGTTCGATGGCTATCGCCAGCCCGCCGGCAAAGATCAACAGGATCGGGTACATGAACAGTCCGCCTTCCTGAAAAAATCGGATGATGGGATCGATGAGCTCCATAGGGTTCTCCGTTGTTAAACGCTTGAAAATGGGTGTATGTTGAAAATTGGGATGCTTTTAGCCATGTGGCACAGGTTGTCAGATTCTTTACGGTTTTTCGCTAAATGTCCGGTGCCAATCGATCTGTCTGCGAAATACATCACGATCCAGGGGAGAGAGCAGTTCCTCCCTGCGCCCCGTTTCGGGGGGCATCATGCCGGTGAGGCGTTTTGCCGATCTCCAGGGGACTACGTAGAGTACGTTGGGTGATTCCTTATTACCGAAAATCGCCGCCCCTTCCAGATCGAGCCGTTGTTCCGCCTGACTGTTCTGCAACGATAAGAGCAGCAGCCCGGCAAGGGCCGTCGTCAGTCGTATAAAAGGTCTGTTGGGCATCTGTGCTTTCCCGTTATTTCGATGACTTGACACGACGTTGCAGATCGACAACCCACCTTTCGATCTCCCGATCGGGCGAATCGCTCAATGCCTGGCAACGTTTGTAGTGCTTCAGCGCCGGTTCCGGCCTGGCAAGATAGAGATCGTAAAGAATGCCCAGGTTGCGGTGGGCCGTCAGATAGTCCGGCTCCAGCTTGAGGACGTTCAGATAGGCGTGTTCGGCCTCCTGGAACCGGCCCAGCATGCGTAATGCGATCCCTAACTGGTTGTGGGCCGGCAGGTTGCCGGGATTGATCTGCAAGGCGGTGTTGAACGACTGCTCGGCCGCTGAGGGATCCTCTTCCGTCAGTTGGATGATGCCCATATTGACATGCGGTCCCGCCAGGTCCGGATAGCGATCGATCAACTGCTTTAGAAGCACCTTGGCTTGGGCGGTTTCATGCTGTCGCATCAGTTGCACGGCGCTATCGTATTTCTGCTGTAGCTGCGGGTCCGGGCTATCGTTCAGCACCGGGACGGCGCTGCAGCCGATGAACAGCAGGGCGAAACAGAGGGTGAAGAGGGAGGGGCTAATTGAGCGCATCGATCCACGCCTCCCGCTTCTCTTGTTTCGCATAGCGCCCCGGCAGCAGTTTGGCGAGGGCGGCAAAGCTGCTTTTCACCCATTTGTCGTAGATGCCGCTCGCGGTTCTTTCAATATTCGATTCGTAGAGGGTAATGGCCTTCTCCTCGAACGGGTAGGCCTGCTCCTCCAGCAGGATCTCATACTGCTCCAGCTCCTCGGCGTTCAATCCCTTTGGACGTTCGGAGGCCATCAGGGCGGCGCCGAATTGCTGATACATCTCGCCGATGCGGAAGGTGGCGGCGGTTGTGACCTCCGCCACGGCGTATTCGGCAGCCTTTTTGTAGGCGGCGATGGCCTCCTGCATGCGGCGTTTCTTGAGCTTCAGGTTTTTCTCCAGCGGGGCATTCAGTTTGACTCGGCGGAATCCCTCCAGGGTCGGATCCGCCAGCCGAATGGCTGCCTTAGCCGCCAGATAGCGGGTCCGGTCGCTACGCTGTTTGCCCGCATTCGCGTCGACCTTTATCAACTGTTTCAACCACCAGTCGCGTTTGCCGGTTTGACCTGTCTTTTGATAGAGGTCGACCAGTTTTTGCCGCGCCTCCACGGCCTGCTCCAACGGGGCGGGGAAGGCCTTGACATATTTTTTGTAGGCGGTGATGGCCTGTTTGTGCCTGGCGGCCTTTTCATAGAGTTCCGCTGAACGCCGGCCTGCTTCCCGCCTCAGTTCAGGTGTCGATGCCTGGGTCGAGATGGTGGCGAGTGCCGCAGCGGCCTTCAAGGGTTGTCGGGTCTCCATATAGGCCACGGCCAGTTTGTTGTTGACCTCGGGAATCAGTTCACTTTTCGGATGTCGGGCCTTATAGGATTCGAGTATTTTTATCGAATCCGCCCAATCTCCGGCAGCGATCAGGCTGGCGGCGGCGTCATATTCAGCCGTGGCGAGGATGGATGCCTGGGGCACCCGGCTTGCAATACGCAGAAACTGTTCGGCGGCGCTGCGGTGATCTCCTTGGGTGCGCAGGGCGGCTCCCTGCTGATAGATGCTCGCCGCCAGCCGCTCCTGCAACTGGGATCTGCCTTTGTCACGTTTCGCCAGTAAGGCCAGGGCCTGCCGGTAGGCGCTCTCAGCGGCAGGGAAGTCCTGCTGCTCGAAGGCCGCCTGGGCGGCGATGGTCCAGGCGGTGCGTTGCAGTTTCCGATCGGCGGGCGGTTTGAGGTTAACCACCTGCAGGGCAGCGCCCCGCGCCCGTCCGAGGTCCTGTAGCTGAAGCAACTGTTCGGCGGTCTTGGTCAACACCGATGCCATCCGCAGGTCTTGGGGGAAAACGCTGCTGAATCGCAAGGCGCTCTCCACCCCTTGTTCACGCCAGGCCCTCTTTTCGGCCTTTGTCGGCAGCTTCTCTCGGGCGGCGTAGGCGAGCAGGGCGGCATACCCCGCTTCTGCCCGCTTGTCATGGGCGGGAAGCCGGTAGGCGCTCTCTTCATAAGCGCTGACTGCCTGAGTGTACTGCTTCAAGTCGAATAACAATTCACCCAGCAGGAAGCTGATGCTGCCTGCTGTCGGGTCATCGGCAAAGGCGTCGAGATAGCGACGATACCAGCGGGCCGCTTCACGCCCCTGTTTTGTCTGTTCGGCGGCGACGTTCTTGGTGCGCTGTTTTCTAGCCAGTTGGGCCAGCGCATGATGGTATTCGGCAAGCTCTTTGAAGTAGTTTCGTAACTGCCCGTTCAACCATGCCTGGTCGTTTACCTGCTGCTTTTTCCAGGCATCGCTTCCCACGGCATAGTATTGGACAAAGGATTTCTTACTCTCCACTGCCAGGGCGGGAAAGCCGTGTTTGGTGTAGTTCTCAACCACTTGAACCGATAGGCGGGGAGATTGTGGGTGGTCGGGGCTGAGGTCGACAAAGGTCAGGTAGGCATCTGCGGCGTCCTGGATGCGCTCTTGTTTGAGGTAGAGTTCGCCCAGCCCCTGATAGATCATGTACTCGTAGTTGCGGTGGCCCTTGCCGTCGAAGTATTGGCGTATGCGCTTAGCGCCGCCGAGTTCGGAGAAGGTCAGGCTGATGACTCTCACGGTCTCTTTCAGGAGTTCCCGATCGGCAGGGGAGAGTTTTGCGGCGTTGACTTGCGGGGAATTTCCGAGATTTCTATCGAGCAAGAGGCTGAAGGAGTCGAGTCCCCGCTCGATATCGCGCTGCTTGAAACGTGACCAACCATGCTTGAAAAGTGCGCGATCAGAATACCGGGACTCCTCTTTCCGGGCCAGGATGGCGCCATAGGCCTGTTCAGCCTGATCGAATCGCTGGATCACGAAAAATCGCTCCCCGCGGCGGAACTGGGCCTCTTGCCAATGGGGGCTTTGCGGGTGGCGGGTCACCAATTCCTGCAACGCCCGCATCATGTTTGGCATGTCGCCCTGGAGTTCATACGCCCTGGCCAGTTGATAGAGGACCGCGTCCCTGGATGGATAGTCGGGATCCTTCCCCAACAGCTCTTCGTAGAGTCGTATCGACTTCGTCAGCTCCGCTACGGAGGGTTTCTCTTCCGTCGACGACTGCAGCAGTTTCGTTTCACTGCGCTCAAGCTCCAGATCGGCCAGGCGGCGGGTGGCCTCGCTGCTGAGGCGCTGATCGGGATTGAGTTTCAGCAGGGCGCGGTAGTTTTCGATCACTTCGTCTCGGTCGGAGGGGGAGAGCGCCCGTTTTTCAATCTTTATCTGCCGCTTTTGCAAGTCCGCCAGGGTAGCCTCATCGGAACCGCTCTGGGTGGTGGAGCAGCCGCTCAGGACTATCACCAGGAGAGAAAAGCAGCACGACAGCTTCATTCCGGCGCTCCCTCTCTTCCGCTACTGAGATCCAGCAGATTGGCGATGCCGAATCTGGCCTGAACCAGGTAGTTGTTGATCAGGCCCTTGCGCTTCTCCAGTCTGGCGACCGCCATTTCCTGTAGCAGCCTGGCTTCCGCCAGACGCAGCTTCTCTACCTGCTTCAACAGTTGCGGGATGCTTGCTTCCTGTTGTTGTATGCGATTGGATAATGCCTTGAAACGACCTTCGGCATAGTGACGCGCCTCAGCCAATTCAGATTCCTGACGACGGGTTGTTTCGAGGTTCTGTTCCAGTTCACGCATCTGCTTTGTCAGTGCCCAAAGCCTACCGGGATGTTCGGTGACGGTCCTCCAGGTGAGGATACCCTCCATCAGGCGCGCAATCTCCCCCTGCGCGGCGAGTTGATCGCCTGCGCCGGGTCTATCGATCAGCCGATCGATGCGGTTCAGGCGCTCGATCCAACCTTTCTCTTCTTGGGTGGCGAGAATAAAGGGCGGCTCCTCCGGGGAAACGGCCTGTTCGTAGCGTGTTTGCAGGCGATCGCGTTCGTTTGTCAGTTGTTTGAGGTTGTTTCCCTGCAGATATGCTTCGACTTTGGGGAGTTTCCGTTGATAGGCATCTAACCGGTTCGCCAACATGGTGCGATAGGAGGTGGTCTTTTGCTGCCACTGTTGCAGGTTGCTCCGAAGGGACGACAGATCCCGGTAATCCTGTAGGCGTTCCTGAAAGGTGTTGCCGGAGAGAAGGAAGGGCAACAGGGAACGCAGTTCCGCCTTTGCGGCGGCGGTTGGGTTCTCTTCACCGATAAGACTATCCGGGAAATCACCCTGTTCGATCTCCCGGAGCACCCGATCCAGTTGTCGGGTCGCATTGTCGTAGGTCTCGATCGCATGGCGATAGGCCGCCAGGGACTGATGGTTCGCCTCCAGCAGGGAGAGGACATAGGGGATGGCCAGTTTTGCCTCCAACACCGCTGGGTCGCCGGCATTGCGTTCAGCGAGAAGCTGCCAGGGGGTCAATGCCTGTTCCCGCTCGGCGAGTTGGAGTAATGCCCAGCCAAGCCCCAGCAGCGCTTGGTTGCTGGCAGGACTGTCAAGGCGGACACGTCGCAGGGAGCGGATGGCGGGTTCCGCCTGTTGGGTTTCCAGCAGCAGAAAACCGCGGGCGAGATTGGCGCGGTCGCGGATGGCCTTGATCTCTTCACTGTCGTTCTCATCGGCGCCGCTACCGATCTCTTGCAGCAAGGTCAGTCCCTCTGCCTGTTGATTGCTGCGCAGGTGGGCAATGGCCTGGTTGAAACGGCCGTACAAGGACCATTCGTTCTCCCCGGAGATCTTGCCCAGGTTCGATATGGCCTGGGTCTCGTTTTTCTGGATAAGATTGATCAGCCCCGTTAAATGGTGCTTTTCGTCGCCGGCTTCCAGCGCGAGATCCTCTCCAACCCGGCCGAGCGCACTTTTCGCCGCTTGCATGTCACTGCGGCGATGACGTGATTTGCCCAGTTGCAGCCAGGCACGATTCTGCACTTCCCGTGTCGCTGTCCGCTCCAGCACCCGGTTAAACAGGGATTCGGCCCTGTCCGGCATGCCATAGGCCAGGTAGAGTCCGCCCAGAAGGAGTTCCGGTTCGTCTTCATAGGCCTGCATCAATCCCTGTTTTCTGGCTGAGAGAAGGCGCACGATGGCCTGAAAGTAGTTCTGCTGATAAAGCTGAAACAGCGCCTCGCCATAGTGTAGATCACGCAGCTGTTGCGGTTCGCCGGCGCGTATCTCCGCCGTCGCGGAGAGTGGAAGGGCGAGAGATAGCGTGAGGAGCAGGCGGGAGGTCAGGCCGGATCGCACCCGAATCACTCCCACTCCCGGACCTCAAAGTCCGGCTGTTGCATGGCGACGCCGTCGACGATTTTCAGCTCCAGGTATTTCGGTCCTATCCCTTTACTGAAGCTGACCGTGGCGCCCCGTTTGTAATCTCTGCCCTTGGGTCCGACACCGGTGAAAAAGGCGACCAGCTCATGTTCGCCGGCCTTGAGGTTGCCCAGGTAGAGGCGTTGCACGCCGCCGCGCTGCAAGGCCTTGATCTCCCGTTCGGTGTAGAGATGGTTGGCCAGTTCCTTATGGTCGATCTGTAATTGCACCGAGTCGAGTTTGAAATATTTGCCGATATCCATGGAGAGAAAGACCGAGACCTGGGTATTCCCCGGGAACAGGAGTTCCTCTTCGAGGATGAACAGCTCCCGGTTGAGCTCGATGACAGCCTGTTTCAGATCCTCGACCTGCCGATCCAGGCCCTTTCCCTTGTCTGCCGGCGGCTCGGCGGCAGACAATGAGAAAAACAAACAGCAGAGAACAACAAGCGCATTACGAATTAAGGTCTTCAAGGTGTTGATTCCCGAGGTCGGTTTGAAGCTGAGTCATGAAGAAACAAATCTATATGAATTAGTGTGTTGCGTTTGCGATCATAGTCACAGCTTGATCTTGAAAGTTGGTAATAAATGCCCAAATAGTGTGATGATAGGCGATGTGACGACTAATCGCCACGTCTGGGAGAGACAATCAGGGATCACGGAGTAGCTGTGGGGGCGGCTCATATGGTTTCAGTTTCAAGCGTATAGCGAGTCAACGCAACGAATATACAGGGCGATTGTTTCTCTTCCACTGTTTCAGCGGATACCTCCGTAATCCAACATTAACTTATCATGCCATATCAAGCAGCCGATCATCATAATGTGTGATGGTAGCGAATATGACGGCAATCAGCCGAATTAAATGACTGATTAAGGGTCGTAACTGATCAGCGTCCGGCTGTAGGCTCTCTTCGCTGAATGATGCTAGTGTACTGTCTCTGGATAATAAATCGCACCAGTCGATCTCCATGGGGGATAGGTCTTGATTCGCGCCATAATAAAATGGTGGTTGATCGTCGCTCTCGGGCAAACGTTTATGGCTCAGGCGGAGGACTGGAATCCTGAGCCTTTCAGTGTGCGCAATTTAAATCCATTTACACTGCTCCATGGTCTGCCGGCGACCACTTCTTCCGGGGTTTTGAACGAAAGCGAATCCAGTCTGCGATTGCTTTCAGGCGTGGCCAACAATTCAATGGAGAGCATTGTCGACGATGAGCAGGTCATCTTGGATGGTGAGACATACCGGATCGCCCTGATCTGGAAAAGAGGCCTCGGCCATGGTTGGCAACTGGGAGTAGAGGCGCCTTTTCTCTCGCATCGGGCAGGAGGTATGGATAACTTTATCGAGAATTGGCACGATTTCTTCGGGCTCACCAACTCTGATCGGAACGACTGGCCGCGCAATCGTCTGCGTTACCGCTATAGCAAAGATGGCGTGGATGAAGTGTCAATCGACGACAATGCCAGCGGATTCGGCGACCTGCAACTGCTCTTGTCCCGCAGGTTATTCCAGGATAACGCCGGCAAAAGGGCGGCGATGCATGCGAGTCTTAAACTGCCCACCGGCGATTCGGACTCGCTGTTGGGCAGCGGGGCTACGGATCTTGCTGTCTGGTTTAGCGGATCGGATGCCCATTTGCTCAAGCGTTGGCCGGTGGGTGGTTTTTTTCAGGCCGGTTTCCTGTACATGGGATATGCGGATGTGTTGCGCAGGCAACAACGGGATCTGGTGCTGTTCGGCGCGCTGGGTCTCAGTTGGCGCGCCTATGACCGGCTCGATCTCAAACTCCAAATCGATGGGCATACTTCGTTCTACCACAGTAAACCGGACCAGTTGGGAGGCTCTGCGGTGATGTTCACATTCGGCGGCTCCATCCTGTTCGAAGGCGGCCCCGGTCAAGTCGATATCTCCCTGGGGGAGAATCTCACCACCGATCCGGTGCCCGACTTGATCGTCAATCTGGCCTACAAGACCTCTTTTCCCTGAAGCCGGCCTGCCCCCTTTCGTTAGTGCGCCGCGCAAAGCGTGGCGCATCTGGCCGAGTGAAAGTCCCGGCATGGCAAGGGTTAACCGCCCACCATTACCGAGTGTTGCGCTTCTGGCGGAGCGGTGACGACGGGAAGGAATCTGCGGACACCTGCGAACAAGGGAAGTGAAGCGTACACAGGGTATGTTATAGGCCGGTGGGGTCGCACCCCTTAGCGCTGGTATCGTTTCGAAAGGTCGTTCCGGTTGGCGAGCATTGTAACGTGCGAGAAGCCTATACGGCCTGGGCGTTTTCCAAAATCTCTACGGCAGTCTGAACGAATCACTGCTGTATGAAGCCTGGTGCAACCTGAACAAACAGGGAACATCAGGCGTCGACAAAGTGACCATACGCCCAGTATGAAGAAAACCTGGGAGACAACATCAGTCGGTTGGTAGAGCGCCTCAAAGGGAATGATTATCGAAGTTGGTTAATCCGGCGCAAATACATTCCTAAGGGAAACGGTAAAGAGCGCCCCCTAGGCATTCCGGTAGTGGAAGACCGGATGCTCCTAGGGGCTGTGCGGCTTCTCCTGGAAGCCATCTTCGGACAAGACTACCTACCTACCTGCTACGGTTATCGGGTGGGGGTTGGCGCACAGAAAGCGGTCAAAGACCTCACCTATGAACTCCAATTCGGCCGTTATGGGTATGTAGTCGAAGCCGACATAAAAGGCTTCTTTGACAACATCGACCATGACTGGCTGCTGAGGATGATCGAAGAACGGGTCGATGACAAACCGTTACTCGGCCTCATCGATAGCAGGCTAAAAGCGGGCATATTGGAAACAGACGGCACGGTCATTCACCCTCAAACCGGGACACCGCAAGGAGGAGTCATCTCGCCGACCTTGGCGAACATCTACCTCCACTACCTGTTCGACCTATGGTTTGAACGGGTGGTTAAATCGAACGGCCAAGGGCAGGCACACATCATCCGCTTCGCGGATGATTTTGTCTGTGTATTTCAGTACAAAGAGGAAGCGGAACAGTTCCATCGGATGCTACCGAAGCGACTCGCCAAGTTTCACCTGGCGGTAGTCCCGTAAAAGACCTGCATCCACCGTTTCTGCCGTTTTAAACCCAGCCGCAAACGACGGTTTATCTTTCTTGAATTCGAATTCTATTGGGAAGCCGATACCAAGGGAGAGCCCCGAGTGTGGCGGCGAACAGCCAGAAAGAGACTACGAACAAGCCTCAAAGCCTGCAAGGAGTGGCTCAAGGGCCACCGGCACTATCCACTACCGCTATTGATACCAACGGTGATACGTACAGTACGGGGGCACTAGGGTGTAGCTACAAGGTGATGTAACTATCCCTTTATTAAAAACAGTTGATTTGCTAAACTTTCTTAAAATCATAGCAAGAAGGCGCTCTA
>JAHXHR010000020.1 GCA_025656505.1 Candidatus Thiodiazotropha sp. (ex Epidulcina cf. delphinae) | reverse complement strand
AATAACGTTGGATATGCTCTATTGATTCCGCTTGAGAGAGTGTGCCTTTTATCTGGTTTTGTTTGTTCATGCCGCCACTTTACATGGCGCGCGCATTTATGTCCAGTTTACATTATGGGTAAAAGGTAGGGCTACGCGCCCTTCGCTACGCCTCGAAGGCAGGCAACAATCCGGCGCATTTTGGGTTAAATCTTTTTTCCGAGGCCCTTAAAACCGGCGCGTCCCTGCGCCTCGCCAACCAACCGTGTAAGAACCGAGACCCTAAAACGGATTACGGCGGCTCCTTAGAAAGCGGAACCGCTGCTTTTGCCCACCTTTCTTAGTATTGTAGCCAATGGGCAGAAACCAGTGAAGGCGGACTGCAGCAGATTGAGTCCGACAAATGCAGTGAAGAAGAGCCAGTAGGGGTGGTGGTAGTGCGAAAGCGCCAGACTCAGCAGGATTACAGCGCCGGCAAAGGCGAGAACAATGCGGTCGATATTCATGGATTTTCCTCTAAACTATCAGTGTTGGTCAGTCAACGTTACTAGGCGCTATGGATGATCGCCATCAACGGCTACGATCAAGAACTAATGATATATTAGCACTATCTAATATATAGTCAAGGACCGTTCCAGCCATGCCTCTGATCCCCGACGATCTTGATGAACAGGAACGTTTGATCCGGCGCCTGCTTGACAGGCCCGACTGTTTCGGACATTCATTGGATCGGGTTGAGCATATCGAGACCCATATCTCCCATCTGCTTCTGGCGGGCGAGTATGTCTACAAGATCAAGAAACCGCTCGATCTCGGCTTTCTCGATTTTTCGACCCTGGAGAAGAGACATTTCTGCTGTGAGGAGGAGTTGCGGCTCAATCGCCGTCTGGCGCCCAGGCTCTACCTGAAAGTCGTGGGCATCGGCGGGAGTTTCGAGCAACCGGAGCTGGATGCGGAAAACGGTGTGCTTGAGTACGCAGTGAAAATGCGCCGTTTTCATCAGCAAGACCTGCTCAACGAACGCTTGCCTGACCGAGAGACGATCGACCGTTTAGCGGTGTTGGTGGCCGACTTCCATCAGCGGGCTTCGACGGTCTCGGAGGATATGCCCTACGGCAGGCCTGAGCATGTTCTAAGGCCCATGCTGGAGAATTTCCGGCTGATCCGGGATTTAAAGCAGCCCTTGTTGGAGATCGAGCGTCTCGATGCGCTGCAGACCTGGACCGAACAGCAGGCCGGCGGGTTGGAGCCTTTGATGGAGGAACGCTGTCAATCGGGACATATCCGGGAGTGTCATGGGGATCTCCATCTGGGAAATATCGCCTTTTTCGAAGGTCGTCTGACCCTGTTTGACGGTATCGAATTCAACCCCGGTCTGCGTTGGATAGACACCCTCAGTGATATCGCCTTCCTGTTGATGGATCTCCGGCATCGCGGGCTCAATCCAGCCGCAGCCCGGCTCCTGAACGCTTATCTGGAACAATCCGGCGACTATACCGGCCTGCCGCTGTTGCGTTTCTATCTGCTCTATCGCGCCATGGTGCGGGCCAAGGTGAGCGCCATCCGCGCCTCTCAGCCGGGGTTGCGACATGACGAACGGGCGCGGCAACTGGATGAGTATCGAAGCTTCCTCTCCCTGGCCGAGTCGGTGATCCACCATCCCCCGGCCTCCCTGATCATAACCCACGGCGTCTCCGGATCGGGTAAGAGTACCGCCGGTGGTTGGCTGGCGGAGCAGTTGATGGCGATCCGGCTCCGTTCCGATATCGAGCGTAAACGCCTCTATCCCGATCAGTGCGGGGGTTCTCCACCGGATCGATACAGCCGTGCGGCTACCCGGGTCACCTATGCCCATCTGCATGGGACGGCGAAACATCTGTTGCAGGCCGGGTTTTCCGTCATTGTCGATGCCGCCTGCCTGGCGCGTTGGCAGCGTGAGATCTTTATGCGGTTGGCAGAGGGCCGGCAGGTCCCGATATTGATCATCGATTGTCAGGCGCGGGAATCTCTGTTACGCGAGCGCATACGACAAAGGAGCGATCAGGGAACTGATGCCTCCGAGGCCGATCTCAGCGTTCTGGCGCATCAACAACAGACCTGTGAACCATTAACCATTGATGAGCAACAGCGGGTGATTGCCATCGATAGCGAGCGTTTTCCTCCTTCAGGATTATTAGCCACGGTGTTGCAACGTCTTGGAATAGCATGACGATTCCGCGTGGTTGTGTATCGTGCAGGAACGCTCCTTGCCCTGCCCCCTCCCGCAAGTGCACACTTCACCCCGTCCAACTGCGGTTTTTAGGTTGAAAAACAGTATTTTTTGAAGTAAGCGGCGGCTGATCAGCAACTAAATTTATGCGAGGAGGCTGTGATGGATCAACCTGTCAACAGCATACGTTCAGTCAAGCGACCGTTAACGGGGCAGGAGACGGCGGACGGCGCCGAGGTGTGCTTGACTCGCCTGATCGGCAGTGCGCAGTTGCCGCAATTGGGTCCGTTTCTATTGTTGGACGATTTTCGCTCCGACGACCCGGAGGGACGTTTCTGATGCGTTTGGTCAACGACAGGGACAGCTACGGGGCGATCGCCATCGGATTCCACTGGTTGGCGGCCCTGACCGTTTACGGCATGTTCGGACTGGGGTTGTGGATGCGCAGCCTCGGCTACTATGATGCCTGGTATCGGCTCGGACCCTGGTGGCACAAGGGTATTGGGGTGATGCTGTTGCTGGTGCTGCTAGCGCGTCTTGGATGGCGTTTCAGCAATCTGCGGCCGCAACATCTGCAGACCCACAAACTCTATGAGAGGCGGGCGGCGATTGTGGTGCATGTTTCGCTCTACCTGTTGCTGTTTGCGGTGATGATCAGCGGTTATCTGATCTCCACCGCAGACGGTCGGCCGCTGGAGGTCTTCGATTGGTTCTCCATCCCGGCCACCATCAGTGATATCGATTATCAGGAGGACATTGCCGGCAAGGTCCATCTCTATCTGGCTTGGTGCGTGGTTGTATTGAGCGGACTGCATGCATTGGCCGCCCTGAAACATCACTTTCTAGACCATGACCGGACCCTAAAGCGTATGCTGGGTCTCTAAGGCGCCGGGAGAATCATCATTGACTCAAGTGGCAATCGTTTACCACAGCGGCTTCGGTCACACCAAGTTGCAGGTGGAAGCGGTGCATAAGGACGCCGCCGCTATCGAGGGTGTGGAGGTCCTGTTGTCCACCGCAGAGGAGGCGGGCGCTTGACCTGGACCGGCGCGATGAGGCAGTGCCGAATAGCCGTTTTCTCTATCATCCCGTAGGAGGGATCAGCATGAATCGTTATCTTGCTTTAATCTTTATCGCCACCCTTATCATCACGTCGCCGCTGAGTGCCGAGGAGTATGTTATCGATCACAAGGGCGCCCATGCCTTTATCCAGTTTCGCATCAAACATCTCGGCTACAGTTGGTTGTTCGGCCGCTTCAATGAGTTCAGCGGGAGTTTCAGCTATGACGAGAAGAATCCGTCCGCAGCAAAGATCGCAGTCGATATCAATCCGGCCAGTGTCGACAGTAACCATGCGGAAAGGGATAAGCATCTACGTAGTGAGGAGTTCCTCCATATTGATCAATACCCGGAGGCGAAGTTCGTCTCCACCATCTATCAGGAGAAGGCCGACGGAAGCGCGGTGCTGAAAGGTGAATTCACCTTGCGTGGTGTGACGAAGCCGGTTGTCATCGCAGTCGAAAAGATCGGTCACGGCAAGGATCCCTGGGGCGGTTATCGTCGCGGATTCTTCGGCACTGCGGAGATCGCCCTGAAAGATTTCGCTATTCCATTCGACCTGGGGCCTGCATCGCGCACCGTGCAACTGGAGTTCTCGGTGGAAGGCATACGTCAATAGCAATAGGACGCTACAATAGTTTACCGGCATGCCTCTTCAGCCGCTTGGATGATGAGACGGCTGGTGGCGCCGGGGCGGTGAGACTGCTCGCTCAACATACGCCGCCATTTTCCGGCGCCGGGCTGTCCGTGAAACAGACCGAGGAGGTGGCGCGTTATCCGCTTGATCGGTGTGCCGGCCGCTAACTCCTTTTCGACAAATGGAAGCAATGATTCCACTACCTGATGACGAGTCGCGGCCTCTCCGGCTTTTGCATAGATCATGCGATCCGCGCCTGCCAGCACCCAGGGATTGTGATAGGCCTCACGACCGATCATCACCCCATCCACATGCTCAAGCTGTTGTTGGGCTTGCTTGAGGTTGGCGATGCCGCCGTTGATGATCCACTCAAGTTGGGGGAAGTCGTGCTTGAGTCGATGGACCGTTGCATAGGACAGGGGGGGGATCTTGCGGTTCTCTTTGGGGCTTAGTCCCTGTAGCCAGGCCTTGCGGGCATGCACAATAAAAGTCCTGCAGCCTGCTTCGGAGATAGTACCGACAAAACTGCAAAGCTCGTCGTAGCTGTCACGATCATCGATGCCGATGCGGTGTTTAACGGTGACATCAACGGTCACGCTATCCATCATCGCTTTGACGCAATCGCTGACCAACTGCGGTGTCGCCATCAGGTAGGCCCCGAAGCGCCCCGACCGGACCCTGTCAGAGGGGCATCCCACGTTTAGGTTGATCTCATCGTAACCCCAGGCCTGCCCCAGTCCGGCGCACTCGGCCAGCGCTTTAGGGTCACTGCCGCCCAGTTGCAACGCTACAGGGTGTTCGCTTGGGTCAAAATCGAGAAACCTTGCGCGATTCCCATGCAATATGGCGCCTGTAGTCACCATTTCTGTGTAGAGCACGACATGCCTGGAGATCAGGCGCAGGAAATACCGACAGTAGCGGTCGGTCCAATCCAACATCGGGGCAACGGCAAGTTTACGATCAATCATCCTATATCTCTTTCACCAAAACAGGCGTGCGTGTATTCAACGAGTTATCAGCTTGATATCTATCTCGTTGTCCTGGATGTAGTGTTCCAGAGCCGCCTTTGTCTCGTCGATGATTTCTTCGATCTCGTGCAAATGCTTACGACCGTGGCGTCTGATCTCCTCATTCGAGGAGCGGTTCAGCTTTGCGGCTTTGTCGAAGAGGATGGTTGCTCCGATATTGCCCGAGGCCCCTTTGATTGCGTGGGCGTCATCGATGATCTGGTTGATATCGAACTGCTCCATGGCAATTTCCATGCGCCCGGCACAGGCATAGATATCGGTGAGGAAGTTATTGGCCAGCTCTTCGAGAAAGCCCTCGCGTGAACTCAACCTGGTCAACTCGTCAAGCGTTTCTTTGTTAAGATATTCCAGCTTTTTGGCGGTGAAAGGCGTTGTTTTTTGAGTTGCTCGATGGCGATGCTGACTATCCTCAACGATTTTGTTGTCGGTGTTGGTCAAGCGCAGGATATGGTCGATCAAGGCATTGATGTCGACAGGCTTCTGCAGATAGATATCGGCTCCGGCCTCCCGGCATTGCAATTCGGCTTCTTTGGATATGTTTGCTGTGAGTACGATGAAGGGGATGTCGTTGAGTAGACCATGCCCTGCTCTGTATTCCCTGATGACGTCCAGTCCGCCGATGCGGGGCATTTGCATATCGAGGATGGCCAGATCGAAATCCATCTCTTCGAACCGCTGGAGCGCGGTCTCGCCGTCCTCGACAAGTTCCGCCTCGAAGCCGGCCTTGGTCAACATCTCGCCAAGAATGAGGCGGTTTACAGCGGTGTCTTCAGCGACCAGAATCCGCAGTTTTTTCCGATGCTGCTGTTGATCCCAAGTGTCGATCGACTGTACGCCGTCCGGCAAGTTGATATCCAGGAAAGCGGAATGTATGGCGTTATAGAGTTGACGCCGGTTCTCCAGATCCTGAACCACGGAGTCGATATCGGGGGGTATGTTGAACGGCTGGAACTTGTCGGTGGTGTCGATCAGGATGATATGGCAATCATCGTTGTTTGACAGGCGAATATCCCTGACCAGTTCTTCCAGACCGCCGGCAATGTGTTCGCCATCCAGCAGGATCAAAGGTAACCGGCTTGATGTGGGTCTGGGGTGACTGAGTCTCTTAAGCAGTTCATCCGCCGTGCTGACCGCATCATTTGCGATATCCCATAGTTTTAGTGGTTGATTGATTCTGGTATAGAAACTCAGGCTGTTGGAAAAGATGATTGCCGTGTGTCCCGAGTAGGTCTGCTCCATCGAGGTGACGGGCAACTCCAACGGCAGGTCGAAATAGAATCGGGTGCCTTTTCCGAGCGTGCTTTCAACCTGAATGTCGCCATCCATGCAGTTGACCAATTCCTTAGAGATGGTGGTGCCCAGGCCGGATCCGCCGTACTCCCTGGTGATGGAATCATCGATTTGATTGAAACGCTGAAAGATGTGCTTCAGGCCTTCTTCCGCTATGCCGATGCCTGTATCGATGACTTCGAAGCGAAGGCTCGCGGTGGTTTGGTTGATTTGCAGGCCGTTGACCCTGATATCGACATAGCCTTGATGGGTGAATTTGATGGCGTTGCCGATCAGGTTGTTCAGCACCTGCTGGATACGGTGGGGATCGCCCAGAAGGTTGAAGGGTACTTCCGGGGAGATATGGGTCATCAACCTGATGTTCTTCTTTCGGGCGATAGGCTCGAGGGTTGAGCTGACCGTGGTGACCAAGGCATGCAGGTCGAATGCTTCATGCTCGATCTTGATCTGTCCGGCATCAATCTTTGAAAAATCGAGCACGTCATCGATAAGGGTGAGCAAGTGCCGGGCGGATGCATCAATGGTCCTGACCTTGTTATCGACTCCGTGCGCCAGCTTTTCCATGACGAGCAATTGCGAAACACCGATGATGCCGGTGAGCGGTGTGCGCATTTCATGGCTCATGTTCGCAAGGAATCGGCCTTTTGCCTGGTTGGCTCCTTCGGCGATGGCCTTGGCCTCGACCAGTTGTCCGAGAATCTTGGAGACGAAGATCGGAATCACGATGTTGGTGACTACCAATCCATACCCTATGATCGGCTGCGTTACCCAGAACGGCGAGATGCCGATGATGATAAGCAGACCCGATGTGGAGAACAGCATGCCGAGATAGAGATAGTTGGCGCCGAATCGCGCGCCGTATCCAACGGTAATCCAGAGAAGCACCGTAAACAAGGGTGCGCCGACCTCACCGGCGCCGTACATGGCGAGACAGGTCATGCCGTGGTCGCCCAGCATGGTGATGATCTTCCGCAGATGGGAGCCTTGTTTGACATACCTGAAGGAGAACAGGATCAGCAGTGAAAAGACCTCGTATCCCGCGGCAAGCATGGTGGCCGTGGTGTGGCTGCTGCCCAAGGGGTTGAGCAGGTCCGAGACCAGCAGGTAGATAAAGACGACAAAGGTGAAGAAGAGGCGAATCAACCCCTGCTCATATTCCAGGCGAGCCAGATCGCTCAGTCCTTGGGTCAAGGCTGTGAATCCGGGCAGTCTGAAGACTTCTTTCAATGTTTCGCCGACCATGGCGTTTCCACGATTATTGATTTTAGTGAGACCGAATCGTTTATTGTAACAGTCAAGCAGTATTTTGACCGCATGAAAAAGCAATAGCGGCAGATGTGCCACAAACATTTACCCCTCATTATGTTTTTTTACCCTTGAATGTACAAAAAGGCAGGATACCTTGCTCAAGATCAATTAGTTGAGGGATTTTACTTCCCGATGAAACAGGAAATGAGCCACGATCAAGTGATCTTGGTTACTCCTTACTTCAAGCATTTCATGAAATGCTGTTTTTATCCTGCAATGCTAAAGCCTAAGATAAAAGCACCATCGTGGTGCTTGTTCGATGTGTTGTTAACCATACCGTTTCGCCAGACTTTATGACACCCACCCAGAGAGGAAGATAAAATGCTCAAAGCCGTGCCCACACAATCTCTGAACGATCTTTCCTATGATACGCTCAATGTACGTTATGATGAGAGCTATAAGACCCTCACCTTTGCCATGGATCCCGGTGCAATACCCTGCTTTTCTCATCAGTTGCTAGGGGACATCAACCGATTCCAGACGAACACGGCCGATTATCTCGGTAGCAGGGAACCCAGGACCGATATCGATTTTCTTGTATTTGCTTCCGATGTTCCCGGTGTATTCAACCTGGGAGGCGATTTGAAGTTCTTCGTCGATATGATCACGTCGGGAGACCGGCAAACGTTACAAAGCTATGCCGAGCTGAGCATCGATGTGCTATACGCCAATTTCGTCAATCTCAACGCTGATGTTCGCACTATCTCGCTGGTTACCGGCACTGCCTTGGGAGCGGGTTTCGAGGCCGCTCTTTCGAGCGATTACATCGTTGCCGAGGCCGGTACGATATTTAAATTTCCAGAAGTGGTCTTCAATATGTTTCCCGGGATGGGGGCCTACTCCTTCCTGGCGCGGCGCATTTCGCCGGCTCTGGTGGAAAAAATGATCGTGAATGCGGAAGGGTACAGCGCGGAGGTCTTGTACGAAATGGGGATTGTCGACGTTATCGCCGATCCGGGCCAGGGAGAGGTGGCGCTCAGGTCTTTCATCAAACGTCTGAACAAGTCGAGCATCACCAGAAGATCGGTGCTGAAGATGCGCAACCGTGTACTACCATTGGAGAAGCAGGAGTTGCTGGATATTGCAAATGATTGGGTTGACGCAGCATTTTCACTCAGTGAGCGCGATATTTCGGCGATGTCCCGTTTGGTCAGGGCTCAGTCGAAAATGATGAGTCAGAGCAGTCCGGGCGAAAAACAGACGCAACTGCCGATGCAAAATCACGCCTGACGGACTGCCTGTCGCCTCTCCTTGGATTGATCTCAGGCATTGTCGAGCGAGCCGACCACAGTGGTGATCAGTGGGGCAGCGATGCCGATGCATGCGGTGGGTGTCCTGCCCTGCTTTCGAAGACGATAAGCCTTTGAAAGTGAGGGGATCGGAACATGTCATGTATCGATTCCACTCCGGAAACATCCGAGGGATGGGTGTTTCCGTATGCTATTGCCTGGGCTTCGGAATACATGAATTTCCAAAGAGACTGAATCCGTTGCACCTAAAAACCGCAGTTGACCGCTTCATTCTGATACTAACCTACTGATAGGCAAACTATTAACTTCGATTTGCCTATTCATCGGTCGGGTGAACCAGGCTATGGGGCGAATGGCACGCTTGCGGTGGCGCATGGCTGCGTTGCAACGCCTTGCCCCGCACCCCCATAAGCGCACTCTTCACCCCGTCCAACTGCGGTTTTTAGGTTCAGCGAACTGCTGCGGGAAGCGGGGTTGCCCGACGGGGCGGCAGGAAAGGCCGATAAAGAAAAACAACCGGATTGTATTCCGATTAACGCTTTTGAAACGTATGCCGCTATATCAGTAGGGTAGATGATTCCCTATTGCAAACTGCTGCGGGAGTTGGACGGTATCAATGAAAAAAAGCAATCGTATCAAGAAGATGTAAACCAAGAATATATGGGTCACTGATGAAGTCGATGCAACAGGCGGTTTTCGAGAAACAAGTCAGCCTGCTCTATGCGCAGGGAGGCACTATTGTATTCTCCGGGGTCGCTGCCGCCATGTTGGCCGGCCTCTACTATTGGGAGGTGGCCGACAGACCGATGCTCATGGCGTGGGCTGTCTCGCTGTTTCTGCTCAGCATCGCCAGAATCCTCTTGTTCTGGCGATTCAACAAGGTCAAGCAAGAAAGTCCCAGGCTGAGGGTCTGGTTACGCCGGCACATATTGATGACCTTTCTCAGTGGAACCATCTGGGGGTTGCTGAGTCTGTTTTACGATCCGGGTTGGCCGACCGCCCATCAAGTGGTGTTATTTGTGATTGTCTCCGGGTTGGCCGCCGGGAGCGTCTCCGCCTATGCGGCTGTCCTGAAGGTCTATGTCGTCTTCTTGATTCCCTTATTGCTCCCCCTGGAGATCAGTCTGTTCGTTCGTGGAGATCAGGCGACATCGTTTCTGGGGGGCTTTGTATTGCTGTTTGGTATCGGAATGTTGAGTTTGGCCAGGCAATTCCATTCCCAGATGATCGATACCATTCATCTCTCTCTCGAGCATCAATTTCTACAAGACGCGGTCTTCACCGGTTCCCAGCAACTGGAGATTACGGAACATGCGCTACGCGCCACCGAACAGCGGTTCGGCCACGTTCTGGAGTCCTCCTTAGATGGCTTTTGGGATTGGGATATCACACACAACCAACTCTATCTGTCGCCAAGGTGGAAGGAACAGCTTGGCTTTGAAAACGACGAGCTGCCCAATGAACTCAGTAGTTGGGAGTCACGTCTGCATCCGGATGACAGCAAGGAGGTCATGCAGAAACTGCAGACCTATCTGGCTAAGCCGTGGGGCAACTGGGAGGAGGAGTTCAGGCTACGGCACAAGAACGGCTCCTTCCGCTGGATCCTTGCCAGGGCGACCCCGACTTTTGATGAAAAAGAGGCCCTGATCAGGTTGACCGGGGTGCATATCGACATCACTGAACGTGTCTTCGCCGAGACCAAGGCAAGGCATCTCGCCTACCATGATTGGTTGACGGAATTGCCGAACCGTCTGCTGTTCAACGACCGTGTCGATCACGCCATTTCCCAGGCCAAGCGGACCGGACTGCCGCTCTGTATTCTGTATTTCGATCTTGATCGCTTCAAACATATCAATGACAGCCTCGGGCACCCGGCAGGGGATCGTGTCCTGAAAATGGTCGCCAATCGCCTGAAAGAGACGGTCAGGGAGGGCGACACCCTTGCCCGACTGGGGGGCGATGAGTTCGCGGTCCTGATCGAAAATGTCCATCAGTCATACAGCGCGGCATCCGTGGCGGAGAAGCTGCATACTTGCTTTGATAACCCGTTCATAGAAGAAGGCCATGAATTTTATCTGAGCGCCAGTGTCGGGATCTCTGTCTATCCCAGCGATGGCGAGGGAGCGGCGGAATTGCTGAAGAATGCGGATGCCGCCATGTACAAGGCGAAGAATACCGAGCGGGGGGGCTTCCAGTTCTATACCCAGGAGTTGACCAGCAACGCATATCAGCACTTCACCCTGGAGTCCGGGCTCCGGCATGCATTGCAGACGGATCAATTTCAGATCCACTATCAACCCAAGATCGATTTAAAGGCGGGCAGGATTATCGGGGCTGAGGCCCTGTTGCGGTGGCAGCATCCCGAAGAGGGATTTATTTCGCCGGAAGAATTCATTCCCGTGGCAGAGGAATCGGGTCTGATAAAAGAAATCGGTGAATGGGTGTTGGAAAATGCCTGCAACGATGCGGTGGGATGGAAAGCTCAAGGTCTTGAGTTCGGGCGTATTGCGGTGAATCTTTCGGGTGTTCAGCTCCAGAACGAGGCGTTTGTCGGCTTCGTGAAGCGCACGCTTCGGTCAACCGGCCTGAATGCGGACCTTCTTGAACTGGAGATCACGGAAAACTTTTTGATGAAAGATGCCGAGGCATCTGCCGGATATCTCCAGGATCTTCGCCGGTTGGGCGTTATTATCTCCATCGATGATTTTGGGACCGGCTACTCGTCATTGGCCTATCTGGCCCGGTTTCCGGTGAATAAATTGAAGATTGACCGCAGTTTTGTGACCAATGTATGTCACGATGAGCAAAATGCCGAAATCTCACGGACGATAATAGGCTTGGGGCGCACCCTTGGTATAGAAGTCGTAGCTGAGGGAATCGAGTATTCTGAACAACTCGATTTTCTGAGGAGGGAAGGATGTGACGAGGGGCAGGGTTTTTTTATCTCGAAACCTTTGAGCGGTAGCGATTTTGTACGTTTTCTCAATCGCTATGCTAAGGGGTTTCCTTTGTCTGCGGCCATTGAGGGGCCGTGATCGTGGTGGATGGAAATCAACAATATTCGAACGACTCCATGATGGGATACACCGAGTCACCGGATCAGGCTGGTGAACTGTTCCGGCTGGCCATCTCGTTCCTCGCTAAACACAAGCTCGTTGCTGACCCGATAAATTACGGGCTCGCATACCACTATGTCACCGGGCGGGATATGGCGCTCAACAGGCGCCTGGATGAGTTATTGGAAGACCGGGATGGCTGGTCGCACGAAATGGTTGAGAAACTCTTTCGGCAGTGCATCTGCGGTTGTAATGAGGCCGTGCTCAAAGACCTGAGAGAAGAATTGCTGGATATTGTCGCACATACGTTAGGCGCCATGATCGACCTTACCGGCAAGACATCCGTCTCCAACGAACGCATTGAAAAGCACATCAATACATTGGCTGAAAGCGTAAAAATCGAGGATGTGATGATGGCGGTCTCCGCCATTATTGCCGAGACGCGCTCGCTGGTGACCGATACCGATCAGTTTGAGACCCAGCTTCTCTCTTCAACAGAGGAGGTGGAGAAGCTCCGGGCCGAGTTGAGCGATGCCAGACAGGAAGCGAAACTGGATCCGTTGACCGGGGTGTTGAATCGGCGTGGCTTTGACCAGGCCCTCGATTCAATGATTGAGGAGACTCGTCGGCAGCATCGTGCGAATTTCTGCCTGATGCTTATCGATGTCGACAACTTCAAGGATATCAATGACAACCATGGGCATCTTCTGGGAGACAAGGTGTTGCAGGCCTTGGCGGAATTGCTGAATCGGCATACCAAGGGAAAAGATGCATGCACACGCTATGGGGGTGATGAATTCGCAATTCTGTTAGCGGATATCGGTTCCAACAATGCCACTAATCTGGCGGAAAATCTCAGACTGATTATTCGGAAAATCGTCCTCAAACGCCCCAATTCAGGGTGTGTTGTCGGAGGTGTTTCCGCCTCCATAGGCGTAGCGGCCTATCGTCTGGGTGAGTCCTGCGATGATTTTCTCCAGCGTTGCGATAAGGCGCTCTATCGTGCTAAGTCCTTGGGCAGGGATCGGGTGGTTGTCGCCGATTGAAATTGTGGGTGGCAGGTTCAAGCACGGATTTGTGAGCCGCTTGCCTTTTTCGCCAGGTACATCTTTTCATCAGCGAATTTTATGAGCTGATCTGCGTTAGTATGCGCTTGCGGGTCGGTTTCAGCGATGCCCATGCTGAGGGAGAATTCAGGATATTGATCGCCAAACTCTTCTATGATCTTTTGGCAAATGACATGGGCATGCTCAATGTTGCATTCAGGCAGTATCAGGCAGAATTCATCGCCTCCATACCGGCAAGGCACATCGGTTTCTCTGACATTCCTGAGAAGAATCCGGCCTAAAAACTTCAAGACTTCATCGCCTTTTATATGTCCGTAGGTATCATTGATATCCTTAAAATTGTCAATATCGAAATAGATCAAGGAGAGTCTGGTTTGGCGTCTTTTCGCAATGGTCAGTTCTCTTCTGAGTAATTCCTGCATGGCCCGCTGATTGTATATATTCGTAAGTGGGTCCAGTTTGGTCTGCTCTTCCAATTGCCTGGTTCTTTCAGCAACTTTTTCCTCCAGGTTGTTTGCATATATTTCAACTTTCTTTTTTTCGCTTTCTACTTCTCCCACCAAGGAGTCAATGTATGTGTCAAATACAAGTGTAGTATCGAAATAGAATAATTTATCGAGCGTATTGACTATGGAGTTTAAGCCTTCGGATTCCTTGATAGTCTCCTTCAATGTCCTGATTACAATACATTTTAGAGACATTACAGCGGAAAGATAAAGTTTCGGCTCCACACCGATGCGTTCGTGAATCATACCGATGCGTAGCCGATTGTTAACGTACTCACCGTCATAATGCCCGGAAAATAAATCGATGATATATTTACGTTGCGCGGCCTGTAGGCGCCGCAGTGTATCCACATCCCTGATTAATGTGGATATTTCGTCTATTTCAGTTTGCTTTTCGTAAAACTCACCAACAATTTCATCAAGCTTACCTTCGATGATCGGTTTGTGACTGGATAGTAGGTCTAACTCCTTTTTGCTCAGGCTCAGAAGCTCCATACGATGCAGAATATCAACATCACTGATGTGCATTTGCTCAAGCAGCGTTTTATCCGTGCGTCTCAATTCGATTCCCCTGTAGTGTTTTCGCCCGGCCGGGATATTTCACCCGGCCTGAGGCCGGCCCGAAGGGCGCATGACAAGGATGTTATTCGTGAAATCCGCCCCTGCGTGACGGGTTCGGCGCGATCATCACGTTCCCGGGTGAAACATCCGGGCTAGCGGTTGAATGTATGAATCCGGCATGCGGTCATGCGCCGGAATTGAGAAGAGATGAAATCATCTTATGACCTCCCTGTGCCCGATACCGGGTACGATAATGATGAAGTTTATCATGAAATCTACAGAGCAAAAGTATGTTGTCAGTACTTATTGCCCTGATGCCGCCTTGGTTTTGGAGCGGTCAACTGCGGTTTTCAGGTTCAAAAGTCGACCGGCGAAGTGGCGCCCTGTTCGGAGCGGAGCGGGGCCTCATACCAGGCCAGCTTCTCTTGTAGATTCACCACCCGACCGACGATGATCAAGGTCGGCGGCTTGGGACGCTCCTGCTCGACCAGATCAAGGATGTTGTCCAACGTGCCGGTAAAGACCCGCTGCATATGGGTGGTGCCCTGTTGGATCAGGGCGATCGGCATATCCGCCGGCACGCCGTGGTCTTGCAGTTCCTTGCAGATCACCGGCAGGCCGACCAGGCCCATGTAGAAGACAATGGTCTGATGCGGTTGGGCCAGCATCTCCCAATTCAGGTTGATGCTGCCGTCTTTGAGGTGGCCGGTGACAAAGGTCACTGATTGGGCATAGTCGCGGTGAGTGAGGGGAATGCCGGCATAGGAGGCGCACCCGGCAGCGGCGGTAATGCCCGGGATGACCTGGAAGGGCACTCCCTGCGCTGCGAGGGTGTCGATCTCCTCTCCTCCTCTGCCGAAGATGAAAGGGTCTCCCCCCTTGAGACGCAGCACCCGCTTGCCTTGCTTGGCCAGTTTGGCCAATAGTTGATTGATCTCCTCCTGGCGCATGGCATGCCTGTCCCGCTCCTTGCCTACGTAAATATGTTCCGCGTCGTGACGGGTCATCTCCAGGATGGGCTTGGCCACCAGGCGGTCATACACCACCACGTCCGCCTGCTGCATCAGGCGCAGGGCGCGGAAGGTCAGCAGGTCGGGGTCGCCGGGGCCTGCGCCGACCAGATAGACCTCTCCCATCGCTTCGCTCAGCCTGGGGTTGGCGAGGGCCTGTTCCATCAGTTGATCGGCCTCAGCGTCGTGGCCGGAGAAGACTCTTTCGGCGACCCCGCCCTGTAGCACGCGATCCCAGAACAGTCGCCGATCGGCGGGGTTGGCAAAGCTATCCTTCACGCGCCGGCGAAAGCGGTTGCAGAGATTCGCCAAACGTCCGTATCCGGCCGGAATCAGCGATTCCAATCGGGAGCGGATGAGACGAGCCAGCACCGGCGATGCGCCGCCGGTAGAGATGGCCGCAACCACTGGAGATCGATCAATGACGGAGGGGACGATGAAGCTGCAAAGCGTTGGCTGATCGACCACGTTGACCGGGATGCGCAATTCATCAGCCAGTTCGGATATCCGGTGATTGATGGCGCTATCGTCGGTTGCGGCGATGACCAGGTGGCTGCCTGCCAGATCTTCATCCTCGAACTCCCTTGCCAGATGAGTGAATCGGCCCATGTCGCGCCAAGTGGTGAGATCATGGCTCAGATCCGGAGACGCCAGGACCACATCGGCGCCGGATTTGAGTAACAGCGCGGTTTTTCGCTCAGCGACGGGACCACCCCCGACGACCAGGCAGGATTTGTTTTTAAGGTTGAGAAAAATGGGAAAAAAGTCCATATAGACAACGGCGGTTTTTAGGGTAAACGGGGTCGGTGAAACTCTATCACGAGTCGATCACCCTGAAACCCTAAGGATTCACTAGGTAATTCGGCTTGAAATATTTAAAAACATTAATATACTAATGCACCTTAGGTTGTAATTTTAAGGTGGCCCTATCGTGATGATAAAGGAAATTGACGCTGGCGATCTTCAACATCGTATCGCCGAAGGCGATGAATGCCTGTTGCTTGATATCCGCAGTGCGGGTGAATTGGTTCAGGGTATGTTGCCCGATGCCGAGCATTTGCCAATGCACCTTTTGCCCTTGCGCATCGTAGAACTGCCGAAAGACAAAGACGTCATCTTATACTGTCGCAGTGGGGCGCGCTCCTATAATGCCTGCGCCTATCTGACCCGGCAGGGCTACGCTAACGTCATCAACCTGCGCGGCGGCATTCTCAACTGGACAAGATCCGGCTATCGGCTGGCTGCCGGGGCGGCGGGTTAAGGTTTTACCGGTTGGTGATTATCGAGCATGAACAGCACTGATTTCAGCGGCATTCAGACGGTGGCCCTACTTGCGTTTGTAGGGTGCATGACATATAAAGGTCCGTCTGATTTTTCCACACATACACCCCACATTCTACATACTAGCCGGAGGTCATACCATGGCGGATTTTGATCAAGAACTTGACGCAAGCGGACTCAACTGCCCTCTGCCGATTCTGCGGGCGAAGAAAACCCTGAATGGTATGGAATCCGGAAAAATCCTCCACATCATTGCTACCGATCCAGGTTCCGTGAAGGATTTCGAAGCCTTTGCCAATCAGACCGGGAATGAACTGATGGAATCCAAGGAAGTCGGCGGCAAATTTGAATTTCTGATCAAGAAGGCCTGACTGACCATCCGATCGGAACTTTTTTTGGAGACGATTAACGATGTCAGACGAAAAAAAGTTAGCTATTATCGCCACTAAAGGGTCGCTCGATTGGGCCTACCCTCCCTTTATACTGGCTTCCACCGCAGCGGCGTTGGGTTATGAAACTGAAATCTTCTTCACTTTCTACGGCCTGCAGTTACTGAAAAAGAATCTTCAACTGGAGGTTACCCCGCTGGGTAATCCGGGAATGCCGATGCCGATGGGCATGGACAAATGGTTTCCTGTGTTGGGCTTGGCCTTGCCTGGCATGCAGGGCATGATGACCGGCATGATGAAGAGAAAGATGGCCTCCAAGGGTGTCGCCGACCTGACGGAGTTGCGCGAGCTCTGCCAGGAAGCCGAAGTCAAATTGATCGCCTGTCAAATGACGGTGGATCTGTTTGAGATGAATACCGCTGAATTCATTGACCACATCGAATATGCCGGCGCAGCCCGTTTCTTTGAATTCGCCGGTCAAAGCGATATTTGCCTTTACATCTAACCCGTTGTAAATGCAGTCTACGGCGCCGCCCCACAAGGGCGGCGTTTTTTTAGGGCCTGTTAACACCAGTTGAGATCGATGGTTACATGAAGCGCTTGGTCACGCCGAATCCCAGCAGCTGGACACTGGAGTCATAGCTGCCGTTGACTGCTGCGGTGCCGTTCAACTCCTGCCCCGCGACGGCCGGCGTCGGGCTGTCAATGGTCCGCTCGTCAAATTTCACATACATATATCCGGCATCGATGGTCCAGCCGTTGTTCAGCATATAGCCGATACCCAGACTGAAAAGCTGGCGGTCCGCATCGGGAACTCTTGGACTGAAGTATTCATCGCGTTGTGGGGTTTCGTCATAGGTATAGCCCACGCGGAGCTGAGTGGTATCGCTATAGTCGTAGGTAGCGCCGAGGCGGTAGGCGTTGGCGTTCTCAAAGGCGTTTACGCTGGTGAAGATGGTGGAGCCGAACTCCTCGTTTTTGACCTCCAGGGTATCGAAAGTATTCCACCCCGTCCGTGTGTAGTCGAATTCAACGGCGAGCTTGTCGGTCGTCTGATTGCGCACCCCGATCTGCAGTCTCCAGGGTAGTTCGAGGGTTGCGGTGACATTGTTTGAAAGATTCGCGGGGAGTACTCCCGCCTCGTCGTTGAGGGTGCCCTCGGCCTTGATCTTGGAGGAAGAGTGGTAGCTGCCGCCGAAACTCCAGTTATCCACAACCAACAGAGCGCCGAGGTTGAAGCCGACGCTGCGGCCGTCACCTTCGAGATTGAAGTCGGGATAGGTGGACTGGTTGTTCAATTTACTGTTGAAGATAACCTCTCTCATCCAGTAATAATCGACACCGAAGGAGAGACTGGCCTGCCGGTTAAGCTTGAAGGCCGCGCTGGGGCTGAATGCCACGACCTCCAGCTTGGTTTTGGTCGGAATGAACGACCCTGCGGGATATTGGCCGTCAAAGGTTTCCAATGCCCAATCGGTCTCAAGCCCAAAAGGGGCATTGACCGAAATACCCAGCGCCCATACTTCACTGAGTTGGTCATGTGCTGAGAGTACGGGGATGGCCACCACGTCGTTGCCGTCGCTGTCGATATTACCTGATCCCGTATCGACACGGAGGCCGGGGTCCACCAATATCACACCGGCGGCGGCGGAACTTCCCTCATGGAATGACATCGCTGCAGGGTTATAGGCAATGGCGCCGAGGGAATCGGGATTGGCCACCATGGCGTTGGATGTGGCCAGTCCGGCGATACTGAGTTCCGGGACGGCAAAACCGGATGCACGGGCAGACTGATTCAGTGCGACGAGCGTCGAACCACATAACAGTGCCAGACAAGAACTTCGAAAGTGGGTGTGTAAATCCATGCGGTTCTCCATCGAGTTGCTGTTGTTTTTGTCCGGACTCGTTGCACATTGCCCGACCTCATGGGAAACGATCCGATAGCCGAGCGATTTCCAAGCCGGTTCGTTTGCAATAAGCCGGGGCAGAGTGTCATGAGTCTAGTACTCCGTCATCCTAAGTTATTAGGTTGACGGAGTACTAGGGGGTGTTCTCAATCATCGTTCGCGGCGTGATTCCGGCCCTTTTCCGCGCCGGCGGCGTTGCGATTCGTTGCAATAGAATGACTATTGCGCCTCATCGCGCCTTGCCGGCACGAAAAATGACTCAGAATCACGCTCACTCAGGTAATTGAGAACGCCCCCTAGTGGACTCACTGCAAATTACCATAATCGATGCAGCGTTAAAAAGCTTCGTCAATTGCACTGTTGATCAGCGTTCCACACAGTAGGGGTTTGTGATATAAGAGGCGCTTACCCCCACAAAGAACAACCGATTAGGCAGCTATAACCTATGGCGGATCGCAGATTACAGGTTTTTCATACGGTTGCACGTCTTTTGAGTTTTACCAAAGCCGCTGAAACCTTGCACATGACCCAACCGGCCGTGACCTTCCAGATCCGTCAGCTGGAAGAGTATTTCAACACCAGGTTGTTTGATCGCACCCATAACCGCATCAGCCTTACCGAGGCGGGTGAACGTGTCTACGGCTATGCAGACCGCATATTCGACCTGTATGCGGACATGGAAAACTCGGTGCGGGAGATGACCGGAGAAATCCGGGGTGCGCTGACCATCGGCGCCAGTACGACGATAGCGGAGTATATGCTGCCCTCCCTGCTGGGCGATTTCGGCGCCCGATATCCGGAGGTCAGCATCCACCTGCGGGTTTCGAATTCGGAAGGGATCGTCTCGATGGTGGAGAACAACACCATCGATCTGGGGGTTGTCGAGGCGCCGGTCGGGAATAAGAATCTGGTGGTCGAGGTCTGCCGTCGCGACCAGTTGGTGGCGATTGTGCCGCCTAGCCATGACCTGGCGGATCTGGAGTCCGTGGATGTCGCGGAGTTGCTTCAGTATCCCTTTATCTGCCGTGAAGAGGGATCGGGAACCCGAGAGGTGATTAACGAGTATCTGGGCAGCCATTGCGATTCGGCCTTGAATATATCCATGGAACTGGGCAGTCCTGAGGCGGTAAAGGGTGCGGTCGAAGCCGGGATGGGCGTTTCGGTGGTTTCCCGCGCGACCATTCAGAAAGAACTTAAGCTGGATACCCTGAGGGCGATCAATCTGGTGCCTAAACTGGAGCGGCCCTTCTCCTTTGTCCATCAGAAGCAGAAATTCCGCCTGCGCGCCATGGAGGAGTTGCTCGAGTTTGCCCGGGGTTATTGCGAAGTACATGGAGAGCAGCAGCTCTAGCCCGGATGTTACACCCGGGAACGTGATGATCGTGCCGGTCTCGTCGTTCAGGGGAGGATTTGTGATTGAGTCAATAGCCTGAGCTATTGATGATGGAGGAAATACCATCCCTGAGCGACGAGATCGGTGCGGGGGCGCGTTCAGCGTTGCCGGATAATACTTTGCTAATATTCCATAAATTACATGTAAAATCAAATGGTTAATTCATATTATCAGCGGTCGGGTGAAATGTCCTGGCTAGTGTGCCTTGTCATAGATACGGTAACATTCAGAGCGGCCCAAATGTGCCGGAACGCCTCGAAGGAAGCGTCAGGGAGCTAGCCTTGCAGTTCGTCAGCGGACCGCAGAAGCACGATTCGGATCAGCGGAAGTTGCTGGATCTCTATGCCCGGCTGGGTCCGCAGGACCGGCTTACCCTGCAGGCCTTTGCGGCATTTTTAGCCGGTCGGGATTCGCCGGCCGACGGACAGGAAGAAGAGACCGTGCATCAGCCAAAGTCGATGGAGCGGCCGCGACCCGAGTCCGTGGTGAAGGCGATTAAACGTCTCTCCGCCGGCTACTACATGTTGCAGAGAGACAAACTGTTTGATGAGACCTCCTCTCTGATGATGTCCCATGTGATGCAGGGAAGGGAGGCCGAATCGGTGATTGACGAATTGGAGGCATTGTTCGCCAGGCACTATCAGGATTACCTGGTGTCCATCCAGAGACGCTGAAAACAATATAACGAAAATATCGGCTCACTGTTGTAAATCGAGGTGCACTAGGTTGATTCCATGCAGGTCATAACCAACTGGTTTAAAAGATATTTTTCTGACCCGCAGATCGTTTTTCTGACGCTCTTTCTAGTGCTTTTCTTTGGTGTCGTTATCATCATGGGGGATATGCTCGCCCCAGTCCTGGCGAGTATCGTGGTGGCCTATCTGTTAGAGGGGATCGTTGCCCAACTGGAGATGCGTTCCTGGCCCAGATCGATTTCGGTGGTGCTGGTGTTCATCCTGTTTCTGCTGTTTGTCGCGCTCGTCCTGTTGGGGCTTCTGCCCTTGCTGTCGCGTCAGGTGACCGATTTTCTGCAGCAGCTACCCACCATGATCGCCATGGGTCAGCAGGCGCTGATGCAGTTGCCCGAGCGCTATCCGGATCTGATCCCTCAGGATCAGGTGGACCAGTTGATCCAGCAGATTCGCAATGAAATCGCATCCTTTGCCCAACAGGCGGTTTCCTGGTCATTGGCATCGGTGGTGGGCGTTATTACCTTGGTGGTATACCTCATTCTGATGCCGTTATTGGTATTCTTTTTTCTCAAGGACAAGCGACTCATCATCGATTGGTTTGTGAGGTATCTTCCCAGACACCGAAGGTTTGCCGGTACGGTGTGGAAGGATGTCGACAAGCAGATCGCCAACTATGTGCGGGGTAAGTTCTGGGAGATCGTAACCGTCTGGGCCGTCAGTTTTATCACCTTCTCCCTATTGGGGTTGAATTATGCCTTGCTGCTTGCGGTCATGGTGGGATTGTCGGTGATCATCCCCTATATCGGCGCTGCCGTTGTCACCATCCCCGTGCTCTTTATCGCCTGGTTTCAATGGGGTTGGTCGTCGGATTTTGCCTGGCTTGCCGTGGCCTATTTCGTTATTCAGGCCCTGGACGGGAATGTGTTGGTGCCGTTGCTTTTTTCCGAGGTCGTCAACCTGCACCCGGTGGCGATTATCGTCGCGATTCTGGTATTTGGCGGTTTTTGGGGGTTCTGGGGGGTGTTTTTCGCCATTCCCCTGGCGACCCTGGTACAGGCAGTCCTGGCCGCTTGGCCGAAGAATACCCAGGAGGATGTCATCGACAGCGCCTGAACCTGAAAACCGCAGTTGACCGTTCCATCCCAATCCTGCCGATATCCGGCAGGAATCATCTTTATCGATAACATGCCGAGCGGACCGGTGCAGCCGAATCCTATCTGACGAGTGGGTTTGACCGGGGGAAGGTCAAAGACTCAAGACGGTTTCCTGGTATTGATTCCCAATATCGTCCAGAGCGGACAAAAAGAGACAAGTCCGGTGATCAGGGGGACAGCGCCAATGGCGCCCCACCAGTTGATCGGGTCGCTTAGCAGAAACCCCCAAGCGAGAATGGCCAGTCCCGCGATAACCCGGATAATCCGCTCGATATTGCCAACATTCTGAGTCATGGTTTTCTCCTTAATTCAGGGTGTGTCTGGAAACACTGGAAAAACGATAACGCAAACACTGCCGCGAAACGCAAAGCCGAAAAGAACGTGGTTATTTTTACCCGGCAACCTACTATGTCGCGCTCAGCCGTTGTGTGGCTGCCTACAGGCGTCAAAATGCCACCGTACCCCTACAGCAAGTTTTGATAACGTGGTCTGCGGACTGTCACACAACGGCCTTTCTTTATCAAATTAATTCATTAGCTTTGCATTATAAAGAGCCGCTTACCGGCGTCAGGGAGGGAGAATACTCGCTGATGATTGACAGTTTCAGGTTAGTACGATATCCAGTGATCATCAGCGTTTCCTCGCGCATCGGTGATAGAGGGGTTGCTACACTATCGGATTATCGGCGCCGAGAGATATAAGGCAGTTGCGGGTGTGATGTGCTAATTTATTGAGATATTTAGAGGTTACCCCGAATTGCTCACCAGACCAACCGAAAAAACTGAGAACATGATGGAATTTGATGGACTTGCCTCAAAAAACCGGATTCCGGTGCGAAGTGCGGGTTAAGGTATCCGGCGATCAGGTATGGCGGATCCAAACGAAGAAGCGGTAAAAATAAAAAGAGAAAAGGTACGCTTGCTTTACGCGAACGGCACGACGCTTATCATTGCGAATTTCATTGCCGGGCTGATCTTCTTCTATCTGAATCGGGCCTGGGAACACCCTTTGGGTCTGCTGTGGGGCGGGCTGTTGGCTTCTGTTCTCTTTGCGCAGATTATTCTTGCGATATTTGTACGGCATATCGCTCTGGTCCGCCTACGGCTTTGGCGATACGCATTGCTGCCGGGGGTGCTTTTGTTAGGGGCGCTTTGGGCGGCTGCGCTCATTCATCACCTGAAACACCCTACCGATATCGAATTCCTGGTGATCGATCTGGTATTGATCGGTACGGTGTTCCTGCTCACAGCCTTGCTGCTGACCGTCGATACCTTTTTCAGCATCATTTTTATCCTGTCCGCGCTGTTCCTGCTTGTGCTCAGCCTCTCCGGCGACAAGGGTTTGGTCTCCGAGGAATTTCTTGCCGGCTTGATCGCCTATGCCATGGCGCTGCTGATTTTGTCTGCCTGGATGACGGTGTATCAGCAGGGCTACCTGCTGATTGCGGCCAACCGGGTGCTGTTGCATGAGCGCATGGTCGCCTCGGAGACGGAGCTTAGTGAAATGAGAAACCGTCTGATCGTGGAAAATGACCAACGACAATCGGTGGAGCGGGAGTTGTTTCTGGCCAAAGAGGCGGCTGAGAGCGCAAATCTCGCCAAGTCAGAGTTTTTGGCCACCATGAGCCATGAGATCAGGACACCTCTCAACGGCGTATTGCCGATCCTGGAAATGCTGCTGGAGACAAAGCTCGATAGCGAACAGAAACAGTTCGTCACCACGGCGTTGAACTCATCTCAGATCCTGCTCAGCATCATCAACGATATTCTCGACTTTTCCAAGATTGAGGCGGGTAAGTTGGATTTGGAGTTTATCGATGTCAACCTGCTCCATACCGTCGAGCAGGTCACCGCATTAATGAAGAATGCCGCAGAGCGCCGTGGCTTGAAACTCAGCTATAAGCTGGATCGGGATGTACCGAGATTCGTGCGCGGCGATCCGATCCGTCTGCGCCAGATACTGACCAATCTGGTCAGTAATGCCGTCAAATTCACTGAGCATGGCGAGGTCACGGTTGAAGTCTCCGGCCGCCAATCCAGCCGCACCGAGGTTGAGTTGCTGTTTGCCGTCAGGGATACCGGTATAGGTATGTCCGGAGAGCAGGTGCAACGTCTTTTCGAGCCTTTTTCACAGGCCGATGCCTCGACGACGCGCAAGCACGGCGGAACAGGCCTGGGATTGGTGATCTGTAAACGCCTTACGGAACTGATGGGCGGGAATATCGGAGTCAAGTCTCAGATGGGGCAGGGTTCCTATTTCTGGTTTATTCTACCGATGCGCAAATCGCTCCAGGAGATCCCTTCCAGCAGGCGTAATCTGCAGAATATCCGTACCTTGCTGCTGGCTTCGCAAAGTTCCCCGGATGTTGCCGGACTCGCCAATTCCCTGAAAGAACTGGGTATGTTGCTGGAGGTGACCGATGATCAGTATGATGCGCTCAGCAAGCTGAAATCGTCGGCCAACCTCGGAGCAAGCTGGCGCTATGAGTTGATTATTATCGATTCCGGTCTGGCGAGTGTTAACCTCCTGCAGACCGTCAATTCCGCACGCGCCATTGTCCATATGCGCGATGTCCAGGTGTTGGCGATCAACATTCCGATTGAAAGTATCGAAATGCTTGAAAAGTTAGGCGTTGAGTGCGTTAGTGACGGTGGCAGAAGCAAGGGGATCAAGCAGCGCCTACAGCGAATGTTCGATGTGGCACAGGATTCCGCCGCACATACCGTACCCGAAGAAGAGCCGATTCCGCGCCTGCCTGATGATCGTTTCAATTGGTTCGACAAGCAGGGTGGGACGGAGGAACTGTTTCCGGGCGTCGCTAGCGAGGGAGAAGAGCAGGCCAGGGATCGGCACACCAAACTTGCCGGTCGTGTCCTGGTGGTCGAGGATAATCCGGTCAATCAGGCGGTGGTCAAGAAAATGCTGGAAAAGGCGGGGCTGTCGCCGATTACCGCTAATGACGGCGCCGAAGCGATGGACGCCTTGCATGAAGAGCAGTTCGACGTGGTGTTGATGGACTGCCAGATGCCGCGTATGGATGGTTACGAAGCCACAGAGGCGATCAGGGAAAGGGAGACGAAACAGGGCTTGATGCGCACTCCCGTGATCGCCATGACGGCGAATGCCATGTCGGGTGACCGTGAACGCTGTCTGGCGGTCGGTATGGATGATTATCTCTCCAAGCCCGTCAAACCTGCCCAATTGGAAAATATGCTCCGCCAGTGGTTGCCCATGGAAGAGATGATTAGCCAGAGTGAGGATGATACCCTAACAGTTGAAAGCAGCGATGCGCAGGCTTCAGAGGTTGATGTCGGCGGTTCGGGTGAGGCATTGGTGGGTACGGGAGGCTCAGGCATGTCTGCAAGCGGCATGATTGATCACAGTATTTTGCAAGAGTTATATGAAATCATGGAAGATGATTTCGTCTCCGTGCTGGAGAGCTATTTAAACAGTGCACCGGGTTTAATGCATGCCATTCGGGATGCGGTGAGAGAGAGGGACATGGATGCACTGGTCAAGTCGGCGCATCCCCTCAAATCGAGCAGTGCCAACGTGGGGGCCATGGAACTCTCTATTCTGGCCAGGGAGCTGGAGTTCAAAGGGCGCCGATATGAAGCCGATGGCCTGGTCAACAGTTACAATCATGTCGCCGATATCTACCGCCGGACGATCACCGAACTGCGGATCATCGTGGATAAGGGCAGTATTCACTGATTAGATGGGTCCGGCTGCCGGATTCAACCTGAAAACCGCAGTTGACCGTCTCGTCCAACTGCGGTTTTTAGGCTCAAAGATTTTCGGAGGCGTAATCCGCCAGCCGTGAACGTTCACCCCGTTGGAGGGTGATGTGGCCACTGTGCGGCCAGCCCTTGAACCGGTCCACGCCGTAGGTGAGTCCTGACGTGGTCTCTGTCAGATAGGGGGTGTCGATTTGCGCCACGTTCCCCAGGCAGACGACCTTGGTGCCGGGGCCGGCGCGGGTGATCAGGGTTTTCATCTGTTTAGGGGTCAGATTTTGGGCCTCGTCAAGGATAATGTACTTGTTCAGAAAAGTCCGGCCACGCATGAAGTTCAATGAGTGGATGCGGATCCTGCTGCGTAGCAGATCCTCGGTGGCGGCCCTACCCCACTCACCGCCTTCGGTCTGGGTCAGGACTTCCAGATTATCCATCAGTGCGCCCATCCAGGGAGTCATCTTCTCTTCTTCGGTGCCTGGCAGGAAGCCGATATCCTCCCCGACCGGAACGGTAACCCGGGTCATGATGATTTCACGATAGAGATTGAGTTCCAAGGTCTGGACCAGGCCGGCAGCCAAGGTGAGCAGGGTTTTACCGGTGCCGGCCGTACCTAGCAGTGAGACGAAATCCAGGTTCGGGTCCAGAAGCAGATTGAGGGCGAAGTTCTGCTCCTGGTTGCGGGCGGTAATGCCCCAGACGGCGTGTTTGGGATTGGTGTAATCCTCCACCAGCTCGATGATCGCGTTGTTTTCCTGTTTTTCCCGGACAATGGCCTGAAAACCTTCGTCACCGGATAGATAGAGACATTGGCTGGGATACCAGGTCTGGGTATCAGGTCCGGCAACGCGATAGAAGGTTCGGCCCTCCTCTTGCCAGGATTCCAGCGCTTTGGTGTGGCGTTCCCAGAAACCTTCCGGCAGGCTGTCGATACCGCTGTAGAGCAGGTTGACGTCTTCCAGCACCTTATCGTTGGAATAGTCCTCTGCACGGATGCCTACCACCGCCGCCTTTATCCTGAGATTGATATCCTTGGAGATCAGGATGACTCTCTTTTCAGGATGCTCCGATTGCAGATTGAGCGCCGTCGCCAGGATGGTGTTGTCGGGCGTGTTGCCGGGCAGTGTGGACGATAGATCCCCGGAGACCGGTTTGGTCTGTAAAAAAAGATGTCCGCTGAGCGCTTCGGCGCCGCCATTAATTTGTAAGGTGTTGAGTGGAATACCTTTGCTGATGGCATGTTGTGGCACATTACCCATCAGCTCATCGAGAAAACGGCTGGTCTGGCGTACGTTTCTCGCCACTTCGGACATCCCTTTTTTACCCTTATCCAGTTCTTCCAAAACCACCATGGGCAGGAAGATGTCGTGTTCTTTGAAGCGGAAGAGCGCGGTCGGGTCGTGCATCAACACGTTGGTATCGAGGACGAAAAGACGGGGCCTCTTTTGTTCTGTTTCTGACATGCGTTGTCTCAACTAGTGAATTGGGAACCGTGGCAAATCAAGGGATGCACCATGCGCTTGTCGGCCTGAGGGCGGATAATTCGGGCTGGTGAGGATCAGGGGAGTTTTCCCGCGCGCATGGCCTTGAGTGTTTCCAGCACCTCTTCTACGTGGCCTTCGACCTTGACCTTACGCCATTCGTGACGCAGCAAACCGCCTTCGTCGATAAGAAAGGTGCTGCGTTCGATACCGCGGACCCGCTTCCCGTACATGGATTTCATCTTCATCACATCAAACGCCTTGCACAGTGATTCATCCTTGTCGGATAGCAGATCGAAGGAGAAGCCCTGCTTGCTCTTGAAATTTTCCTGAGCCTTGAGGCCGTCCCGTGAGACACCGAGGATGACTGCCGACTGACGACGGAATTTTGCTATTGCGGCGTTGAAATCGAGGCCTTCTCTGGTACAGCCCGGGGTGCTCGCCTTGGGATAAAAATAGAGCACAACCGGTTTGCCGCGATAGTCGGCTAATTTTATGCTTTTCTCACCAGTGGCCGGTAGTTCGATGTCGGGTACGGGTTTACCAATGGCGATTGCGCTCATAATCCGAAATTTCCTCCTTAACCTTTGATGGGTTCAATGACGGCATCCAGGTTCAAACCATCACAGTAATCCATGAACTCTTCCCGCAACACCGCGATGTGAATATCCGCCGGGATGCCGACGCTGAGATGCACGGAGAACATGGGGGTGCCGGTGTGTGCGGCCGAATAGTTGGTGGTCATCATATCTTCGATATTGATGTTCCGCTCGGAGAAGAATTCAGCTAGCCGATTGACGATGCCCGGATGGTCCATGGAGACCACTTCGACCATGTACGGCAATAGATTGCTCGAGCGCGCCCGTCCTTCCGTGCGTTTACAGATGATGGTCAGCCCGAGATCGCTCTCTAAATCGGGAACGGCGGACTCCAGCTTGGCCAGGGTGTTCCAGGGACCCTCAATCAGCAGTAAAATTGCGAATTCACCCCCCAATACCGTCATTCTGCTATCGATGATATTACAACCCTCATCGAGTATTTTTTTAGAGAGGGCCTTAACGATTCCCGGATGATCTTTTCCGAGTGCTGAAATGACCAGATAGTTCTTCGGCGTAGACATAAAATTGCTTATGATCGCATGATTGGATGGATTTTATCGGAAGTGTAACACCTGCGGTCAGTATCTAGCGATATTTTAGCGCCGAAATAAGGTTGTTTTTTTGTGCTGCTTGTCATGATCATAAGCCACAGGATACCATTATCGATTGAGTAAAATCAGGGGTGTGGACCGATGTTTCACGGCAGTATGGTAGCAATGATCACTCCCATGGGGGCGGACGGCAGTCTGGATGATGATGCCTTGCGCGCTTTAGTGGAGTTTCATATCCGCCGGGAGAGTGATGCGATAGTGGCTGTCGGCACCACGGGTGAGTCGGCCACGCTGGACGAGGAGGAGCACTGCGCTGTGATCCGTCAGGTGATCGAGTATGCCGAGGGTCGGCTTCCGGTCATCGCAGGCACTGGGGCGAATTCGACCCGCGAGGCGATCAGTCTGACTGAATGCGCCAAGGCAGCGGGGGCGGATGCCTGCCTGTTGGTGACGCCTTACTACAACAAACCGACTCAAGAGGGACTCTACCTGCATTTCAAGGCAGTCGCCGAAGCTGTAGACATACCCCAGATCCTCTACAATGTGCCGGGACGCACGGCGTGCGATATGTTGCCTGAGACCATTGCCCGGTTGGCGGATGTGCCGAATATCATCGGCGTCAAAGAGGCGACCGGTGATCTTTCCCGCCTGCAAAAGCTATGCGCACTGTGTGATCCGTCCTTTGAATTGTATAGCGGCGATGACGCCACGGGGTGTGAGTTCCTGTTGCAAGGCGGACATGGCGTTATCTCGGTGACAGCCAATGCCGCCCCCGGGTTGATGCACGAGATGTCAGTGGCGGCCTTGGCGGGAAGACGCGAGGAAGCGATGGCCGTCGACGCCCGGTTGGCCGGCTTGCATAGCGCGCTGTTCGTGGAATCCAGTCCGATACCGGTGAAATGGGTGATGTGGAAGTTGGGATTGGCGAACAAGGGCATCAGACTGCCCCTTACCTGGCTCGATCCTGCCGCCGAAGGCGAGGTGGAGAGAGCGATGGAGCAGGCCGGGCTGGTGTGACAGCGTCTATAGCGGCTCTTTTTTCATGAATCTGACTGAATTCTCTGACATGCAATCACCCCCTGTAATCCTGTTGATATCCCTCCTTATTATGCTGTCGGTCGGTTGTAGTTCCGACGGTGGCTTTTTTTCCGACGCTGAACGCGAATATCGCACCCAGAAGGAGAGTGTCGACGATCTCGAAATACCGCCGGATCTTACCGGTTCGACCATCAGGGATGCGATGGTGGTGCCCGGGGCGGGAAGCGCCTCTTATGCGGAATACGCAAATCAAAGGGTGAAGGGCGGCACGCTGAGCAGTATCGCCGCTGGGGAGGTGTTACCGGAATTCGACAATATCAGGGTGGAGCGCGACGGGGATCAGCGCTGGTTGGTGATAGCGGCCAAACCGGAGTCGGTTTGGTCCAAGGTAGTGGAATTTTGGCGCAAAAACGGTCTGTTGCTGGTCGAGCAGGATCCTGCTATCGGGATTATGAAGACCGACTGGTTGGAGAGCCGGGCGGATATTAAACAGGGAGCGATTACCGAATTCTTTCGCAAGGCGCTTGACGGCATCTATTCCTCCGCCACCAGGGATCAGTTCCGGGTTCGTCTGGAAAGGGGGCTTGAACCCGGCGCCACCGAACTCTATCTGACCCATCGCGGTATGGAAGAGCGGCTGAAAGAGGACGTGAGCGGAGAAGCCGACACCACCTATTGGGCGCCGCGTCCGAACGATCCGGGTATCGAGGCCGCCATGTTGAACAGTCTGATGGTCTATCTGGGCGTATCGAAAGAGCGGGCTGAGGGGGCGCTCGCCCAGGTGGAACCGAAAGAGCAGCGCGCCCATCTGGTAAAAACCGGAGATCGGTCGGAGTTGTGGATAAACGAAGGATTCGCACGCGCATGGCGTCTCATCGGCGTGGCCCTCGATCGGGTGGGATTCGCCGTGGAAGACAGGGATCGCTCTTCAGGTGTTTATTTTGTCCGTTACAACGCGTTATCGGGTAAGGACCGGGAGGGGGAAGGCTTCTTTTCCAAGCTCGCTTTTTGGCGGGATGACGAAGAGAGCATCGATACAGAGACACAGTACCAAGTGAAATTGACCGAACTCGACGCCGGTACCCGGGTGACGATCCGTGATCAGGCCGGGACGCAGACCTTATCGGAGGAAGCGGCTGCCACGATATTGACCCTGATTCACGAGCAGATTCGCTGATCCGTGTCTTTACGCTTCGCCTTGCTGGGGAGCGGTAGCCGGGGCAACGCGCTACTCATCGAAACGCCCTCTGTCAGGGTGATGGTCGATTGCGGGTTTCCCGCCCGAGAGATCGAAGCGCGGCTTGCCGGGTTAGGCGTCGATCCCGAGTCCCTGGCCGGTATTCTGGTGACGCATGAGCATGTCGACCACAGGCGTGGCGTGGGAACCATAGCGAGGCGTTACCGGCTGCCGGTCTGGATGACGCCGGGTACGCATCATGCGGCCGATTATGGTCTGTTGCCCCGCCTGCACCGGATTGATTGCCATGCCGGGTGCTGGTCGATCGGTGATCTGGAGATATTTCCCTATCCGGTGCCGCATGATTCCAGAGAGCCCTGCCAATTCACTTTCCGAACCGGTCAACGCACCCTCGGGTTGTTGACCGACACCGGTCATATCACACCGCATATCCTAACAATGCTCCGGGCATGCGACAGCCTGATTCTTGAATTCAATCATGACCCTCAGATGCTGGTCAACGGGCCGTATCCCGTCACGCTTCAAGCCAGGGTAGGCGGTGCGCATGGCCATTTGAGCAATCACCAGGCGCTGGGATTGCTGAACGGTTTGCCCTATGCCCGTCTACACTATCTGGTGGCGTCCCACCTGAGCGAGAAGAACAATTCGCCACGCTTGGTAAAGGCGCTCATTGCGCAACATCTGCCTGAATTGGCAGGGCGATTATCGATCGCATCCCAGCAGTCGGTGAGTGACTGGTATGAATTTTGACCCGAATCCAGGGGTTTGAGTCCCTGGACAAGCGTATGGCATACAATCTAAAGTTTCACGCTTTTTAAATAGCCCATAAACTCGTTCGAATGTTCTTTATTTGTTATAATTTCTGCTATTGAGTTTAACCTTATCGTGAGTTAGAGTGGCTGCAAACGGCAACAACAAGGACTCAAGGAGAGGTTGTATGACGAAACCCCGCCAAACCCAGGTCAACCTGGAAGATCCCCTCCTACTATCATTGTGTTTCCCGTTGTGTTCGGCGTGCCTTTCTATGCGGAGAGGATGAATGCTTGGGTCGTAGTTACGAACATTGGCGACAGTGGATACGGGACCAAGTCAAACCTTTATCAGGGAGCTCAACCTAATGAAAACAATGCCAGCCATATTAAGTTGTCTATTGCTACTATGCAATGCTGCATTTGCTGAAGAATATGTACCACCTAAACTTACCAAGAATATTGGTGAACAGACAAGGTTTATGAACTATTTTGCTCCTGCTTTCGACTATGATACGGATGGATGCTACCCTTCTGTCCTTATTGGCAGCAACAACAGAGTCAACCCAGGATTAAAGCTGGGAGGTGATCGAAATGGACATTGCCGCGATTCCTGGGATCTACGCGATTCTAATACCAATGCCCGGATAGCTTGCTATACGACCAATCAAACCGATTTACATTGTGCACTTTTGTATGCGTTATATATGCAAAAAGATCAAGTATCTCATGGAGGAGGCAGTGCAGGTCACAGGCATGATATAGAACATGCTGTTGTGTATACTCATTGTACTTCCGCCTGTAATAAAATAAATAATCATAATGTGTCGCATGTTGGGCATAGCGCACATGGCAATTTGTATGTGGAGCCGCTCTCAGCACACCCATTAGAGGATCGTATCGCAGGAACCCACCCTAGACCTGCCCATTACCCATAAGTCTGAAATATGGGAACAGACATGACATAATCTGTTGTTTTCGTTAGGTTTATATTTTTGTTGGCTGTTAGGGGCATGGTTTGTAACTCGTTGTTTTTAAAGGGTGGAAATATTTGTGGGTAATGGGCAGCCCTAGACTGGTCTATCATAGAGCCGGAGTGAACACCCACTCACTTAGAATAGCCGGTTTTGGCGAAGAGGCGGAAAATCATGATAAGTCTTGGCATTTTCCGACGCTAGTCACCTGGAGTGAGATGGAAGGAGATGGCTCTACTACTAATGATGTTTTGAAGAGTACGCTTAACGATGTAGATCTAGGTAAAGCAATAGTTGCGTTTAATGATCACAGATTTCTCGGTAATATTAATAAATCTAAGCCTCCAGAATACAATACTTTCACTGATTCAGACCGTGACTATGTTCCTGCTATAGATTGGTAAGCGTCTTCTACATGTATGTTAGCACCTTACCACTGAAATCTTGAACAAAAATATACAAAGAGATTCTCACGCTGGATCAACACAAAGAGCAGGGAGAACAAAATATTCACGAGTTTTAAGTGATATGGCAAGACTTTTTCGGACAAATAATCACACAACCACCCCGCCTGGGGTTCGTGTGGTGTAATGTAAAAATTATACAAATCAGCGGCATATCCAACTGCGGTTTTTAGGTTCAAGCGACTGAATTGAGGCGATGAAGAGCGTGGCAATCGAGAGACACGATACCCTGGGCGTTGTTGTGGGAGACGTACGGATCGGGGGAGGCGCTCCCGTGGTCGTGCAGTCCATGACCAATACCGATACCGCCGATGTGGCGTCCACCAGTGATCAGATCGCTGAACTGGCCACTGCCGGCTCGGAACTGGTCCGGATTACGGTCAATAACGAAGCGGCCGCCCGGGCGGTGCCGTTGATCGCTGAGCGACTGCGGCAGATGGACGTGAATGTGCCGTTGATCGGGGATTTCCACTTCAACGGCCATCGCCTGCTGAGTGAATTTCCAGCCTGTGCCGAGGCATTAGCGAAATACCGCATCAATCCGGGTAATGTGGGGAATGGCGAGAAGCGCGACAGCCAATATGCCCGCATGATAGAAATTGCCTGCCGGTATCAAAAGTCGGTTCGGATCGGTGTCAATTGGGGGAGTCTGGACAAGGGGCTGGTCGCCGGGTTGATGGATGAAAATGCCCGCTCCCCTTCACCTCTGGATGCGGATCAAATGACCCGGGAGGTGATGGTGCGTTCCGCCCTGGAGAGCGCGCAGCGTGCGCTTGAAGTGGGTCTGCCGGAAAACCGGATCATACTTTCCTGTAAGGTGAGCGGTGTACAGGAGCTGATCGCCGTCTACCGGGAGCTGGTGAAAAGGTGCCGGTACCCCCTGCATCTGGGTCTGACCGAGGCGGGTATGGGATCCAAGGGAATCGTCGCCTCAAGCGCGGCGCTCGCCGTCCTGCTGCAGGAGGGTATCGGCGATACGATACGTATCTCCTTGACCCCGGAACCGGGAGGCGCACGGACCCGGGAGGTGGTGGTCGCCCAGGAATTGCTGCAATCGATGGGTATTCGCGCCTTTACCCCGATGGTTGTCGCCTGTCCAGGCTGTGGGCGAACCACCAGCACCTATTTTCAGCAACTGGCCAAGGATGTGCAGAACCATCTGCGCAGCATGATGCCGGAATGGCGAGAACGTCATCCCGGCGTGGAGTCGATGTCGGTGGCGGTGATGGGTTGTGTGGTGAACGGGCCGGGCGAGAGCAAGCAAGCCAATATCGGCATCAGTCTCCCGGGAACCGGGGAGTCTCCGTCGGCGCCGGTGTATGTGGATGGTGAAAAGACGGTTACCCTCAAGGGGGGCGACATTGCCGACCAGTTTATCCGTCTGCTGGATAACTATGTGCAGGAAAAGTACTATTAGGGCTTCGGAAAAAAAGATTTAACCCAAAATGCCCCGGATTGTTGCCTGTCTTCGAGGCGTAGCGAAGGGCGCGCGTAGCCGGGGGCCTACGTAACCGAAGCTACAACAAAGAAGGCCGGCAAGAAGACAAGTAGTTTGGGTTAAATCTTTTTTTCCGCGGCCCTTAATCCAGTAACATCATCTGTCGCGTTCAGGGCTTCAAGAATACCCATGATCAAGGCCGCCACACAACGGCTGAACGCGACATATCGGGTTGCCGGGTTAATCAGCGAGAATGTGAGGAAACCTGGAGGAGACGATGAAACGAATGATTGTGTCGATAGGCCTTTTAGCCGGTATTTCGCTTTCGCTGGGTGCGATAGCCGAAGATGCGTCGCCCACTGTCACCCTTAAGCGCCTCTCTTTGGAGACCGCCAACCGGATCGCCCTGGGCGCTATCGAGGCCTGTCGCAAGCAGGGGGTCCAGGTCGGCGTCAGCGTGGTCGATCGGGACGGTGCGCTACAGGTGGTGATGCGGGACACTATTGCCGCTTCGATCACGGTGCCGATCAGCCGGCAGAAGGCCTTTACCGCCGCCAATTTCAATGCGCCGACCTCGGCCCTCAAGGATCGCGCCGATACGCCGATCGGGCGTATCGACGGGCTGGTGATGTCAGCGGGCGGTCTGCCGGTTCAGGCCGGCGGCCAACTGTTGGGCGGTGTCGGCGTGAGTGGGGCGCCTTCGGGAGAGACGGATGAGGCCTGCGCCCAAGCCGGGATTGACAAGGTGATCGACGATCTTGAAATGGCCATGTAGAGGCGCGTCAGCGCAAACAGGCCGTTTGCGATTGACGTGGCCAAGCATTTTGTGACACCCGGTTAAGCCGCTTTTTTACTTTCCGTCAATTTCTTTTCAAATTCATTTGGACTCATGTAATGCAGCCATGCGCTCCCGCAAGCGCGCCATTCGCCCCGTCGCGCGGTCACCCGGCCGGTGAATAGGAAAATCGAAATTAATAGTTTTTATATCAGTAGTTTAGCATCAGAATGGAGCGGTTAACTGCGGTTTTTGGGTTAAAGTGTCGTGTTGTGCTTTTTCCCCCTACTCGATGTGCTGAAGAGGCGATATTGCTATTCTTGTGGTCGGCAAGTGATAAATTGGGGAGAAAAAGATGGCGGCGTGTTTTTGCGGGTCCGGTGACGCATACGAGAACTGTTGTGAACCGATTCTGGACGGTGCGACCCAAGCGGTGACGGCGGAGGCGTTGATGCGCGCCCGCTATACGGCCTTTGCGGTCAAGAGGGCAGAGTTTCTTCATGAGTCCCTGCATCCGGAGCATCGTCATGACCATGATATCGAGGCGACCAGGCGCTGGTCTGGAAACGCCCAATGGCTGGGCCTGCAAGTGTTGAGTATGGAGGGCGGGTCCGCCGAGGACGAAGAGGGAAACGTGGAATTCATTGCCACCTACAAGGAGAAGGGGGTGATCCGGCCGCATCATGAAATCAGCCGTTTCGTGAAACAGGATGGGCGCTGGTTCTTTGTTGACGGCCGGTTGGTGGCGCCAAAGACCGAGAAACGAAAACCACTGAAGGTCGGAAGAAACGACCCCTGTCCTTGCGGAAGCGGCAAGAAACACAAGAAATGTTGCGGTGGATGATGAAGGGGGGTTCGGTCTGTCGATGAACCCGATGATTTTAAGTTTTGCACCGTTTCGCCGACAAGGTCCATAGCTATGGGTATATGGAACAGGTTCGAATGATGCCGGGATCAGAGACAGTGAGACGCAGAATAGGGGGGGTGCTCCTGCTGGGAGTATGCCTCTGTCTGCCATTGTCGGCAGAGGCGGAAATCTTTAAATACCGGGGTGCTGACGATAGTATCCATTTCACCGATAAACCCATGAGGGGTGATTATCGCCTGCTTTGGCGCAGCGGGAAAAAGAAGTCCCGCAACAGTGGCCGGAGCATGGCGCGGATGCGGGAAAACAGGGCCAAGGTCACGCCACTGATAGAGCGCGTCGCCAAGCAGCTCCGTCTTCATCCCGGCTTGCTGCATGCCGTGGTGCGGGTCGAGTCGGCCTACAATCCAAAGGCAGTCTCGAAAAAAGGCGCCCAAGGGTTGATGCAACTGATGCCCGCCACCGCCGACCGTTATGGGGTAAGTGACTCCTATGACCCACAGCAGAACCTACAGGGTGGGGCGCAGTACCTGAAAGATCTGCTGAAGCTGTTCGAGTTCGATATCAAACTCGCCCTGGCGGCCTACAATGCCGGTGAAAACGCGGTTTTCAAATACGGGAACAGGATTCCCCCCTATCCCGAGACGCAGAACTACGTAAAGAAGGTTCTGAACGAGTTTGAACGAAATCGGTTGGCGATGCTGAACTGACTATTCCCTGGAGCGATGAGTTTTCCCGCATCGGAAAATGCCTGGTGCTTGCGGCGCTTGGGCGGCGAATCGAAAAGAGAAGCGAAGTCTCTTTTGCATGTAGTCATAACCGTGGAATTCCTGTCCGCTCGGCGATCTTAGCGGCAAGGGCCTTGAAATCATGATAGCAATCGGTCACTGCCTTGACATGTGCGCCAATGGCGCCGTCGGCAGGCTTGAGAAAGAACATCGGTTTTCGCACCTCCATTGCCATTGGCATGAGGCTGCGGTAGTGCTTGAGCAAGGCCAGACAGTATGGATCTTTTTCTACAGTAGTCAGTTGTGTGTGCTCATTCATAACGTATTTTCGATAGGCCCCTGGAATGCGCTCCATCCATTTCTGATAGGCCTTGGCCGGTCGATCCATTCGTACCGCGTGTTGCATCACCACATATCCCGCCGGCATCATATCCCCCGTTGGAATAGATAAATCATCAACCGGATTCCGTTCTTTCCGCTCCGTCCATTCATTACGCCATTGTCTAAGTGTTGGCCCCAGGTTACGCAATCCCTGTAATGAATAGATATCCGGTGCAAGCGGGATAACGACATGTTGCGCGGAAATCAGCGATGCCCTGTTTATGGCGCCGAGATTAGGGCCGATGTCGATAAGCACCATATCCGCATTCTTTTGCATTGCCGCGTATTGCATCACGCGATAAAAAGCCGACAGGACGCGGAAGGCCCTTTGCTTTCTATCCAGACAACCCGGCCACTGGCTGTTCAATTCATCTTCCGATGCCGACAGGCGCAGGTCGCCGGGGATCAAGCTGATATTGTGAGTCACATCATGAATATGTGGTTCGACGACATCACCTACACCTTCCAACAGTGGCTGTATGGCGCCGTAGATACTTTTCGGACTGTTATCTTCCGGCCAGATTTTTTCCAGCGAATCTTCAGGAACAAACATGCTGGTCAGGTTGGCTTGGGGATCAAGATCGACAGCAATCACGGTCAGCCCAAAGTCTGCATACATCCATGCCAAATGGTAAACAAGCGATGTCTTGCCGACGCCGCCTTTATTGTTGAAAAACGCGATGCTTTTCATAGGGCAGCCTCCATGGCGGCAAGGATGTAGGTTGGCTGGAAATTGAACTCTGCAGCAGGATTCCCATTTTCCGTCAGAGCCGATTGGGCTCGAATAACACCACGACCGAATCGATTGGCAAAACCCAGGGTTTTCATCGCCTCAGCCATCACTGGATTTCGATAGGCATTCTGGTTTGGAAAATTCTGAGGCGTCGCTTCGCCAAACAGCCCGCCAGGGCTTTGTATCTCTACATGATTGGAGAACCAGTAGAAACGTATCGGCGCAGTTGAGCCTTCATACCTCCGATGCATTACCGCATTCATCAAAAATTCCCGTAACGCTGTTTTCGGGTAAGGTGCAACCTGCTTTTCCCGTAGTGCGGTTTTCTCTCTGGGCGCGGCGGCATTGTGAACTGAAATAAGCTGCTCAAGCTCTTTTAGAACGGTAAGCAAATCACCGCTGAGGGTGTTTTCTGCGATTGGGTCACTATCCAGATCAACGCCCTGGAAACGGACAAACTGTATGTAGGCTCCCGGTATCCATTTCAAGGGATCCTTGCCGAATAGAAGAATGCCTGCGTTTGTAGGCTGTCCCGATGCAATATCAAAAAAGCGCAACGCAGCCAGCTGATGCTCAATACTGCGGTGATTCTCTTCAATGATCTCCGGCGCTACGGCATTCGGCAGGTAATCTATCATAAACAGACGAGTGTCAAGATCATCCAGTGACGATCCGTGACAGGGACGGGCATCAAAGGTCTTTAGCAAGGCGGCGCGCCTCTCCGCCAAGAGTCGTTCTTCCTGTTCGCCGGCTACCTGTTTCCTGGGACCCACCCTGATCCATACACGGCCCCGATATTTCACGGGTGGCAAATCAGATGGTAATACTTCAACTACAGCTACATCTCCCTCAGCAAGACTAAATTTTGACACCGTCATGGCCGGAAGTGGCTGGACGTTACCATCAGCACGAATTGCTGCAAGATTCTTTAGCAACTCATCAGTGACCTCAATGCCTGAAGGGGGTGTAGCTACAGCATGATGTAGTATATTAGTACCCTACGCCAAATTGGCTAACTTTCACCCAGAACTGTTCCCAACGATTTGATCGCTCCAAGGTTCTTAAACTCAATATAATAGATACCCCTCTTTCACGCCATTTCATTCCTGATTG
>JAHXHR010000019.1 GCA_025656505.1 Candidatus Thiodiazotropha sp. (ex Epidulcina cf. delphinae) | reverse complement strand
ATGTTGCTTGTTCCAACCGCCGTTGCGGAAAACCGCATTAGCGGTGGTGTGGGAGGGGTAACGGGCGTTATTCCGTTACCTCGACCCGATCGCCTTGAATCCTTTGCGGACTGATCACGTACGGAATTACCTGGTGGATAGCGGCGCTCTTTTTACCCACTTTGAATTGGGTTGGGGAACAGCCTTTTTTAATTCGTTCGGGTGGTAAACGCATTCTTGTACCGGCTTACTTCTTACAGGATCCCAAACGCTCCCCTGTCGTTCGGGAGGTCATCTGCATCCCCTGGGTAGTGATGTGTATCACACCTTCAGCCGTGTCGCCGTGGTAGGTGATGTCGCCCTGACTGGTGGTGACACTCCCCGGTCGGGTACAGGTAATGTTCCATGAGACCTTGTCTCCTTCGGTCTGGAGATCGATGGTCTTACAGCTTTGGCCCTGGGTATTCCCTTTGGGAACAAAGTCGGCCTTGGTGATGCAGGTCGTGTATGAACTCGGGGGTGGTTGCATCGGCATGCCCGGCATCTCGATGACCGCGGTCCATTTCCACAAACCGGGATTCATGTTGATGTCCGATGCGTTGGCGGCGCTATTCAGGGCGTTGAGCGCCAATAGTGCTGTAGCTGCGGTTATTAGTTTCATTGGTCTTCTCCAAAGATGAATGAGAGATGATTGGAAGCCGACGCAGTCGATTCACTGGCAGCTACTAACCCGAGGGTGATTAGGCGACATTCAGGACTTCTTAGTAAATATACTGGTATTCCGGTGTGAATGACACTTCGATATCATTCTGGCCTGCAATTTGCGTAGTACTCTTTCAAGTCACACTAACCAGGAGAACCGCATTGGCCATATATCTTTGGATAGGATCGCTATCGCTCTCTTTGCTCCTCGCTGTCAGTGTCCAACTTTTTGCCCCGGGGTCGGGACTAATCGCTATCGTTTCCGGCCTTTTTCTGGTGGTCGGCGGCACCTTGCTCACTGCAACCATGAGCCATTCGCTGAAGGCCGTGTTGACCCTCTGGCATCTGCTGACCGATATTTGGCAAACCCAATCGGATACCGGTGACGACGAGGAGGGCTTCAGATGCTTCCTACAGGCGGCAAACTTCTTCCGTCGCGGCGAAATCCGGCCGGCCGAGGCGATGACTCAGAGGATTAGCGAGCCGCTGTTGCGCAGGGGAACTCAACTCGTGCTGGACGGTTTTCCTCGGGATCAGATCAATCTCGCCCTGCAGCGACAGATCGCCGAGGATAGGGACCATCTGTGTCGTCCCGCCGAGATGCTGCGCGCCATGAGCGGTTACGCCCCTGCCTTCGGGATGCTCGGGACCTTACTCGGTCTGGTGCAGATGCTGTTTGGCCTGGGATCGGGCGATCTTGCATCCATCGGGGCCGCCATGGGGTTCGCCATGTTGACCACGGTGTATGGTCTGGTGTTGGCGAATCTGCTGCTCAAGCCCATGGCCTGCAAGTTGGAGCAGCGCGGCAGGCAACTGATCACCCGTCGTGTGGCGCACCTTCAGGCAGTGATGATGCTGTGTGACAGGCAACATGCGGAACTGATCCGGGAGATGATGGATGAGATCAATTCAAAACAGGATATGCAGCAGGCTGCGGTTCAGTTGCGATTGGTCGCCTCTCACTGATGGTTGGAGCTAGCCCGTATTTCTCACCAGACGGGCCGTACTAACAGGAAAACTTATGAAAGTTGAACAGGTTAGCATCTCTCACCGTATGGCATTCATCGGACAGTCTGTCCTATTTGGTTTTTGGAACAACCAGGCCGAGCCTCTTGAACGATCGGGCTTGAACCATAGGCCCGGCTATGCTTCTGCGCCCGATCGTCCAACCTGCTTCGGTCTGGTTGCGCCAAAAATCCAAATCCTGGTGAGAAATGCGGGCTAGTCATATGGTTTCAACAACGGGTAAGGCAGATCCTTTGGATGCCATCTCATGGTATACATGGGAAACCGAGGAGACGGATGCCGGGTGGTTGCTGATCTATGTGGATGTACTGAGTGTCATTCTTGCCATGCTGGTGGTGCTGTTGGGGCAAATGGCGGTCCAGCATCTGCCGCCGCTTGAAGATGAGAACGGATTGGCGACGAGTACCCTGGAGCCTCCGGTAATGGCAGAACCGGTGGAGTTCCGGCAGCCTCAGGCAATGATCGAACCGCAACAAGAAGCCGTTGAGTCTGTCACGGCGGAGGATCGTCTGGTCAGCGCCATAGAGACCCGCTTTCAGGGCGAAGTAAAGATAGTACAGCGGGAACAGGGTATTTCATTGGAGATTGCCGATGTCATCCTATTCAATTCCGGTAAGGCAAAACTACTCCCCGAGGCACAACCTGTGCTCAGTCGGCTCGCCAAAACCCTGCAGGAGATTGGCGATGCGAATATCTCAGTGGAAGGCCACACTGACGACCGGCCGATTATGGGCGGCCGGTTTCAATCGAATTGGGAGTTGGCTGCGGCGAGAGCCAATGCCGTAACCCGCTTTCTGTTGAACCAGGGCTTTTCCACTAAGCGGTTGCGTTCGGTAAGCTATGCCGACGCCCATCCGGCTGCCGATAATTCCAATCCTGCCGGACGCGCCGAGAACCGCAGGGTGAATTTGCGGGTGGAGTTTTTATAGGTTAACCCCTCAACCGAAAAAACCGGTCTTGAGCCTAATGGATCAAGACCGAGGGATGGTCAACGGCGTTTCCCGCCGCGCGCTTTCCTCGGCCGGTCTGGCCCGACGCGGATCATGTCGCCGTTGAAATCGCTGCCATCGAGTGCTGCGATGGCGGCCCGGGCTTCGTGTCCTTCCATATCGATGGTGGCAAAGCCCTTGCAATCACCAGAGAAGAGATCTTTTACCATTTTGAGAGAACGGACTGCGCCGTATTCCGTAAAGAGCTCAGTCAGGCTCTCTTCTGTGGTCGTTCTGGGGAGACCACGGACCGAAAGGGTAATCAATGATTTTGACCTTGTGTAGTGTTTCGGAAATGCCGGTCGCGCATCCTTGCGCGTGTTTAATCCATTGAAAAAATGGTGCGGAAAAGCCGCTCCATGTGATTTTCGACAGCAGACGGAGATAAAGTGTTACAAGGGAACTACGTTTTCAGCCTGGGGGCCTTTCTTGCCTTCGACTTCCGTAAACTCCACTTTTTGCCCATCTTCAAGTGAGCGATGGCCTTCACCGACGATAGCGCGGAAATGGACAAACAGGTCTTTGCCGCCCTCGCGCTCGATAAATCCAAAGCCTTTTCCGCTGTCGAACCACTTAACGGTTCCGGTCTGTCTTTCTGACATCTTCTGATTACCTCAATAAATTGCTAATATGTCCGCCTCAATGAGCGAACCGGTACCACGAATCTCGGTGGGCGCTATGCAGCTCGATTCGGATGTATCTGTGAGGAAACAGCGAATGCCAGGCGTTATAGGCAGGACTAAGATCATGCAGGCGGATCAAGATATATCGCCCGCTACCGAAATGCAAACCTCATAGCAGCAGATGCCTGGAATGAGGCTTGTTAAGGACAGGCATAGTGATTCCGGATACAATATGGAGGTATTGATTCCAACGCTGTGCCGGTTCGGTATTTTTGTTTATAAACAGTAGGTTATATGTGTTTCCATGGTTTTTCCCGTGCCGCTGATCGGCACTTCGCAGACCATGGCTGCTGACGCTGTCAGGATTCCGGTCAGTCAGGGGCATCCCTGGAACAAAGGACAGCATCAGGGGAGGCGACCTGATACGCCCTTTAGCTTGGCATTGCCATCCCAAGGATGCGTACCTGTCCCTGTCAGTCGTCATGGAAGCCGCCGCCCAATAATGCGGCGGTCTCTTTTCTCTGCCCAGGTCGTGTATGCCGATGTGCCGATTTGGTTTTATCCTCGCTCTGTTTGCGTCGGTTATGTTTATGAGACGCCTTTGCTTGGGAGGATTGCTCATTTTTGTATTTTAAATTCGAGTTCCGGCGTGCATTCAGCGGTCTCTCACCAGTAGCTTCATCAGCTTTTCTTTGACTATCAGGCTTTCTGTTTTGGGCGTGATTACTGCCGTTCCTGCGTTTCTGAATCGGCTCTGCTCGAATGCTTGGGTCCGGTTCGTAGCCCTCTAGCGCTAGTTCGGGAATCTTCTGTTTCAATAGCCGCTCAATGTCCTGTAACAGTTTGTGTTCATCCACACAGACCAACGAGATGGCTTCTCCTTCATTGCCCGCCCGTCCGGTGCGTCCGATGCGATGTACATAGTCCTCAGGCACATTGGGCAATTCGTAATTCACGACATGGGGCAGTTGGTCGATATCCAGGCCGCGAGCTGCGATATCGGTGGCGACCAGTACGCGCACCTCGCCACTCTTGAACCCGGCCAATGCCCGGGTGCGTGCGCCCTGGCTTTTATTGCCGTGAATTGCAGTAGCGCTCAGACCGTCTTTTTCGAGTTGTTGGGCCAAGCGATTTGCGCCATGTTTGGTGCGCGTGAAGACCAATACCTGACGCCAGTTGTGGGAGCCGATCATATGGCTCAGCATTTCTCGCTTGCGGCATTTATCCACAGGATGAACCACTTGTTTAATCCGCTCAGCGGTTGTGTTTCGGCGGGCAACCTCAATCAGTTCAGGGTGATCGAGCAGTCGGCCGGCAAGCCTTTTTATATCACTGGAAAAGGTGGCGGAAAAGAGAAGATTTTGACGTGCGCTGTTTGCGGGCAACAACGCCAGCACCTTGCGGATGTCATGGATGAAACCCATGTCCAACATGCGATCCGCTTCATCCAGCACCAATATCTCAATCTGCGACAGGTCCACCGTCTTCTGGCCGGCATGATCCAGCAGCCTGCCTGGGGTGGCTACCAGGATATCGACGCCACGGCGCAGTTTTTCGATCTGAGGGTTGATCTTGACCCCCCCGAAGATCACGGCCGAGCGCAACGGCATGTGGCGACCGTAGGTATCCACGCTATCGGCCACCTGGGCCGCCAGTTCACGGGTTGGCGTGAGGACCAGCGCCCGTACAGGGCGCTGGTCGCCTTTGATCGGGGCTTTGCCCAGCCGTTGCAGTAGGGGGAGGGTAAAGCCGGCAGTCTTGCCTGTGCCGGTCTGGGCGCCGGCCATAACGTCCCTGCCATCAAGGATGGCGGGTATCGCCTTACGTTGAATCGGGGTAGGTTCAGTGTAGCCCTGCTCGCGTATGGCGCGCAGGAGTTCGGCCGACAGGCCGAGATTCTCAAATGACATTGGAAAGAGTACTCCGGTCTTGCCCTCCCTGCGGCAGCATTACTGGCGGGAGCCGGTCCGGGCTGGAAAAAGGAATTCCGTTATTAAGCGGGAAGCACCGTCCCCGATGAGGGAGAAGCAAACGGCTCAAGACGTTCCGACGACCTTGCGATCGTAATGGGCGCTAACCGACCCAGCGCCCCGAAGCGTGGCACTATACCAGAAACTTTTCCGTCAATCAGCTTTCTTCCGTTTTTTTGTCTTGCGCCCGGTTTTTTTCTGTTTGCCGGGTTGTTCCGATCTTGTGATATTGAGACGCTGACCGCATACTCTGGCCCGTTTCAGATCCTGAAAGACATCGTTCGGCATACCGACCGGCAGATCCACGAGACTGAAATCAGTACGAATATCGATATGGCCGATGTGCTGACCCTCCAATCCGGCCTCATTGGCGATGGCGCCGACGATATTTCCGGGCTTGGCTTCGTGTTGATGTCCCACTTCGATTCGAAATTGCTCCATGCCTTTCACGGGGCGGGTCTGTGGTTTGCGCTGATGCTTCTCGCCTCTCTCCTTGCGCTGCTTTGTGTTGGTATCGCGGCGAGCAGGTTTCTCCTTTTCCGGTTTCAGCAGCAGGGGGCGATCTCCGATCGAGAGCTTGGCTAACGCAGCGGCAATCTCCAGTGCCGGTACGTCGTGCTCTTGCTGGTACTGCTCCAGCAGACTCTGCATGAAATCCAATTCACCGGCGGCGATGGTGTCGCTGATGCTCTGTTTGAAATCGGCGATGCGTTTGTTATTGACCATCTCGTTGGTGGGTAACTCCAACGGCTCGATCTTCTGGCGGGTGGCTTTTTCGATGGCGCCAAGCATGCGTCGCTCACGGGGTGCGACAAACAGGATGGCATCACCCTTGCGGCCTGCCCGGCCGGTGCGGCCGATACGATGAATATAGGTCTCGGTATCGTAGGGGATATCGAAGTTGACCACGTGACTGATCCGTTCCACATCCAGGCCTCGTGCGGCGACGTCGGTGGCAACCAGGATATCCAGGGAACCCTGTTTCAGGCGTTCGATCATCTGCTCCCGTTGTTTCTGCACCATATCGCCGTTCAGCGCTGCGGCCGCATAACCTCGGGCCTCCAGCCGTTGAGCCAGTTCAGCCGTGGCGGTCTTGGTGCGTACAAACATCAGCAGGGCGTCGAAGGGCTCTACCTCCAGGATCCGAGTCAGCGCATCCAGCTTGTGCAGACCGCTGACCAACCAATAGCGTTGGCGGATGGTGTCAGCAGTGGCGGTGCGGGTCTTGATGGCGATCTCACGAGGGTTGTTCAGGTGATGACGCGCGATGCGCTGGATCTCCTTAGGCATGGTCGCTGAGAAGAGGGCTATCTGACGCTGTTCCGGCGTTTGGCCCAGTATCCACTCGACATCGTCGATGAAGCCCATGCGCAGCATCTCGTCCGCCTCATCCAGCACCAGCGCCTGCAGTGAGTCCAGCTTGAGTGTGCCCTTGCGCATGTGATCCATCACCCGGCCCGGGGTGCCGACCACGACATGCACACCCCGTTTAAGCTGCCGAAGCTGCCCGGTATAATCCTGCCCGCCATAGATCGGCAACACGTGAAAACCCTTTATGTGGGAAGCATATCGCTGAAAGGCTTCAGCCACCTGAATCGCCAATTCACGGGTTGGCGTGAGCACCATTACCTGCACATGCTGGCGTTTGATGTTGAGACGCGACAACAGGGGTAAGGCGAAAGCGGCGGTCTTGCCGGTGCCGGTGGGGGCATGTCCCACCAGATCCAGACCCTCCGATAGATAGGGAATGGTCTGTGCCTGGATCGGGGAGGGAGTTTCGTACCCAACCTCATCCAGCGCGGCCAATAGCGGGGCAGGCAGGTTTAAATCACGGAAGCTGGAGATAGCGGAATTGGCATCGGACATAGGCGGTTCCTGGTGAGGAGCAAAAGAAGTGGTTATGGGCGTGGCCGGGCGGTGCAGTATAATGCTCTATCCAATGATTACAATAGCCCAGAGGAGAGAGAATGAGCTCGAAACAGATTTGGGTCGACGCCGACGCCTGTCCGAAAGTGATCAAGGAGATCCTGTTTCGGGTCGCGGAGAGGGTGGGCATGTCGGTGACCCTGGTAGCCAACCAGCCCCTCCAGGTTCCCGGATCCCGTTATATCCGTACGGTCCAGGTGGCCGCCGGTTTCGACGTGGCGGATAATCACATCGTACAGCAGGTGGCAGCGGGTGACCTGGTGATAACCGCAGATATCCCATTGGCAGCCGAAGTGATCGCTAAAGGCTGCCTGGCCTTGAATCCTCGCGGCGATCTTTACACGGAAGACAATATCCGCCAGCGTCTGACCATGCGGGATTTCATGGACACGCTGCGCGGCAGTGGCGTGAATACCGGGGGGCCGCCGTCACTCAGTCAGGCTGACCGCCAGGCCTTTGCCAACCAGTTGGACCGGTTACTCGCCAAATAGATTTTGCAGTCAACGATGGCCAACGGGGTGGTTTTTTCAACCCGGCAATAAATAATAGATTAATTCGCTTTTAGGATGGTGTTCCGGGTTTGTGATGGCGCATGATCGTAACAGGTGATGATGCTGGGTTGTTAATCATCGTCATGGTCGTCGTCATGGTCGTGATCCTCGTCATCTCGATATTCGTATCTTCTTTCCCTGCGCTGATAATCCTTGAATGACCCCCGGTTTTTCGTATCGTAATATCCGGAACGTCGAGAGCGCCAGATATGCTCGGCTTCTTCCTCATCACCGCTACGATGGCAATCCACGCAGATCTCATAATCATAGATGCCTTCTTCGACATGCTCTTCACGGATTTTCGACCGGGAGTGCTCGTGGCAGCCGTAGCAGGTGTAGTCGGCGTAGTCATCGTTAATATGACAAGTGGTGCATTCAGTATCGTGATGCCGATCGAAGCGAAAATGGTCGTCATGGTCAAAGGTGGCGGGAAGCCAGGCCTCCTGTGTATGGCATTGCCTGCAATTCCCTTTGATCCTCAGATGCAGGGTATCGCCCGGATTGTTGTGGCAACCGTCACATTGCTGCTGCAAGTCCGGCTCAAGCAGGTTGTGTGAAAACTCGCCAATCGGTCGGAATGCCTGTACGCCTTTGTGGTCGCTGTGGCAAGAGACACAATCCTCTTCGATAAGCTGCTGGTGAAATGCGACGTTCTTTTTCTCTTCGGCAATGGCTAGTCCGAGAGTGGTTTTTATACCGATCTCTGCCACTGTGTGGCAGGCGATGCACTTGTCCGGGGTGCTGCCGAAAAAAGGAGTATGGCAAGCGAAGCAGTCTTTGGCGAACTCAGCATGAGCATCGATGGGTTCTCCCGGAATGATCATCAAGTGGGGAGCGAATAGCGTCAGCAGGACCAGCGCGGCCAGATTGACGGTAAGGACGAGAAATACGGTCTTGTTCTTCATTTCCATTGCCAGAAGAGAAAGATGCTCAAGATGTGGGTGGTGCCGAGTACAGCGAAGGCCAAGGTGATCGGCAAGTGAACTGTGCGCCATCTCTTCATGAGATCGAATGTGGTCGCATCCCAGAACAGCTCCCTCTCAATCGCCTTCCCGGATAGACCCTGTTGCGAATAGGCCTCCCTCTTCACGTTGATAAAACGGCGTGATCGATCCAGCAGGAATTGGCCGGTCATACCACTGACGATGTTGACGATCATGGCAATCAGCGCCAGCCAGGGCAGGATGGAATAGACATGAATGCCCGCATGCACCAGCACCATCAGCGCGCCCAGCCAAGTGAGGGTTTCATGTAGCACCAGCAGTGCTTTGGGTTTGCCGAAGTTGATGATCTTGCGCTTGCGCATGGAGTAAAAGAAGGAAAGTAGAATCAGGATGGTGCCCGGGATCCCGAGGTACCGCCCGATCCATACCAGATCGAATTGGTGTAGCAGCGCATCGATGATGATGGTTGCCAGGATCAGCGAACCGAAGAGCAAGAGAAAGGGGATGACTTCTTTGCTGACGAGAGAACGGTCCATCGCTAAACCTCCAGTACGAGATCGCTTTTAGGCCTGGATATGCATAACAGGCAATACCCGTCTTCTACGTCGACAGTCGGTTGCTGATGGTATTCGACTTCACCTGAAGCGATTGGCGTTTGGCAGGAGCCGCAGCTACCGGCGCGGCAGCAGGATGTCACTTCAACGCCATTGGTCTCTGCGAATTCCAGCAGTGAGTCGGCGGCGGAATCCCAGGTCAGGGTTTTATCGGAGCGGTTAAAGGTAACGTTCATAGCGGCAGTGTTGGCACTCGTTTGGTCAGGTCTGTGGTGTTGAAAGGGGGCGGTGACGCCGAATGATTCGAAATAGATATCATTGCTGTCCACTCCCCATCCCTTCAGTCCCTGAACCATTTCCTCCATCATCGGTTTAGGGCCGCAGACATAGAATTGATAACGCATCAGTTTAAGCGTAGAGCGTAGCAAGGAGATGCCGATGCGGCCGCTGTGTTGGTAATCTATCCCTTCCTTATCCTCTTTGGTCGGGTTGCTGTAACAGACATGGAGATGGAAATTAGCGTGGGCCTTCGCCAGTACCTGAAGATGCCGTTTCATGATCTGATCCTTGCGGTTGCGGACGCCATAGAAAAGCCACACCACCCGTTGCGCACTACTCTCCAGCAGGGTATTCAGCATGCTCAGCATCGGCGTGATGCCGATGCCGCCGCCGATCAGGACGATTGGCAAGGGTGCATCTTCCATCAGATGGAACCGCCCGGAAGGGGGCTTGATCAACAGCCTGTCACCCTCTGGAACATGGTCATGGAAGAAGTTGGAGGAGATGCCCGGCGCTAGTTGCGGCTGATCGGCCGGCGGCCGGACACGTTTGATCGATACCCGATAGTGGTCTGGTCGCGGCCTGTCCGAGAGAGAGTAGCAACGCACCAGGGTTTTTGTTGCCTTTGCGTCAGGATCGTCAATCTGCAGCTTAAAGGTCAGAAACTGTCCCGGCTTGTAGGCGGGCAAGGGCATACCGTCAACCGGTGCAAGATAGAAAGAACAGATGTCGCCGTTCTCGTCTTCCATCTCACGGCGTTGAACGAAGAACTCTCTGAATTCCGTCCAGGCGGGAGCGGATATAATCGGCTCAGTGGCTGGAAGCGCTCCGGCATGGGGGGGGACGGACATGCCGTCGGCCTCGGCTGTCGGTTCATTCAGCCCTCGGTATTGAAGTCTGCGGCGATAGAGCCCGACCAGCAGCAGGATCACGAGCTGCATCAGAATTGCGGTAAAGATGACCAATGCTAAGGTTTCGCTTGTCATATCTCGTCATTACAGGGTCTTGTTCTGTATGAATGCTCTGATTTTGAGCAATCCCGTTCAACAACAGTTTAGGACCGGTTCCTGAAATGAACCTGAAAATGACCTTTGATCGCGTCGTTCATCGTGATTCCTCCCGGATCATTCGGCTCGGCCGCTGATGGCGATAAAGTCATTTGCCATCATTTCGGCATCATGCGGCGGACTGAAATAGGCGTGAAAGCGTCCCTGCGGATCGAGCAACAGGATTGAGGCGGAGTGGTCCATGACATATCCCATTGCGCTCTCCTCGGTCTCCACCCGCTCATAGAGGATGCCCAGGGGCTTGGTCAACTGCTGCAAGGCGGGTTCAGGCCCGGTGGCCCCGACAAAAGAGGGGTTGAAGTAGGTGACATAGTCCGTCAGTCGTTCGGGAGTGTCGCGTTCAGGATCGACGGAGACGAAGGTGATCTGATAGGGATGGGGTGCTTTCAGCGTGATCAACCGCTCATTCATCTCGTAGAAGAGAGACATGATGGTGGGGCAGATGTCGGGACAGTAGGTATAACCGAAACTCATGAAGGTCCAGCGGCCAAGCAGACGCTCGTTATCGAATTTGTCGCCCTGGTGGTCAGTGAGCGAAAAGGGTTTCAGGGGCCTCAGTTCCGGTAGCAGCAAGGCTTGTGCGGTTTGCAACGGCGCCGGTTCAGGAGACATCGCTGGGCCGGCTGGATAAAACCAGGCAATCAGGCCGATGGTAGATGCCACGGCGACCGTTAGAGAAACAGCGCCTATGGATAGGTTGTTATTTTGTTTCATTGTCTGTTCATTCCCTTTGTCGTGATGCCTGGTTAAACCTGAAAACCGCAAGCGCACACTTCACTCCGTCCAGCTGCGGTTTTCAGGTTAAAGGTGACCAGGATCAGTAATAACAGCGCGGCGCACCCATTGTGCGCCACGGCAATCGGTAAGGGAAGGCGTCCCAGGACATTGGTGATGTTGAGTCTGGATGATGTTGCGGGTCTTATTGGTCCGGACCGATTTCGGATGATTTTTAGGCGTATATTGAGTTACACTACCTGAGAAGTTAATAATAAGCAGGAGTCATGCGGTTGAAACGTGTTACCTATCTGATTTTCATGCTCGTTTTTCTCAACGGGAGCATGTTGGCGGCCGATGAGCGGCAAACGGCCCCCGATTTCAGTCTGGAAGGAAGGGATGCCTCCGTCAGTTTGCAGCAATTCAAGGGTAATGTGGTACTGCTGGACTTCTGGGCCTCCTGGTGCATTCCCTGTAGAGCGTCATTTCCCTGGATGAATGAAATCCAAAAAAAATATAAGTCGCATGGCCTGGAAGTGATTGCCGTTAGCGTTGATAAAGATCCCGCATTGGCTGAAGCATTCCTTTCGAAAGTGCCGGCGGACTTCACCATTGCTTTTGATCCGGCCGGCGATGTGGCCGCCGAATACGGCTTAAAAGGGATGCCTGCCTCCTATCTTATCGACAAACAGGGCCATATCCTGAAATCCCACATCGGTTTCCTTACATCGGAAATGGAAAAACGGGAATTGGAAATCAAGGCGATTTTAAAAATATAGCATTTAAGATTTTGTTAAGGAATTTCTGATCTAATCGGACGTTCCTCATACGCCGGTCGATAATAATCCAATGGAGTGTAATTGATATGATGCCCAGAGTGGCCGCTTTTCTTATACCGCTCGCTGCCCTTTTCAGTGGTTGTGCAAATCTTGGAGTAGAACCTTGGGAACGGAATATTCTTGCGAAACCTGAGATGCAGCTCATAGCCGATCCGATAGAAGCTGGATTGGACGATCATATCTATTTCAGTAAAGAGGCTTCGAGTGGTGGGCGCAGTTTTGCCGGTGGAGGTTGCGGATGCAATTAAAGGCTAAGAATAAAAAGATTCGAAGATCCCTGACGGTCGCGACGTGCAGCCTGCTGGGGATCAGCACAACCGACATCCCGGCTGAAGAGGGTGATTGGGAATTCGATAGCGCAGTGCTCTACTATTCTGAAGTTGATCGCGTTAGCGCCATTGAGCCGGTGGTCACGGCAAAACGTGATTTCAGCGATGAAAAATCGCTTAGCATGAAACTGGTTTTTGATGCGTTGACGGGCGCTTCGGCAAACGGCGCAACCCCAAGCGATCAACCGCAGACATTCACGAAACCTTCCGGGGACGGTTTATACACCGCTTCAGCGAATGAGACTCCATTGGATGACACCTTCAAGGATTTTCGGGCGGCTTTTAGCGCACAATGGGATCAACCGCTAAACCGCGATTACAAGACCAGTCTCGGCGGCAATTTTTCAACGGAATACGACTATCTTTCCCTGAGTGTAAACGGTTCACTGTCCCGGGATTTCAACAAGCGCAATACTACGCTCAGCGCAGGCATATCACTTGCCTATGACACCATTAGCCCGGAAGGCGATCTGCCTGTAGGCTTTTCCAGTATGGTAATCGATAATGGACAGGCCGGGTTCGATGATGATTTCGATGCGACCAGGGAGGGGAGCGATGATACGAAAACGACTATCGACTTGATATTCGGACTTACTCAGGTCATTAGCCGCGACACCGTTATGCAGTTGAGCTATTCGATCAGTGATTCCAGCGGTTATTTGACCGATCCATTCAAGATACTCAGTGTCGTCGGAAACGATGGCCGACCGGTTGAATATCGATATGAGAAGCGCCCCGACTCCCGTAATAAGCAGGGCATCTATTGGCAGGCAAAGCACCATTTCAATGAAGATGTCTTGGATATCTCCTACCGCTTTTTCTGGGATGACTGGGATATAACCTCCCACACTATCGATCTCCGCTATCGATGGGTGTTTGGCGGCAAGCAATACCTGGAGCCCCATTTTCGTTTTTACAGTCAGAGCGATGCGGACTTCTACCAAAGATTTCTGGTCGATGGTGAGGCACTGCCGGACTATGCTTCGGCGGATTACCGCCTCGGAGAGTTAACCGGTATTACTCTTGGCTTGAAATACGGTTTCAAACTGGCAAACGAGCAGGAGTTGAGCATGCGTTTGGAATACTACCTGCAAAGTGGCGATAACCCTGACGGGAATGCTCCCGGCATCCTGAGCGATATGGAACTGTTTCCGGACGTGGAGGCGATTATTCTTCAATTTAACTACTCTTTTTAGGCAATTGAGGTGTCCTGTCAGCAATCATGCGATGCAGAGGAGGAATCGCCGCCCATGGGTCAATACGTCTCTAACCCCTTCCCGGCCCGCTGAATGTTACAGTGTCCATAACGAGGTACACTAGGCTTGAGGCGGCGACTGATGGCTACTGGCAAGGGCGTTTTCGGGCCATGGCCGGCCCCTGCGAGATCTTCATGGAAGTCGATGAAGAGGTGTCGGCTAATGATCTCCTCCGAATTGCGGAGGATGAAGCTTGGCGAATAGAAAAAAAATTCAGCCGTTATAGGGAAGGCAATATTGTCTATCGCCTCAACAATAGCGATGGCGCGCCCGTCAAGGTGGACGAGGAAACGGCTCACCTGCTCGATTTCGCCCAACAGTGTTGGGCGCTCAGTGATGGGCTTTTCGATATAACGTCCGGTGTGTTGCGTCGCGCATGGAAGTTTGATGGTGGCGACCATATCCCGGATAACGCAGCCATTGATGCGCTGTTGCCCTATGTCGGGTGGCAGTATGTCGACTGGTCCCGGCCTTTTTTTACCCTTCCGCAAGGCATGGAGGTCGATTTCGGCGGCATAGGCAAGGAGTACGCTGTTGATAGGGTGCTGCTTCTCTTACAGGAGGCTACAGAAGCGGGCCTGTTGGTCAACTTCGGGGGGGATATTCATGCCAACGGGCGGAGAAAAGGCGCCCGGCCCTGGTCGATAGGGATAGAAAACCCAAATCAACCGGACTCGGCAAGCAGCCTATTGAAAATTCGCCAAGGCGCCCTCGCTACCAGCGGCGATACCCGCCGTTTTTTGCAGCGGGAGGGCAAGCGGTATGGGCATGTGCTCAATCCCAAAACAGGCCGGCCGATCGAAAACGCCCCCCGCTCCGTCACGGTTGCGGCGGATACTTGCACCGAGGCCGGTGTACTGGCCACCTTCGCCTTGCTGCATGGAGGGGATGCCGAGGCATTCCTGAAAAGCCAGGCTGTTCAATATTGGTTGAATGATTGATACGCTGCATCGCTCTATTTCGAGTGATCCGGCAGCACGATGCGGCGACGCTTGAACGTGATCTTTGGGCTTCGCTTCGGTGCTGCGGTCTGCGTTTTCTTCGGATAATCATGCCAAACGGGCTGTGTTTTCTGTGGATGATCATTCCCGGCGGGCGGTGCTTTCTGCGGATGACCATTCCCGGCGGGCTGCTCGTTGATCACACGGTAGATCTCTTCCCGATGTACCGCAATGTCCTTGGGGGCCGATATCCCAACTTGCACTTGGTTGCTCTTGACTCCGAGAATCGTAACCTCGACGTTATCACCGATCACCAATGTCTCTCCGGGAAATCTTGTAAGAATAAGCATGCATACTCCCTGTTACGGTGTTTCCTTGCGCTGATCCACTGTTCTGAAAAGCCGTTATACACCCGCCATAGAAACAAGACCAGCCGGGTTCAGGTTCATTAGTTTTTTACTTCAACCAATTTGTGATATTTGTTCTAAAACTAACTAGTATTTAAATAAAAATCATTGCAATCGAAAACCGGAAACCCGATTTTGGATTGCAGGGATGCGATATTATATACAGCTTATAATCATTAATCAGGTGTGCAGAAGCCGAGAAACTGTTAATTCCATCCTATATTGCCATGCAAATGAAAACAGTTAAAGTGATCCATCGCTGCCGAGGGAGGCGCCGGCGGGCGAGAAAAGCTGAACGCTGTCCGGATTGAGATCCGGTAAGGGGGGGTTGTGATGGACTTTCGCGCTCGTCAATTTGTGTGGCCACCATCTCAGACTGGGCCGGATCTGGTGTTTGAAGGCCTCTTTCCAACGATCGAAGTCCAACTCGCTGTGGCCGTAGATCGCCTGTTCGAGTTCATGGATCAGAGCATCGATTTTTTCAGGCTCTGCCTTGGGATGAAAGTCGGCAATATGGTTGCCGATCACACTGAAAGGCACATTGGGCGGTAGATTCATGTGTTTGTTGGCGAGAAACCGCAGGGTGTAGCCCCAAATCTCGGGATCGGTCTCTTCATCCACAAAGCGTACGCAGAACCAAAAACGAACGGAGAGCGGCAGCATGCCTACCAGGCTGCGGCGCCATCGGTGCCGGCGGGTAACTGGGTTGAGGATAGCGGTTGTGGTGCGCAGCTTCTCCTTTAACGGGGAGAAGGCGGGCGCCATTTGGTACATCGGGCGCTGCAGGAATCCGATCAACGGCTCCAAGGGAGAGGTCTGCGAACCCCCTTTTTTACGGTGTGAGAACCAGATGGCCAGCCAATAACCGAAGATGATGCCGAATACGACCGAGAGCGGGATCCAGAATGCCGAGGAAGTGCCGGAGGGGAACAGGGTGCTCTGTTGATTGGAACCGAAGATGCCGGTGGGTTTTCGGGCGCCGCTCACGGCAATCGGTTGCAGTGGCACAGAGGCGCGTTGCGGCATGTTGTTGCGGGTGTTCCACCAATTGACACTCAGTTGCGGTAGCCTCAGGTCCCCGCCGTATTGCGGCACCAGGGTGAAGGTCTCTGAGCGGCGGCCGTTGATCCGGTAGGTTTTCTTATCCAGGGTGGTTTCTACCTTGCTCTGCTCGCGGTAGACACGGAAGGCATTGGTGGTGAGTTGCCGTTCCAGACTGGGCAGTTGATCGCCTCTCATGCCGGTGGCATTGAGTTCAGTCGTTAGGGTAAAGGGTTTGCCTGCGGCGGCTTTGAGATTTTTCGGCAGACTGATCTTCAGTGTCAATTGTTCCAGGGGTAGCCATGGCGAACTTTGGGGGTTGGATTCGCGGACCGTTATCATGACCGAGTCTTGGACGGCTGTCTCGAACGGCCTGTTGCCGCGGCTGTATCCCGTTACCCACTCCTCCTCGCCGGTGACCCGGATGGTCGGTAGCTGATGGATGCCGGGCCTGAGTGGCGTCATTTCGTAGAAGAACTCGTTGACGATCTCACGTTGACCCTTGCGCGCACGGGAATGGGTGCTGGGGCCTTGCAAAAGATGGAAGATGAAAGGCTCGTTCTGCGGGATCTCCGGTGTCGCTGTGAGGAGATTGTTTCGGCTGATGACACTCAGTTTGAGAATCACCCCCTGCTGGAGATAGGGATTCTGTAGCGACAGTTTGGTCTCGATGTGTGGCGCTTCGGATTGGGTGCGGTAGTAGCTTTGTGGTGCATAGCCGGGCGGCTGTGCGCCGGGCCGGCTCCCGGCGTAGGGGTTTTGTGTTTGTAGCCGGCGCTGCTCCTGGGAGGGCGTGCCGGTCTGCCGCTGGTTGGGTGGAGTGAACTTCCACTGTCCGTGAGGCTGGGTTTGCCAGGGCGTATAGCCTGGATAGGGATTGGCTGAAACCGCGATCGGCGATATCAGCAAGGCGAGAATGAATCCTGCCGGGGTCACGGAGATAGGAAGTCGTCCCAAGAACAGGGTGGATTTTCGATCGGCTTCAGAGTGCGGCATGGGGCGGATAGTCACGCTATGCAATCCTTGCCGCAACTCGGAAGCCGGGCGATAAAAGGAGCGAGATGGGACAGGGTTTTTTTTCATCGATCCTCAGTCTGTTGCTGCTCAGCATCCCATTTCCGCTATACCCGGATTGTCGTTACCAAGGCCTCGTCTCCGTGTCACGGCCACCGCGATTGCGCAGGTATTTGTACTCTTCCAGTCTGAACTGTTGTTGCATCAACTGGGCCGGGTCGCCTTCGATCTGATCCAGCCACTGCTCCATCAGCGCGCTCCCGCCACTGAAGCGGTTCATTTCGTCGCCGCCACCGCCGGTTTTTGTCTCGCTTTCCGGCGATTGCGGCAGGTTGCTCTGGTCCACCTGGTCAACGGCGTCGGAGCGGGCCTCGTCTTCCGGGCGGACATGGCGTTCGCCCGTGTCCTGACCGAGTTCGTTGCCACGCGGCGACGGTCTGTCGGTTTGATCTTTTTTATCACCCGGTGGATCGAGATTAGCAGACATTTCATCGGCCTGTTTTCCTTGCCTCTGTTGAGGATCCCGATCCCCCTCAGCCAGGCCCTCCTCGGTTTGCTCATCAGCCATCTCATTGCCGGACTGATCCTGCTGTTGTTCTCTCCCGTTGTCGGCTTCCTGCTGTGCTTCTTCCTCACCACCGCGCTGTTTCCGTTCATCCTCAGGGGCGCCGCTTGCATCTTCCTGCCGTGACTTATCGGATGTCTCCTTCCCTTCGCTCTCCTGCTGATCCTGTCGGCCTTGTTGAGACTCCTCTGACATATCTTTGTCCGAGCCTTGTTGTTGCTTTTCTTGCTCGTCGCCTGATTCAGACTGCTGATCCTGCTGTTCTCCCGACTCGGATGGTTGCTCCTGCTGCTGTTGGCCGGATGAGGCATCCTGTTGTTCTTCACCGCTGGCGGATTGCTGTTGCTGGTCCGATTCGGAGTCGCCGGACTGCTCCTGGTCCTGATCGCCGGATTCAGATTCCTGCTGCCCTTCGGACTGATCGCCACTCTGTTGCTCCTGTTCCTCCTCTTGCTCTTGCTGATCCTGTTTCTGCTCCTCTTCCGGTTTCTCCTGCTCCTGTTGACGGGCTAGTTTTTCCCGCGCCAGGGCTAGGTTATAGCGTGCATCCGCATGTTCCGGGTCGCTATCGAGCACCGATTCGTAGGCCTTGACGGCGCCATGGTAATCCTCCAGTTTGTAGCTACTGTTACCCAGGTTATAGCGCGCATCCTGTTTGACCGCTTCGCGCTCTACCTGGCTGAAATCTTCGATCGCGGCCTGGTAGTCGCCGGTGCGGTAGTGGGCGACGCCACGGCGATAGGGATCCTGAAAGCCGTTTGCCGCCTCTTGGTAGTGTCCCTGGTCGTAGTCCTCGGCGGCTTGCTGTTCCTGATTCAAAAACCAGTCGGCCTCACTCAGAGAGGGTAGAGAGAGCAACAGTAGAGATAGCAAGAGTAGGCCCCTCATGCTTGCGACTCCCCGGATTGCCCGGCTCTGAAGTGGGGAAGCAGTAACAACAGCAGGGGCAAAAGAAGCCAGTAGAAGCGTTCATTCCAGACCCGGGTCTTTTCCTGAGTGCGGGTGGGTTTGCCGATATCGCCACTGGCCAGGTCGAGGATGCTGCGGCTGTCCCGGTCGCGGAAGTCAGCGCGCTGATAGAGGCCGCCGCCGGCCTTGGCGAGTTGCTTCAGCAGGGGCTCGTTGAGTCTGGACTCGATGATCTTGCCGTTGCGCGTTCTCATCAGTTCGCTTTGGCCGACCCTGGCGGGGACAGGCCCGCCTCCGGGGGTGCCTATCCCCAGGGTATGCAGGATGATGCCCTGATCGGCCAGGTCTTTGATCGGCTCGCTTAGTTCGGCTTCGTCGAAATCCCCGTCGGTGATCAGGAGAATACTGCGTGTGCTGTCCGATGCGCCGCTGCCGAGTAGCTGTTTGGCCCGCTCCAGCGCCGCTTTCAGGCGGCTTCCCTGCAGATTGGCCAGGTCGGAGCTGACGGCCGGTAGGGCGTTGAGAATGCTCTGGCTGTCTTCGGTGATCGGTGTCACCACATGGGGCACGGAGGCAAAGGCGATCATGCCGATGCGCAACGCCTGATTGAGCAGCATCAGGTCCTGCACCTCCTGGCGGGCGCGAGCCAGGCGCGACGGCTGCACATCGGCCACATTCATGGAGCGGGAGATGTCCATCAGGATGACAAGGTCGCTGGCGGGGGAGAATGCCTCGATATCGGTGTAATCCCATCGGGGTCCTGCCAGGGCGATCACCAGCAGGCTCCACAACAGCCCCCAGCGGGAGAAGCGGCTCCAACGCTCGTTGACATCCAACTCGCGGATGCCGGTGAGATGCGGCAGCAGGTGTTCGTCGGCATACCGATGAAGGGGACCCTTGCGTGACCTCACCACGCTGAAGATCAGCCATCCCAGCACCGGGATCAGCCCCAGCAGAGCGAACAGCCATTCGGGGCGGGCGAAGTGGAAGGCGGCGTCAGGCATATCCGCCCCCTCGCAGTCGCCGTTGCCGGCCTTCGGGATAGAGGCCCAGGATCAGCAACAGCAGCAGCGCCAGACTCAGCGGCCAGTAGTAGAGGGGCTGGGGTACGAACACGGTGCGCGCTTCCGCCTCGGTCTTCTCCAGCTCGTCGATGTGGCGATAGATCTTTTCCAGGGCTGCGGTGTCGGTGGCGCGGAAATAGGCGCCGTCGGCGGCTTCTGCGATTTCACGCATCGCCTGTTCATTGAATCCCAGGTCGGAGCGGGTGATGATGCGGCCGTTCTCTAAGATGGGCACCTGCTTTTTGTCACTGCCGACACCGATGCTGTAGATGCGAATCCCCTCCTGCGCGGCCAGTTGCGCCGCCTTCAGCGGAGGGATGGTCCCAGCGGTGTTCTCGCCGTCTGCGATCAGCAGCAATACCCGTGAACCTTGCGGCCGCTCCCGCAGCTTCTTCACCCCCAGTCCCAAGGCGTCGCCGATGGCGGTGCCGTCGCCGGCGATGCGCGGGATCACTTCGCTGAGCAGGTTGTTGACCGCCTCCCGGTCATAGGTCAGCGGGGAGAGGACATAGGCCCGGCTGCCGAAAATCACCAGACCGATACGGTCCCCTTGCCGTCCTTCGATGAACTTGGCGACCACCCCTTTCACCACTTGCATACGGCTGACTTGCTCGTTATTGAGGGTGAAGTCGAGGGCGTTCATGGAGTGGGAGGCGTCGACCGCCAACATCAGGTCATAGCCTGCGGTGCGATTCTCAGTATAGGGTTCCAGCCATTGAGGACGCATCAATGCTGATACCAGGGCGAGCCAGAGCAGGTAGAGTAACCAGCTATACAGGCGCACACTCAGCGGCTGGCGCGGACGCCGGGTTTGGAAGGCGGCTTCCAGATGGGATAGCGCTGGGTGCAGGAGGGTGGTTTGCATCCCTTCTACGGATGGGTGTTGTTCGGCCGCCGGTCGGGACCGGAAGCGTCTGACCAGCAGCGGCAATGCCAGCAACAGCGCCATCCAGGGCCAGTGGAACTCAAACATGGCACGCCTCCTCGCTGACCCAGTGGATGGCGGCATCGATCAACTGCGCCAGCAGCGCTTTGTCAGCGCGCCTGTCCGGCGGCGCATAGGGAAGCTCCAGCAGCAGTCGCCCCTTCTCCCGCCATAGAAAGCCGGTCGAGTCATTGCTCTGCAACCAGTCCAGCCAGGCATCATCGGTGAGCGAAGCGGTCTGTTCCCGACCACAGCGTGCGATGGCGATGCGTCTGAGGAGTTCAGAGAGTTCGCTGGCCACCTGTTTCGACGATTCACGTTTGATACGGCGTCGCAGGGCGAGTAGCCGGCGCCGGGCATCCTGCTGCCAACGGCCAAGCGGGTAGAGTCGCCGTCTTCTGATCAACCAGAAGAACAGCAGAGCCAACAGCACTATCCCCAGCAGTAGCAGCCACCAACCCGGCGCGGGAGGCCACCAAGAGGCGAGGTCTATACCATGAATGTCGCGTAGCGGATCCATATAACCTAGAATCCTCAGTTGAACACCGTGAAGGGTGCGCTTGTGGCGGTGCAGGGCAAGGCGCAACGACGCGGAATAGTTGTTCGATTGCAAGGAGTTGTAACGCAGCCATGCGCCGCCACAAGCGTGCCATTCGCGGTGTAGCGCTGCTCAGCCAATAAATAGATGCTATCAAATCTGATAAAGCCCATGTTTTCAAAGCGATTAGTGCAGTACATAGCGGTCAACTGAGGATTCTAGTGTAGTGTTCTATACTGTTTGACGTTTTCAGAGGCCCACAAATGACTCAAGTCAAGGCGCACCGCGCAGGTAATGGCAGGCCCTTGTCAAGCGGTGCAACGCGGGATTGAGTCATTTGTGGGCCTCCCTTCGGGCGCGACGAGAAGCCATCATCCGCGTTGTTGCGTTGCTTGAAAAGGGCGCGCCATTCCCGGCGCAACGCGCCTAGCGGCTAATGACTTCTCGTCACGCTGAAAACGTCAAACAGTATAGAACACTACACTAGGTTTAACGCCTGCCGAAGTGTTTTGCCAGACCGTGGGTCAGGGCCAGGTGGATCTCTTGATTGGTGGCGATCGGTATCAGGGTAATGCCCAGACTGTTGGCCAGTTTATTCAGTTGTTGCCGTCGCGCCTGCCATGCCTGGCTATAGCGCTCTCCGGCCTGGCGGTCGCGGGTATCGATCTCCATGGCGTTGCCGTCGGGACCGACGAAGGTTACCCGCCCCATCTCAGGCAACTGGCTGTCGGCAGGGTCGTCCACCGGCAGCAACACCAGGGTATGGTGTTGGCAGAGGCGTCCCAGGGTCTGCCGCAGATCGAGAATCTCCCGGTTCAGATCGGCGATGACGAAGATCAGCGAGCCGGTAGCGGTGCCCTTGTCGGCGCGCTGCAGCGCTTCGGAGAGATAATCCTGGTGGGGTTGGCGGGTGGCGCCCTCCTGGGTCAGGGCATGCAGCAGGCGCCAGAGTGCGCGGCGGTCCTTGGTCGGACGAAAATATTGCATGCCCTGCCGGCTGTCGCCGAACAGCATGCCGCCGACCCGGTCATGCAGTCGGGAAGCGGCCCAGCCGAGCAAAGCCGCTGCCTTGGCGGCCTGGATTGATTTAAAGGTGCCTCGGGTGCCGAAGCTCATGTGGGGGCCCCGGTCGATGCAGAGCACCACGCTGCGCTCACGCTCTTCACGAAAGATCTTCAGGTGCGGTACGTTGGTGCGGGCGGTGACATTCCACTCCATGTTGCGGATATCGTCCCCTTCACGGTACTCCCTCACCTCCTCGAAATCGAGGCCTGTGCCGCGGAACACCGAGGCATATAGACCGCTGAAGCTGGTGTTGACCATATGGTGTGAGGCCAGGCCCAGGGTGTGGGCCTGATGGCGTAACTCCAACAGATCGTCGATATGGGGGTAGAGACTCATGGCGGTTCAGACTGGCTTTCGACTAAGGGATAGCGACCATGTCCAACAGACGGGAGAGAAAATCATCGGTGGTGATCCCCTCCGCCTCCGCTTCGAAAGTGAGCAGGACACGGTGACGTAAAATGGCCGGCGCGACGGCCTGAATATGGTGGGGCGCGACGAACGCTTCATCATCCAGCCAGGCCCGTGCACGGGCGCAGCGGGCCAGGGCGATACTGGCGCGGGGCGAGGCGCCGAAGCGACACCAGCGGGCCAGGTCTTTGTCGTAGGCCTTGGGGTTGCGGCTTGCCTGCACCAGGTCGACGATATAGCTGTTGAGCTTCGGATCCAGATAGAGTTCGCCCACCTGCCGGCGAATGGCAAACAGCTCTTTTTGTGACAACGGCTTGTCGGGCGGGGTCGGCTTCTGTTTCAACTGGGCGCTGTCCAACTCGAGGATCTGCAACTCCTCGCTGCGATTCGGATAGTCCACATTGGCCTGCATCAGGAAGCGGTCGAGTTGCGCCTCTGGAAGATGATAGGTGCCTTCCTGTTCGACCGGGTTCTGGGTCGCCAGGACCATGAACAAAGGGGGCAGCCGATAAGTGGTCTGACCGACGGTGATCTGTTGCTCGCCCATTGCCTCCAAAAGCGCGGACTGAACCTTGGCGGGCGCCCGGTTGACCTCGTCGGCGAGGAGGATGTTGTGGAAGATCGGTCCCTGGCGGAATTCGAATTCCCCCTTTTCATGCCGATAGATATCGGTTCCGATCAGGTCGGACGGCAGCAGGTCCGGGGTAAACTGAATGCGGTGAAAATCACCCTCGACGGCCTCCGCCAGGGTTTTCACCGCCGTGGTCTTGGCCAGTCCCGGCAGACCCTCAATGAGCAGATGACCATCGCTCAGGAGGCAGATCAGCATACTGTCGATAAAGCTGGTTTGGCCGATGATGCGTGAGGCCAGATGTTCGCGTAGGGGGATAAGGACAGACGAGTTCATTGATTACTTTCACTTCTTTTCTGCGGGTGGCGTATAGCGCGGCACACGGGTATTAAGTTGTTCCTGGTCAACCCCGGCTTCTCTGTCTGCTCGCGCTGCGTCCCACCCTATCCTGTCCATATTCTTCACAGAGTGCAAGAAGCGCTGGCGTTTCTTTGCCTGCTTTGCGTTATAACGTGCTGTTCGTCGACTAGCCGACACATAAACTATGCACATCGGCCCGAAAGCCGGAAGCCGGCATCAAACCGTCTGGTTCAAATGCTTGTCCTGGGCCTGTATGCTTGTTGTAACATTATGTATTCAAATGAGAATTTCGATTTGTTTATTTTTTTTACGATTTAATGAATCTCCCCGGTTTATCTGGCCTTGATGGACGTTTTTAGGATTTATCAACAATGTTATCCACAGAAGCTGTGGGTAATTGCGAAAGTTAAGAAATGAAAAGGGGTTGTCGATAGATGATAACTATTATTTTGTAAACCCACTTTAACCGATTGAAATTAATATCAATTAAAATTTCAAAGATAATTCGCCTCATAAAGGTATAATTCGCCCTCTTTTTTGTCTGTATGGATCTTCCCGTGATTGATAACCTAAGAAATATCGCCATCATCGCCCATGTTGATCATGGCAAAACCACCCTGGTGGATGAACTGCTCAAGCAATCGGGGACCCTGGGCGAGCGTTTCGGCAAAGTGGAGCGGATCATGGATTCCAACGACCAGGAGCGGGAGCGAGGCATCACCATCCTATCCAAGAACACCGCCATCCGCTGGAACGGCTATCGCATCAACATCGTCGATACCCCGGGCCATGCCGATTTCGGCGGGGAGGTGGAGCGGGTGCTTTCCATGGTCGATTCGGTACTGCTGTTGGTGGATGCCCAGGAAGGCCCCATGCCGCAGACCCGCTTTGTCACCCAGAAGGCCTTTAAACACGGCCTTCGTCCGATCGTGGTGGTCAACAAGGTCGATAAACCGGGTGCGCGATCCGATTGGGTCATTGATCAGGTGTTCGAACTCTTCGATCGCCTCGGCGCCACCGATGACCAGTTGGATTTTCCCATTGTCTACACATCGGCCATGAATGGTTATGCCGGGCTTGAGAGTGATGTCGATGCGGGTGACATGACGCCTCTGTTTGAGGCCATCATAAGCCATTGTCCCGTTCCGGAGGTGGACCCTGAGGGACCGTTCAAGATGCAGATCTCCAACCTCGACTACAACAGTTATGTCGGGGCGATAGCCGTGGGTCGGGTAACCCGCGGTACAGTCAGGCCCAATCAGCCAGTGACGATTGTTAAATACGACGGTGAGCAGTACCGCGCAAAAATCGGTATTGTCTATGGCTATCTCGGTCTGGAGCGTTTCGAAGTCAAGGAGGCCGGCGCCGGTGACATCATCGCCATCAGCGGTTTGGAAGCACCCAATGTCTCCGATACCCTGTGTCACCCGGAACATGTGCAGGCCATGCCTCCGTTGACCGTGGATGAACCCACTGTATCCATGACCTTCCAGGTCAACACCTCGCCCTTCGCCGGTCTGGAAGGAAAATACCTGACCTCCAGGCAACTCAAGGAGCGACTCGAGCGGGAGCTGATTCACAACGTGGCGCTGCGGGTCGAGGAGGGGACCGACCCGGAGAAGTTCAAGGTTTCAGGGCGTGGCGAACTGCATCTTTCGGTTCTGATCGAGAGCATGCGCCGCGAGGGTTTCGAGCTGGCGGTGTCGCGTCCGGAGGTGATCTTTCGTGAAGTCGACGGCGAGGTCTGCGAACCCTATGAACAACTGACGGTGGATGTGGAAGAGAAGGATCAAGGTGTGATCATGGAGGCCCTGGGCATGCGCAAGGGTGAACTCAAGGACATGGTGCCGGACGGCAAGGGGCGTGTGCGACTCGATTACCTCATCCCCTCACGCGGTTTGATCGGTTTTCAGACTGAGTTCATGACCGGCACCTCGGGCACCGGTTTGATCTATCACGTTTTCGATCACTACGGGGCGGCTCAACATGGCGGTATCGCACCGCGCAAGAACGGTGTGCTGATCTCCAACGGTCAGGGCAAGGTGCTGGGTTTTGCCCTGTTCAACCTGCAGGAACGAGGAAGGCTCTTCTCCTCGCCCGGTGACGAAGTCTATGAAGGGCAGATCGTCGGCATCCATTCGCGGGATAATGATTTGGTGGTAAATCCGTTGAAGGGCAAGCAGTTGACCAATATCCGTGCGGCCGGTAAGGACGATTCCATCATCTTGACTCCCCCTTTGCGCTATAGTCTCGAACAGGCTCTGGAGTTCATCGAAGATGACGAATTGGTGGAGGTGACACCCAGCGCGGTTCGTCTGCGTAAGAAACACCTCAAGGAACATCAGCGCAAACGCGCCTCTCGAGTATGAGAAACGGCGGCTTGACCGGCCCTGCGGGTGGATCGGCTTGAATACATGATAATGTTGTGCTGAAGTCGAAAAAAGAGAAGCCCGACCGCAATCCTTGCGGCCGGGCTTACTGTCGTCGGCTTGGTTGGCTAAGCTTCTCGTCCCTGTGCTCTCCTGAGTGATGAGATCCTGTGAGTACGTCCTTGATGACGACAACTTAATACTGACATAAAAATTCACATTTGCTGTGGGAATACGCACCTATAGCTTGTGAGATTTTTCCTGTTTTTATGTAGGAATATTCCTACATTGGTAGCAGGTCGCCCATGAAAGAACTGCACCCGCCTATCGAGCCTTTTGCCCCACAACGCCTCTCGGTGGATAACGGCCATTGGCTCCATATCGAGGTCGACTTCTTTTCCGATGACGGATTCGCCGAGGTGTTGATGTGATCGGTCTGTTGCAGCGGGTCAATGAAGGCCGGGTTCTCATCGACGACAACTGCGTCGGCGAGATCGGTCGGGGTCTGGTGGTGCTGATAGGTGTGCAGAAGGGGGATGACGAGGGCAGGGCGGACCGATTGCTGGAAAGAGTGCTCGGCTATCGGGTCTTTGCGGATGATACCGGGCGCATGAACCTGAGTCTGAAGGATATCCAAGGCGGTTTGTTGTTGGTGCCTCAGTTTACCCTCGCCGCTGATACGCGCAAGGGCATGCGGGCCGGATTTTCCTCTGCCGCGGAACCGGTAGTGGGAGAGGGTCTGTTTGACTATCTGACGGCTAAGGCGGCCCAACGCCATCACACCGTTGCTTGCGGCGTGTTCGGGGCCGATATGCAGGTCGAGCTGATCAATGACGGACCGGTGACGTTTTGGCTGGAGAGCTGAGATAGCCGGCTGTCCCGATCCCGGCATGGCAAGGCTTTTCCGAATCCGGCGATCATCGCTATCCGTCGAGTCGCCAGGCAGACGCTGTCATTTCAATGGTTTTCCTTTAGAATAAGTGGTTTCAGGTTGAACCAAACCAGACAGCCTTTGGCCGGAGTCACCAGCATGCAGCGCACTGCGCAAATTGAGCGCAATACCTTGGAGACCCAGATCAGCATTACCCTGAATCTGGACGGAAAGGGTGAAGCCGATTTTACCACGGGGGTGCCGTTTCTTGATCACATGATGGATCAAGTGGCGCGCCATGGTCTGATGGATTTGAGCGTTACCGCCAGGGGGGATCTGCACATCGATGCCCACCACACCGTGGAGGATGTGGGCATTACCCTGGGACAGGCCCTGGCTCAGGCCGTGGGCGGGAAGGCGGGCATCCGGCGTTACGGTCACGCCTATGTGCCCCTGGATGAGGCCTTGTCACGGGTAGTGGTCGACTTTTCGGGCAGGCCCGGGTTGGTCTACAATCTGCCATTCACCCGCGCGCGTATCGGTGAGTTCGATGTGGATCTGCTTCAGGAGTTCTTTCAGGGGTTGGCCAACCATGCCGGGATCACCCTGCATATCGATAATCTGCGTGGGGCCAATGCCCATCATCAGGCGGAAACGGTGTTTAAGGCCTTCGGACGAGCCCTGCGGATGGCGCTCGAACCGGATCCGGGTATGGCTGAGCGGGTGCCCTCCACCAAGGGCAGTCTGTAATCATTCACGGGTAGTGCTACGATGACACAACGTATCACCGTGATCGATTACGGTATGGGCAACCTGCGTTCCGTCGCCAAGGCGGTGGAGCATGTGGCGGCTGCGGGTGACGAAGTATTGGTTACCGATGATCCCAAGCTGATACTTGAATCCGATCGGGTCGTCTTTCCCGGGCAGGGGGCGGCAAGAGACTGCATGGCGGCGATATCCGACCACCATCTCAATCGGGCGGTGTTGGATGCGGCCCGGAGCAAGCCGTTTCTCGGAATCTGTATGGGACAGCAGGTCTTGCTCGACTTCAGCGAAGAGAACGGCGGTACCCCCCTGCTCGGGATGATTTCCGGCCGGGTGCGCCGATTCAGCGGCGGTGTGGCGCCGGACGGCGAGATGATGAAGATCCCGCACATGGGTTGGAACCAGGTGTCTCAACACTATGCACACCCGCTGTGGCGCGGCATAGAGCAGGAGAGCCGGTTCTATTTCGTGCATAGCTACTATGTGGATCCGGCACAACCGGAGCTGGTGGCTGCAACCACCGACTACGGTGTCAGCTTCGCCAGCGCGATCGCTGAAGGAAATCTCTTCGCTGTGCAATTCCACCCGGAGAAGAGCGCCGATGCCGGCTTGCGTCTGCTGCGGAATTTTGTGCAGTGGCAACCATCAATTCAGGAATATTCCCGTGCTGTTAATACCCGCGATTGATCTCAAGGATGGCCAGTGTGTGCGACTACGCCAGGGTCGCATGGATGACAATACCGTGTTTTCCGACAAGCCGTTGGAGATGGCTGGGCGTTGGGTCGAGGCGGGTGGCCGCCGTCTGCATCTGGTTGATCTCAACGGGGCCTTTGCCGGTGAGCCGGTGAATGGTAGGGCGATACGGGCAATCGCCGGTGCTTATCCCGAACTGCCGATCCAGGTGGGTGGCGGCATTCGTGATGAAATGACTATCGATGCCTATCTTAATGCGGGTGTCAGCTACTGCATTATCGGCACTCAGGCCGTGAAAGAGCCAGCGTTCGTGGCCCGCGCCTGCAAGGCATTTCCCGGGCATGTGATCGTTGGTCTGGATGCGGTCGAGGGTAAGGTGGCGATCAACGGCTGGGCCGAAGTGACCGATCAGGAGGTGACAGAGCTTGCCCGGCGTTTTCAGGACGACGGCGTCTCCGCCATTGTCTATACCGATATCGGACGTGACGGGATGCTCGCCGGACCCAACGTAGAGGCCACTGCCGCGTTGGCGAATGCCGTCACCATTCCTGTGATCGCATCGGGAGGCATTACCGATATCGGTGATATCGAGTCCCTATGCAGGGCTGATACAGGGAATATCATGGGCGCGATAACGGGTCGCGCCATCTACGAGGGCACCCTCGACTTCAGCGCGGGCCAGCGGTTGGCGGATGAACTGGGGGAATGATTTTTAATTTTGAATTGTATGTGTGCGCTGCGCGGACGAGTTTTTATAAAAAGGACGCGAGCGAAAGCGAGCACCACCTAATTCAAAATTCATCATGCAAAATTAAACCACAGGTTTCCCTGAGGGAAACCGGGAAATAAAGTATGTTGGCAAAACGTATCATACCCTGTCTCGATGTTGATGCCGGACGAGTGGTCAAGGGTGTCAAGTTCATCGATATCCGCGATGCCGGTGATCCGGTTGAGGTGGCGCGGCGCTACAACGAGGAGGGAGCCGATGAGATCACCTTCCTTGATATTACCGCCAGTTCCGATGATCGGGAGACGATTGAGCATGTGGTGGAACAGGTGGCCGGCGAGGTCTTCATTCCGTTGACCGTCGGCGGCGGGATTCGCACCGCTGACGATATCCGGCGGATGTTGAATGCCGGCGCGGATAAGGTGGCCATCAACACGGCTGCGGTGTTCAATCCCGAGTTCGTCAAGGAGGCCGCCGAGCGCTTTGGTTCCCAGTGCATCGTGGTCGCCATCGACGCCAAGCAAGCGAGCGGGGAGGGTGATGAACCCAAGTGGGAGATCTTTACCCACGGTGGGCGTAAGCCGACCGGGCTGGATGCCGTCGAATGGGCGAAGCGCATGAGCGACTATGGCGCCGGAGAGATTTTGCTCACCAGCATGGACCGGGACGGCACCAAAATCGGCTTCGATAATGCCCTCACCCGCGCCATCGTGGATGCGGTGCCGATCCCGGTGATTGCCTCCGGCGGGGTGGGCAACCTGCAACACCTGGTGGATGGGGTGAAGCAGGGGGGCGCCGATGCGGTATTGGCGGCCAGTATCTTTCACTTCGCCGAATATTCCATCGGTGAGGCCAAGCGGTTCATGCAGAACCGGGAGGTCGAGGTAAGATTATGAGTTGGCTCGACGCGGTGAAGTGGGATAAAGACGGCCTGGTGTCGGCCATTGCCCAGGAGTCCGGTAGCGGTAAAATACTCATGATGGCCTGGATGAACAACGAGGCGTTACAACTTACGAAAGAGAGTGGACACGCGGTCTATTGGTCACGCTCCCGGCAGAAGTTGTGGCGCAAGGGCGAGGAATCGGGCCACCGGCAGACGGTGCTGGCCATTCGCATTGATTGCGATGGTGATGTGGTCCTGTTGGAAGTTGAGCAGAAGGGTGGTATCGCTTGTCATACAGGTAGGCGCAGTTGTTTCTATCGGGAACTACAGGGCGACGACTGGGTGGAGATACTGCCCGTGCTGAAAGATCCCAAGCGGATCTATGGGTGATTCGGGATTAATAGCCCGGCAACGCAATATTGGGTGAGGTTTCTGATGAGTGATGTGTTGCAACAACTGGCCCAGGTGTTGGAGGAGCGAAAACAGGCCGCGCCGGACAGCTCCTATGTGGCGAAGCTGTATGCCAAGGGGTTGGATGCAATCCTGAAGAAGATCGGCGAAGAGGCGACCGAAACCGTGATAGCGGCGAAGGACGGCGTCCCGGATAAAATCGTCTACGAAACCGCCGATCTCTGGTTTCACACCCTGGTGCTGTTGGCGCACAAGGGGTTGGGACCGGATCATGTGCTGCGGGAACTGGAACGCCGTTTCGGACTCTCCGGACTCGAGGAGAAGGCCGGGCGGGGCGAGTAACCTTCGAGGCAGTATCCATGACGAGGCACACTAGTGTGCCTCGTCATGGATACTGTAATATTCAGCGGGCCGGGAAGGGGTTAGCCGCAAGGCATGCCTCGCCGGGAATGGCCCAGCCCTTGCCAAGAGGCATAACGCCGTGGATGACCCCTTCCCGGCTCGCCCGAAGGGAGCCACCCATTTGCGCCAATCCCACGTTGCGGCTCTTGGAAAGGGCCTGCCATTCCCGGCGAGTCGCGCCTTGTCTTGACGCATATGGGTGACTCTGAATGTTACAGTATCTATGACGAGGTACACTAGGGTATGATCCCAGATCTGATCGAATCGACAACGGATCCATGCGCGGGCCGTGTTTTCAGGGTGCAATCCGTATCCATGGGTTCACGGCGGGGTAGAGATTCGTCCGGTTCGCCATCAAGAATCTACGAGACCAGGTCTACAACTCGCGCAGTATTCCTAAAATGAGAAACCGGCTTGACCGGAGATTGGAGAAGACTATGGGTTTTGGTGGTATAAGTATCTGGCAATTGTTGATCATTTTGGCAATCGTATTGCTGTTGTTCGGGACCAAACGGTTGAAAAATATCGGTTCGGACCTGGGAGGCGCCATTAAAGGCTTTAAGGGTGCGATAAAGAATGGCGAGCAAAAAGAAGAGCAAAAAGAAGAGCAAAAGGAGAAGGAACAGATCGAGAAGCAGGAGTCAGGGGCCGTGGTCGACGGTGAAGTGACCTCCAAGGAAAGAGACAAGAGCTGAATTGCGGCGCATCCCACCTGTCACTGATGAGAGAGAGCCATGTTTGATGTCGGTTTCTGGGAACTGACGATTATCGCGCTGGTGGCGCTGGTTGTTATCGGGCCGGAGCGTCTGCCCAAAGTGGCCCGCACCGCAGGCCATTGGTTGGGTCGCGGGCGGCGCTTTGTCGCCAATGTGAAGGCGGATATTGACAAAGAGATAAAGGCGGAGGAGCTCAAGGAGGTCATCGAACAGCAGACGGGCTTGGCCAATCCGGTGCATGAAATGTTTGAAGAGACCAAGGGTGATTTCAATCAGATTAAGCATGAGACGGTTGAACAGGTGAAAGAGAGCCGGGAAGCCCTCGATTCACACGACAAAAACTAGCCCGCATTTCCCACCAGGCGGACCGGATGAACGGATGACATGATGAAATTTAACCGACTAAGCTTCAAAAAATGATGGTAGTACATTTACACCCCGTCCTATTTGGTTTTTGGAACAATCCGGCTGCGAATCTTGAACGATTAGCCTTGAACCATAGCGACGGCTATGCTTCGGCGGCTAATCGTTCAACCTCCGCCCCGCAGGAAGTGCCTTTGGGGTGCTTCGCCGGCTTGCCCCAAAAATCCAAATCCTGCTGAGAAATGCGGGCTAGCCGGATACCGATGTCGGTCGCCAACTCCCCTGATACCACCACCCATGAGCAGCCGCTGGTAGCCCATCTGATCGAGTTGCGCGATCGTGTGTTGCGCATGGTCTTGGCGGTGCTGGCGGTGTTTCTGATACTGTTTCCATTCGCCGACGATCTCTATAGTGCAATCGCGGGACCCATGCGCGCGGCGCTGCCGGAAGGCGGCAGCATGATTTCCACCAAACCGATAGATCCGTTCCTGATCCCCTTCAAACTCAGTCTGCAACTGGCCGTATTTGCCGTCATCCCTTTTATCCTTTACCAGTTTTGGGCATTTGTAGCGCCTGGTCTCTACCGGCATGAAAAGCGGCTGGTCGTGCCGTTGCTGGTTTCCAGCACACTGCTCTTCTATTTGGGGATGGCATTCGCTTATTTTGTGGTCTTCCCCCTGGTATTCGCCTTTCTCGCCGGTACTGCGCCGGAAGGTATCGAGGTCGCCACCGACATGGGGAGCTACCTCGATTTCGTGATGACCTTGTTTTTTGCCTTCGGGGTTGCCTTCGAGGTTCCGATCGCCACCATCATCCTGGTCTGGATGGGTATCACCACCCCTGAACAGTTGCGCCACAAACGCCCCTACGTGATTGTCGGCGCCTTTGTGGCCGGGATGTTCCTGACCCCGCCTGATATCATTTCACAGACCCTGCTTGCGTTACCGATGTGGGTTCTGTTCGAACTGGGTCTTATCTTCTCGAAAGGCTTTGTCAGGCAGCCGGATAGAGAATTGAAGGACGAGCCTGTTGTCGCAGCTGCCGGCATGGCAATGAGCGGGTCAAAGGACGAGGTCGCGGATGAGATGGTAGGTAGTGATATCGATCCTGCCCGGGAGTATGTGGATCCGGACCGTTTTGTGTCCCTCACAGATGATGAGATGGAAACTGAACTGGATGCCATCGAAGAGGCGGAGGGTGACGAAGTCGATAGCGCCATGGAAAGGCTCCACCGGGTCCGGGCGTACCGGAACGCAGGCGATATCGATAGCGCCAGGGAACTGCTGTACGAGATCCTCCAGGAAGGGGATGCGGAGCAACGCCTGGTTGCGCGGAATATCCTCGCGCAACTCGATGCGGACGACTAATCACCCTTCGGGTTAGTTAAGTCAGCGGGTGCGCAGGCGTGTGCCATGCACCAGGGAAAGGGTAATCTCCTCGGCAGAGAGGCTGGAGGGGAAATAGGTGCCGGAAATCTTCGCGCTATTGATGCTGGCGCCCTCGAGATTGGTATGGCTCAGGTTCAGTCCGCGTAGATCTGCATGGCGCAGATAGGCGTCCGCCAAGTCCAGATTACGGGCGTCCAGATCCCGTAGGTCGACTCCCCTTAGATCAGCAAACCGCAAGTCGCAGGCCTCGCCTTCGGCGCGCCGCCGGTTGAACTCTTCGACCTTCCCCTCTTTGAGCAAGAGATACATCGGATCCTGTTTCTGCTCGGGCTTCTGCATATGCTCCTCCTACCGAATGAATCCTAAATCCTATACTAGTCATAAATTGCTATCGGTATCTTCTACATCTAGTATTGATTATATTAATACTATGAGCAAGTTATATGGCGGGCACTCCACAGATTCATTACAAGCAGAATCGGCTCAAGCAGTTGCGCGCCTTTTGTCATGCCGCGCAGACGGGATCCATCAGCGAGGCGGCAGACAGACTCTATCTTAGCCAACCCACGGTTTCGTTGCAGATACAGGCCCTGGAGCGTGAACTGGAGACGATGCTGTTTGAACGAAGGGGCCCGAAAATCAAATTGACGCCTGAAGGTGAGACCCTCTACAAGCTTTCCCAACCGCTGGTGGAGGGCATGGATAAATTACAGGAGACCTTTTCCGCCTCATGTGGAAAATTGGAGAGCGGCGAATTGAATGTCGCCGCCGGTGAATCCACCATCCTCTACATCCTTCCGGAACCCATTCGCCGATTCGCGGAGCGCTATCCCGGGATACGGATGAAACTGCACAATGTGACAGGACGCGACGGTATGGCTATGCTCCGGGCGGACGAGGCAGACCTGGCCATCGGTTCGATGCTTGAAGTGCCGGACGATGTCACCTATCAGCCGGTGGTGAACTACGCTCCGGTGCTTATCGTGCCACTGGATCATCCGCTGGCCAAGAAGGAGACCATCCGGCTGCACGATATCAGCCCATACGGTCTGATCCTGCCGCCGCACCACCTGAGTACCTGGCGAATGGTCGACCTGGTCTTCAAACAGCACAACGCCAACTACAACGTCACCCTCGAGGCAGGCGGATGGGAGGTGATCAAAAAGTATGTGGAGATTGGTCTGGGTATCTCCATTGTCACGGATGTCTGCCTCACTGGTGAAGAGCGGATAGCCAGCATCCCACTGGGCGAATACTTTCCCGACAGGAGTTACGGCATTGTGTTGCGCCGAGGTAAGTTCTTCTCCCCCCAGGCCAAGCGTTTTCTTGAAATCGTCAAAGAGGTATTCATATAGGGAAGTCCGTTCCCATTGCATTTTTAACAGGGGACAAACTGTTTTACAATATCGGCGGTTTATGTCGGAGATCGCTATGTTAGGAAAAGCCCCGGAATTTCAGACCTTGCTTCGCGCCATGCGCATCGTATCCGCCACTGACGCCACCGTCCTGGTGACGGGTGAGAGTGGTACGGGCAAAGAGCTGTTGGCTCAGGCGCTTCACGAGAACAGCCGTCGTCGGGACAAGCCCTTCATAACCGTCAACTGTGCAGCATTGCCCGTGCAACTGGCCGAGAGTGAACTCTTCGGTCATCGCAGGGGCGCCTTTACCGGGGCCTTCAGTGATGGCATCGGTAAGGTGCAGGCTGCCCATGGCGGCACCCTGTTCCTGGACGAGATCGGTGAGCTGTCGGTTGCGATACAGGCAAAACTATTGCGTTTCCTGGAAACAGGGGAGTGTCAGACAGTCGGATGTGCGAATCATCCGCGAGTCGATGTGCGGGTCATCGCCGTCACCAACCGGGATCTCTTCCGCTCCATCAATGACGGAACCTTTCGCCGAGACCTCTACTATCGTCTGCATGTGTTGCCGCTGGAGTTACCGCCCTTGCGTCAGCGTCCCGGCGATGTGGAGCTGTTGCTCAAAGGGCTGACAGCCGAACTCGCCTCGAGCTATGATCTGCGTCCGCCGATCTACAGCAAATCGGTATTGAAGCGGTTGAATGGTTATCATTGGCCCGGCAACGTGCGGGAGTTGAAGAATTTCTCGGAACGCATGTTGATCCTTTTTTCCGGGCGTAAAGTCGAGATTGAAAATCTGTCCCAGGAGTTTCGAATGGCGCCTAACCATCGTACGTCAGAGGGTGGTCGGTTCGTACTGCCGGAACAGGGGCTGAGCATGGATGAACTGGAGGCCAGCCTTATTGAACAGGCGCTTATAAAAACCCTGGGAAATCGCAGTAAAGCCGCTCGATTGCTGGGTCTCACCAGAGATACGCTGCTCTACCGGATCAAGAAATACGCCATAGAATGTTAATTCAATAGATGCGAAAACCGCCGTGACGCCTGCGGCTGCGGAAGTCGAATAGGGCAATTCCGGCTGTTATACCGAGGATGAAGGCTATGCCCGTAGCGATCAGTCCCCAATTCAGAGGAATGGCGCGTTCCTGATCGCTTTGACGCTGGCGCAGGGCTTCATTCTCCTGTTGAATCCTATCCAATGCAGCGCGGACGCTTTCGGCATTTTTCAACTGCCCTTGCAACTCGGCATTAGCTTGCTCTTCCCGGTCCTTGATACTTGCCAATTTCGTCTTAACGCTTTTCAGTTGGGCGGTCTTCTGTTGTAAGGCGTTGTTCAGGGTTTCGTTCTGCTGTTGAAACTCCGTGAGCTGCGCTCGGGCGGGTTTGTTCTTGATAAGAAAACCCGCCTTGGTCCAGCCCTCGATTCCCTCTTTGGTGCGCACTTTTGCAAACAATCCCTTTTCCTCCAGGAGCTCAAGCTCACTGCCGCTATTGAGACGTTGCAGTAGCTTTCCTTTTGAGTTGATCAGCTCGTGCAAGGAGAGTTGGAGTTCATCCGTGACGTAACGTATCTCAGCAGCCGCAGAAAAGCTGCAGCCGATCAGGCAGATCCCCAGAAAGCATAATTTGTAGTGCATCATCCAGTCTATCATGCGGAGTTACCGCCTTCAGCGAAATAAAGAGAGCGTGAAGTTACTATATCGTGTTGAGAATATCGAATAGATTGCCTGTGTACTAGGGCCTGTTAACACTCATAGCCGCTTCACGCTCCCTTTTTCGGCCATGCCGGTATTTGCAGGCTGCGACAACAAGATGGAGCATAAGATCGGTAACGCTAAAAAGAGCAGTTGCCACCTCCCGGCCTGATAATTTTCAGGCTGCCTCTAACTGCAAAGCATGTCTGTTTCCTATCCGGGAGCCGGTAACCAAGCCGGAGGATACAGTTGTCGGCCATGAAGATATTTCACCAGTTGTAAATCAAGGCCGTCATTCTTGCCATAAAGCCGACAACGCTTGAGATCTTGAGTGGTAAAATCACCCCACTCCCAGTGATTTTTCAGCTCATCAAAATATTTTTACAACCCGCACGATCACGATAATGCTGAGTTATGGTGATGATTGTGTGCCACGAAGGCGCATAGGAGGACGAAGTCCTCCGCACAGCTTCGCTGCCTGCATAAAAGGTGTGGGAAGATTCCTCGAAGCCGCCAACCGGGTGGAGGCTTCAAGCCACCGTAAGCTGCATCGGTAAAGAGCCGGGGTGGTGAGTGTTACGGAAAAGGCGGGGCGTGGCCCTATCAGGTGGGTATCAAGGAGATGAACGCAAGTGAACCAGTTGATGAAGTGTCGGTTTTTTTTACACAAAATTCACGCTCATTTTCTATCTATTTGAAATGCCATTGTATTTATAGTTGGCCTGATTTTTGCATAATAGTCAAATGAGGAGATCATGGTGATTCTGCATTACACCTGATCGTTACTTGGGGAGAAAAATTCAGTTGCTTTACATACTAGAGGGAGAAATAAATTGTTGAAGAGCATTTTTCTTATTTCATCATTAACCGGAACGCTTATCCTTAACCCAATATCGGCGAGTGCGGGAACCATAACGCACTACAACATCGATTTTGATGCGCCAACCCATAGCGTGGGGTCAGCACCATCAACAGGGACGGGCAGCGATCAAGTCAGCCGAGTCGTTTTCGGGACACCAACCGTCGAGGCGTCCTTTGCCGGCACACCGAGTCAATCGCTGGATTTTGAAGCGGCAACATCGACCTATGAGCAGATCGAATTGAACATGGGGCAGGGTTACGATAACTATCAGCTTTCCTTCGACTTTTATTCGGAAAACCTAGCCGGCTCCGACTATGCATTCACTATGCTGGCAGATACTCCATCAGTCAGAAATCTTTCTTTCCATGGTTCTAGTGGCATTCGATACTGGGGGGGGGTAGACGGTGTTATGAGCGGTGGATCGTTCAGCAACGACACGAGCTATAACATACTCTTAGATTACGACCTCATCGGGGAACAAGTATCAATCTGGCTTGACGGCGGGTTGCTGGGAAGCAATACTTTCACAACATCCGGTGATGATATCGAATCTTTTCGTTTCGCACTTTCACCTTGGAGAGCTAATGCCGGACTCGACCATGCCTTAGATGTAGATCTCGATAACATCTTAGTGACAAGTCGAACGGCTGAATCGACGAGCGTGCCGGAACCAGGCACATTCCTGCTGTTGCTTTTTGGCTTGAGTGGTCTTGTTGCAGTTCGCAGAAAAACCGGCTGATACATTCAGTGTTCACGCGATCCTTACCTGAACGCCCGCGTTCATAGAACGCGGGCCTGTCTTTGGCGAGAGAACTGCCATTGCCTACGCGCTGCGCCTTTTCCTGAGGCGGAATCGATTTCAATGCCCAATGCAAAATTTTTCCACCACTCCTCTGGCGTCATCCCGGAATCTCCAATTTAGAGGCATAACGCCGGCAATGAGGGGCAAGCCGTAGTGGTGTTTGAGGTGTGCTGGCGTAGCGATAAGCACGTGTGCAAAATGAACTCTAAAGCGGCCCCCATCGTCAAGACATAAAGCCCACTAGACAAATTGTGCATAGTGGTCAACTGAGGATTCTAGGTTCAAAGCCTCAAGCCCGACCTTTGCCTTGAATTCGGGGGTGTGTACCTTCCGTTTCTTCTTCTCACTTATCTTGCTGTTCCTCTATCCAGAGTACAGCTTAAACTACTGCCTGGAATATGGGGTCCACTTTACAGTCTATTCCAATCCTTAAATGAGTCTGAAACAGGGTAATTGAAGGTCAGTCAGAGAAGCTATTCAGATCGCCTTTCTGTCCTGCTCAAAGATGGCTTTGAAGAGTTTATGTTTGGCCTCGTTCATCTGTTTTGCCGCTTCATTGTCGCTGATAGCGAGGGCGATTGCATCCAACTGGTCAAAGGTGATGCCCGGCTTAAGAAAGGTGTCTGCCTCGGGCAGGGACTTGAGCTTGTCATAGGGGGTCTTCATCTCCTCATAGGGGTAGCGCTTTTTTACCTTGCCCTTGCTGTCAATGCATGGAACAGGAAATAGGGTCTATCCGGGTTTCCCCAAGGTTTTTTGCTGATTTTACTGCCCGGCTATTCTACTCAATGAATGGCTATAGGTGGTTGTTTTTCT
>JAHXHR010000018.1:21721-40640 GCA_025656505.1 Candidatus Thiodiazotropha sp. (ex Epidulcina cf. delphinae) | reverse complement strand
TGCTTGACGACGCCAAGGTTTGGAACGTCAGCAAACCGCTGAGCTACTTCCAGCTTGTGGATGCGGCAGCGGCGCCTCGCATCGTCGACGTGTCAGGCGCAATCGGGAGTACGCAGTTGATCGTGACCTTCTCGGAGGGCATCTCTGCCGTGAATGGCGGCGCGCTGCAGCTATCGGACTTCAGCTATAGCAACGGCCTTGGCGCCACGATTACCGGGGTGGATCATGTTACCGGCTCCAATACGGCGACGCTGACGCTCAGCAGCGCGTTGAGCCTGATGAACGATATCGGTGTCGGACTCGTACAGGTGATCGGTATCGACGACTATGGCAATGCCGTCGAGGTGAATGATTTGACCGTCGCGCCAGGGGGCGGCTGTCCGAGCGGACAGGTGGTCTTCGACCTGAACGAGTCGGCGGGCAGCACTTATGTTCTGGATGCGCAGGGTGTCACCGCGGGTCTGGTCAACAACCCGACGTCGGCGTTGCCAGGCGATGGCTATCTGCATGGTGACAGTGTCGCTAACTACATCACTTTCGACAACAATACCGCCTGCTTGACCGCCTCGCAGGAGCAGACCATTGAGGTGCGGATCAAGCCCACCGGTATCGATAGCAATCCCTACATCACCCGCATCCTGGCAAGGGACGGTGGCAACAACTATCAAGTGTCCGTATGGCGTGGCGACTCAGCGGCTTTTCCGGCCTTTACGCCGCCGACGGGTGTCGCCTCGATCGCCCTGTGGCTGAAGCCGGGGGATGCCCATGGCGGCACCGTCTGGAAGCCGGTGTTGACCGACTACTCGCAATACCCGATCGTCTCTGACCATTGGTATCGGGTGAAGGCGGTATGGAACAGCAACAAGCCGGGGGGTGTGGCCGATCAGCCCTATGTTCAGGCGGATATCTTCGTCGACGATGAAGGAACGGATGGTCTCGGGACGGGAGAGAACTGGGTGGGTTATCGCAATGCCACCAACGCGGCACAGTCCTACCTGGATGCGACCCGGCTGCTCTATACGGGAGATATCATCACGGCCGTGAACGGACCCTTTGCGATCGGTGTGAACGTCAACAACCACGCGAATAATCTGTTCAATGGGTTGATCGATTGGGTTACATGGCAAGGCGCGGCGGATTACACGGGGGTCGACGATCCGCCGAATTGATCTGAGTTCACTGAACCGTTATCGCGCCGGGCGAAGCTCGGCGTATCTTACGGGGTGAAAGTCCCGGTCGGGAAAGGGTTAGCTACCCACCCGTATCGAGTGTTGATCTCAATGAGGAGCGGGGTAACCCGCGAACGATAAGTGAGGTAAGCGTACACAGAGAATCCTGTAGGCCGTAGGGGAGATGGCGCTCCCTGAAGTGCTGGTACAGCTTCGACAAAGCCAGTTCCGGATGCCGAGGGTTTTAACGTACACCGAAGGCAACACAGAAGCATCCTATTTAGCGAGGGTGTGGAGATCCGGCGGAGTCATCAGGCCGTGGCATGTAGGAAGAGATACGTCAGAGAACCCGTGAAGCCTCAGCGGCTCCTGGCTGAAGTGAAGAGATGAAACTGTTTGAGTTGTGGCACATCAAGGGTGAAGAGCCCGGAAACAGCGTGAACTCAGGTGAACTCTTGACATATGGAATGACCAGGTGGGCCTGTATTGGCTACATGCTGTTTGGGTGTCTTATGGGGCATAGTAGTCTGAGGTTGGGAAAGCCGGCCACATGGCAAAGGACCCCACGGGAGTACGTAGCCCTCAAAGGAAACTCATGCCGGACACTGTCGGGCTGGAATAACATGAGTCAACCTCATTGAGGGGAATAGCCATTGGATTATATAACGGATAACTGTAATGATCTGCGCGAAAGCGAGTACAACCGAGGAACCGGATGCGGGAAAACTGCACGTCCGGGTCTGTGCGGGGGGCGCCCGGTAACGGGCGTTCCTACCGCGGATATCAGGTAGTCGCTCCGCGCCAACCTGACCTACGCCCTGACTGGATTCCACTCTTTGGTCTATAAACTGTGCATCCATGCACCACTTCTTTTTCTTTTCCATGACGGAATCCATCAAATAGATTGATTTTATGGATTAAGATTCTTATGCTTTACTCGTGTGGGCGTGAATTGTCAACCGGATATAGCGCTCGCTCATTTATTGCAAATGCAAATCTGTGAAGGAGATATTCAGATGATTAATATGATGTCAATGGAAGCCGGGAGAGATGGCGTGTCTGTCAAACCCCGTTCGAATGTAGTCTTGGCAACCACATTATTGCTCTTATCAAGTTTTACATTAACAAGTCAAGCGTTGGAAACCGGAACTGTATGCGGTCCGGAGGTCAAGGAAGAGGTGGCTAAAGCGATGGGGGCGGTGGCCGATGCGGATGAAAGCAAGAAATTGGCGGTGGAACTCCAGATCTACAATCAGTATGCCTATTGCGCGCAGGATATAGAGTTGGATGATAGTTTCATTATTGCCGCCAAGCGGTGTGGAGCCAAAGTATCCAACCTCGGTAGCCGCTACTATGAAGAAATGAGCTGCTGCGGATATGATCCTCAGCGCCGTCAGTTCGCATGCCCGGTCAAGATTAAACGGGCCTTCGGATTCGGTGGCGCGCCTCTGCCGGGAAGCCGCGAGTATGTACTGCACTGTGTTGCCGATAGCAGAGGTACTTTGGTGCCGGTCGGTTTCGATAGTGTTCATTTGGCTAATGAGATGCATGGCAGCAGCCCTAGCTGGCAGTTTGCCGTTATCGCTAACGCCAATCAAAACCTGCATACGATCTATCCGATGAACGGCCAGACACGACGTGCTCGCTCTATACTGTCGTGGGGCCTGCGGCCCACGTCGTGCAACTACAGACCGATCTGGGGTAACGCACTCAACTACGCAATCCGGTTAGATCAGTAAGTTAACGTCTATATAGCCTAGCCCTGCCCATTACCCATAAGTCTGAAATATGGGAACAGACATGACATAATCTGTTGTTTTCGTTAGGTTTATATTTTTGTTGGCTGTTAGGGGCATGGTTTGTAACTCGTTGTTTTTAAAGGGTGGAAATATTTGTGGGTAATGGGCAGGCCTAGCCCGGATGTTTCATCCGGGCGCGAGGGCGCTTTTTTACTTTTCATCAATTTATTTTCAAATTCATAGGGTTGGGCTAGACATTATGTCTAGCCCGGCCCACTGTAGTGATGGATACCGTCATAATAACGTGCCCGGTAGAGCAGGCGGCTTCGTTCGCCGTCGGTGAATCCAGTGCGGGTGTGTAATACGTTATTGCAGATCAGCCCCTGACCGGCCTCGAGTTTTCCGTGAAAATGCCAGGGAGAGGGCGTCTTCAGCACCGATTTCAAAAAAGCGGCCGCTTCCCTTAACAGGGGATCGTCAAACCACTCGATACTGCGACTCCTGTCGGTGTAGCGCATGTGCAGATGTCCATCGGGGTGGATGGCGAATACCGGCCCGCTTCGAGCCGGCCTGAGTGTCTCGTCGTTGACGGTATTGGCGGGGATGGTCATCGCTTGTGGGTGCATCAGGGCGCGGATGTAGTCAGGGTTTTCGTCCATGATCCGCATGAATACGATCTCGTGATCCAGCAGATCGTTTTCGCCCCCCGCCTCGGCAGGCTGGACACAATGTAGCAACAGCGCGTGAATCTGCTGATCGGGTGCGTTGTAGTAGCCGTCGGTGTGCCAGGCAATGGGGTGGTTGGAATAGGGGATGTAGCCCTGGTGAAGAGCGTCTGCCTGCACGGTGAGAGAGGTGACGGCGTCATTGTCCGCACACATGTTGTGATCCAGGTGACTGAGGCCGAAGTTCAGACCGAGATTACGAATAATCCGCTTATCCGCATCATGTCCGGAAAGACCCGTCCAAATCGCCATATTGCTCTTTTGGCAGAGAGCGAGAAGCTTGTCGTGTTCTGCCTGGGAGAGGGCATGCGGATCGTTGATCTCCACGATCAAATCGCCGATTGTTTTCGGATAGTTGTCGAGTTTGTGCTCCCGCCAAGCCGCGAAGGCATCTCGGTTGTCAGGTAAAAAAGGGGTGTGCGAGTCTCTAGTGTAGTGTCTCATATTGATTGACGTTATCAGAGGCACGCCAATGCCTCAAGTCGCCCGCAGGAAGTGCCCTTGGGGTGCGGCAACGCAGGATTGAGGTATTGGCGGGCCTCCCTTCGGGCGCGGCGCCAGGCCATTATCCGTGTGGAAAGGGCGCGCTATTCCCTGCGCAACGCGCCTAGACGTTATGTCTAGTCCGGCCGGCTCGGCAAATCCAAATCCACCCCGGATCTTTGCTATTGGTTTTATGGTGCGGCCCTCGAAATGGATGATTCTGTAGGCGGAATCAGCGCCGAGGAAAAATCATCTTTCCGCCAACAACTGTTCACGCATCGCACGCGCCGCATTGGAGAGGGTGCGTTTGCGATGCGTGACCATGCCCAGTGACCGGCTGAGACCCAATTCGGGCACGTGCAACGGTTTCAGGTGTTTATCCAGCAGTATTTCCGGTAGCAGGCTCCAGCCCAATCCAATGCTGGTCATCATTTTAAGGGTCTCCAGATAGTCTGTGGAGAGGGAACAGTTCATCTGTTGCTGGTAGCTGCCGATACGCTGTTCCAGCAACGTCCGGGTATAAGTGCCCCGGGTGGGCAGGACGGCCGGGTGCGTCATCAGCTCAGGTAAGCAGACCCGGCGGCGATTTGCCAACGGGTGGTCTAATCCGACCACCACGCTCAGGGGATCCACCCAGACGACATCGGTATGCAGGGGCTCCGCAGGCTTGAGCGGTAGGGTGACCACCGCCAATTCCAACTCACCATGCTCCACGGATTGGCAGGCCTTTTCCGACTTCATGAAGCGGATATCGAGTTCAACCTCGGGATAGTGGTTGGTGAAATTGCGCAATATCGCCGGCAGGCGATGCAGGCCGATATGATGGCTGCTGCCCATGGCCAACCGGCCGGCGATCTTGCCTGACAGATTGGAAAGCTCCCGTCGAATGTCGGTCAATTCGTGAATGATATGCTCAGCCCTGGGTAGTAGCCGGTGTCCCGCCTCGGTAAGCAGAACCTGCCGGCCCACCCGGTCGAAGAGTCGAATGGCCAGTTCGTTTTCCAGCCCGGCAACACGCTTGCTGATGGCGGGCTGGGTCAGGTAGAGCGACTCAGCGGCCTGAGAGAAAGATCCCTCCCTGGCCACTTGAACAAAGGCGCGGAGTGCGGCGAGTTCCATATTCATTCCTATTGAGAATGTAAGAAATGAAAATTATGAATTTGTATTATGTAACACACTCCCCTATGTTTTGACTACTTAGCAAGAGGACGAGAGAGATGAGTGCCAAGACGCTTTACGACAAACTCTGGGAATCCCATCTGGTGCGGAGTGATGAAGACGGCACGGCGCTGATCTATATCGATCGTCATCTGCTGCATGAGGTTACCTCTCCGCAGGCCTTTGAGGGCTTGCGTCTGGCAGGGCGCAAGCCCTGGCGAGCCGGCGCCAACCTGGCGACACCGGATCATAATGTCCCGACCACTGATCGCGCCGGCGGCGTGGCCGCCATTGCCGATCCCATCTCACGCACCCAGGTAGAGACCCTGGATGTAAACTGTCGGGAGTTCGCCATTGCGGAATTTGAAATGCTCGACCATCGTCAGGGTATCGTCCACGTAGTCGGCCCTGAGCAGGGCGCGACACTGCCGGGCATGACGGTGGTGTGTGGCGATTCCCATACCTCCACCCATGGCGCCGTGGGCGCTTTAGCTTTCGGTATCGGCACATCCGAGGTCGAGCATGTGCTTGCCACCCAGTGTCTGATTCAGAAGAAATCGAAGGCGATGCTGATCCGGGTCGAGGGTGAGACGGGAGCCGGCGTGACGGCCAAGGATATTGTGTTGGCGGTGATCGGCAGGATCGGTACTGCGGGCGGCACCGGTTATGCCATCGAATTCGCCGGTTCGGCCATCGAGGCCCTCTCAATCGAGGGACGGCTCACACTCTGCAACATGGCTATCGAAGCGGGAGCCAGGGCGGGGTTTGTCGCGGTCGACGATAAGACCATCGACTATGTCAAGGGACGTCCCTATGCACCTGCCGGTGAAAACCGGGAGAGGGCCGTGGCCTACTGGCGTACGCTTCACACCGATGAGGGTGCTGAGTTCGATACAGTGGTCACACTGGATGCAGCGGCGATCAAACCCCAGGTGACGTGGGGAACCTCTCCCGAGATGGTGGCGGGTATCGATCAGCCGGTACCCGATCCGGCCAATGAAAGCGATAGCGTGAAGGCGGAAGGTATGAGCCGGGCACTCGATTACATGGGACTCGAAGCCGGTACCCCGATCAGCGAAATCAAACTGGACAAGGTATTCATCGGCTCCTGCACCAATTCACGCATTGAGGATCTTCGCGCGGCAGCCCGGATAGCAGAGGGACGCCGTGTGGCGGAAACCGTCAAACTCGCCCTGGTGGTTCCGGGATCGGGTTTGGTCAAGGCCCAGGCAGAGGCCGAAGGACTTGATCGCATCTTCATTGATGCGGGCTTCGAGTGGCGGGAGCCGGGATGTTCCATGTGTCTTGCCATGAATGCGGATCGCCTGGAGCCTGGAGAACGTTGCGCCTCCACCTCCAATCGTAACTTCGAGGGTAGACAGGGACAGGGGGGACGCACTCACCTGGTCAGTCCGGCGATGGCCGCGGCAGCCGCCGTGAGCGGTTGTTTCGTGGATATCACGGCATTGAACTAACCTGTTTTGAGCCTTCAAAATAAGGCTGGTCAAACCCTGAGGAAACAACCATGGAAAAATTTGAGACATTCACCGGCATCGTCTGCCCCTTGGATCGATCCAATGTAGACACAGACGCCATTATTCCGAAGCAGTTTCTCAAATCGATCAAACGTTCCGGCTTTGGCCCCAATCTGTTCGACGAGTGGCGTTATCTTGATCATGGTGAGCCTGGGATGGACAACCGTAAAAGGGCTGTGAACCCGGACTTCGTACTCAATGATCCCCGCTATCAAGGGGCGCAGATACTTTTGGCGCGAAAGAACTTCGGTTGCGGCTCATCCCGTGAGCATGCACCCTGGGCGTTGGCGGACTACGGTTTCCGCGTTATCGTGGCGCCGAGCTTTGCCGATATATTTTTTAGTAACTGCTTTAAGAATGGTCTTCTTCCCATTGTTTTAGAAGAAGAAATAATTGACAGATTGTTTCGGCTGGCGAGTGAGGGTCGGGCGTTGGAGATTGGGGTGGATCTGCAGGCGCAGCGGCTTTTTCCAGGTGACGAGGAGATCCCATTTGAGGTGGATCCGTTTCGCAAGCACTGCCTGTTGAATGGTCTGGACGATATTGGCCTGACACTCCAGCAGGTGGACGCTATCAGGGCCTATGAAGCACGGCGTAAAAGCGAAGCGCCCTGGTTGTTTTGCTGATTCCGTCAGTATCATCTTGAAAGGGTACTAGGCAGACTCTTTTATATTGGGTAAGGTCGGGTGAGAAATAATGAGTAAGAACATTCTGATACTGCCGGGTGACGGCATAGGTCCTGAAATTGTCGCCGAGGCGGTCAAGTTGCTGGCGATCCTGCGTGACGGCTTTGGTTTGGATATCGATCTCGATGAAGCGTTGGTGGGCGGCGCTGCGATCGATGCCACCGGTGGACCGCTGCCTGACGCCACGTTGGAATTGGCCAAAGAGTCAGATGCGATCCTGTTGGGTGCCGTGGGAGGGCCCAAGTGGGAGGGGCTGGATATCTCAATACGCCCGGAGAAAGGACTCTTGGGTCTACGCGCCGCGCTGAATCTGTTCGCCAATCTCCGTCCTGCCATCCTCTATCCGCAATTGGCGGAGGCATCCAGCCTAAAACCGGATATCGTCGCCGGTCTCGATATCATGATCGTGCGTGAGTTGATCGGAGGTATCTATTTTGGACAGCCACGGGGTATCCGTGAGTCGGATAGCGGTGAACGGCAAGGTTTCAATACCCTGGTCTATGCCGAGTCCGAGATTGAACGTATCGCTCGGGTGGCATTCGAGATTGCGAACAAGCGTGGTCAGCGGGTCTGTTCCGTGGATAAGGCCAATGTGCTGGAATGCACCGAACTCTGGCGTGAAGTGGTGACCCGTGTCGGTGCAGGGCATCCCGATGTGGAATTGAGTCACATGTACGTGGACAATGCAGCCATGCAGCTGGTGAAACGGCCTAAACAGTTTGATGTAATGGTGACGACCAACATGTTTGGCGATATTCTATCGGATTGTGCTGCCATGCTGACAGGTTCCATCGGCATGCTGCCGTCGGCATCCCTGGATGAACAGGGCAAGGGCATGTACGAACCGATCCACGGTTCTGCGCCTGACATTGCCGGGGAGGGTGTGGCGAATCCTCTGGCGACCATTCTATCCGTGTCTATGATGTTACGTTACAGTCTGGACGAGTCGGCGATGGCGGGTCGTATCGAACTTGCTGTAGACAAGGTATTGAATGCCGGCCTGCGCACACCGGATATCATGTCCGAAGGCATGACGGAAGTGGGCTGTGAGGCGATGGGCGATGCCGTTGTCGCGGCGTTGGGAGCATTATGAATATTGAATTGTTGCGCTTGCTTTGGCTGCGGGTTTTTAAGCAAAAACATATGCTTATTGCACATATTTAATTCAAAATCATGTATGGGTTTTTTTAAAGATGAAACGAGTCGGTTTTGTAGGTTGGCGCGGCATGGTGGGTTCCGTACTCATGGGGCGGATGCGGGAGGAGAATGATTTTGCCGGGATCGAGGAGCCGGTTTTCTTCACCACCTCGCAGTTAGGGCAGTCAGGCCCGGATATCGGTAAAGCGATTCCGGCCTTGAAAGATGCGACCGATATCGACGAGTTGATGGCCATGGAAGCCATTGTCACCTGTCAGGGCGGCGGTTATACCAACCAAGTCTACGAGCGGTTGCGTGCAGCCGGTTGGCAAGGTTATTGGATCGATGCGGCCTCCAGTCTGCGGATGAAGGATCATACCCTCATCGTACTTGATCCGGTCAATGATTCAGTCATCCGTGATGGCTTGGTCAAAGGCAAGAAGGATTTTATCGGCGGCAACTGCACCGTGAGTCTGATGCTGATGGCGCTTGGCGGGTTATTCCGTGAAGATATGGTGGAGTGGGCGACATCGATGACCTATCAAGCCGCCTCCGGCGCCGGTGCGCGCAATATGCGTGAATTGATCAGCCAGATGGGCGCCCTTGAGCAGGCGGTACGGGACAAACTGGCCGACCCCGCCTCAGCCATCCTGGATATCGACCGGGCTGTGGCTGAGACTTTGCGCAGCGATAGCTTTCCGACGGATAATTTCGGCGCGGCGTTGGCCGGTAGCCTGATCCCTTGGATCGATGCGCCTTTGGAGAACGGCCAAAGCAAAGAGGAGTGGAAGGGTTTTGTCGAAACCAACAAGATCCTTGGACGCAGCGACGATCCGGTGCCGATCGACGGCACCTGTGTGCGTATCGGGTCGATGCGCTGCCACAGTCAGGCATTGACCATAAAGTTGCGCAATGATGTGCCGATAGACGAAGTGGCGTCGATACTGGATGACGCCAATGATTGGGTTAAGGTGATTCCGAATGAGCGGGAGATCACGGTGCGGGAGTTGTGCCCGGCTCATGTGACCGGAGGACTGACTGTCCCGGTGGGGCGTCTGCGAAAGATGAACCTGGGCAACGAATATCTCAATGCCTTTACGGTGGGTGACCAACTATTATGGGGCGCCGCTGAACCGCTGAGGCGGATGTTGAGGATTCTGTTGGAGGAATCATCCAACTGACCGGTTTCTGCCGGTGGAGAGAGGTTCAAAACCCCGTCGTAGAGTCGATCGGCTGATGATGGGGTTTTCTGTTTCTCGGTCGTGGGCAGGGCGGGTGCCGAGGCGGAAAATTAGACCGATTTCTCACATTGGGGGGTCGCTGACAAGCTGCGGTAGGGTATTGCAGAAAATAGTGTGAAGATCATTGAAGTTTTGGTAAAAAGATCATTCATCAGCTATAGTTAGCGACTGATTGTTAAGTTTATTCTAATAACCTATCGGAGCTGTTCAGCGGGCCTTTCGGCCCTCTGTACCGGAACGATTCGACCGGTGGGTTGTGTTTTCCGGCAAGGAGGAAGCATGATTCGTAAGCTGTCTCTGGCTGTGGCTGTTGCAACAGCCCTATTGCCCATGGGCGTACTGGCTCTCGGATTGGGTGAGATGCACCCCCAATCGGCGCTCAACCAAGTTTTCAAGGCCGATATCGATCTGCTTTCCGTAACGGAGGAAGAGCTGCAGGATATTCGTGTCTCGCTGGCCTCGTTGGAGGCCTTCAACAAAGTGGGTATGGATAGGCCTTTCCTTTTGACCGGTCTGAAGTTTGCTCCAATGATGACCCCTGCCGGGAAGCCGGTGATCGCCATCTCCAGTTCCGATGCCATACGCGAACCGTTTCTGAATTTCCTGATCGAGGTCAATTGGCCGAAGGGCAGGTTGGTGCGTGAATACACGGCCTTGCTGGATCCTCCGGTGACCTTGCAGAGGACACCACAGGCGGTTACCTCCCCGGTTGCAAGGAGTGCCTCCTCACGCCGTACAACCATGGCGCGTGCGGAAACGCAAATGCCGGCCATGAGTGGCGGAGAAAGGGAGTACGGACCGGTACAGCCCAATAATAATCTTTGGAGTATCGCCAAACGGATGCGCCGGCAGGACGAATCTGTCGAACAGGTGATGATGGCCTTGCAGCGTCACAACTCGGGCGCCTTCATTAACCGTAATGTCAACAACCTGAAAGTAGGCAAGATACTGCGCCTGCCCGAGGACGCGGATGTCACCTCGCTTTCCAAGCGCGAGGCCCGTGAGGAGTTCCTCGCCCAGACCCAGGAATGGCGTTCAGGCCGTGCGAGCGCCGCCGCTTCCGGAGCCGAGGTGGGTAAAAGACCCAGAGCAGCGCCGAAAGACGTGGACCGATTGAAGTTGATCTCCGCCAAGCCGGGGGCGGGTGAGGCTGAGGACCGGGAGGGTAAGGATGAGGCTGGAAGCGAAATAGACCGCTTGCGGCAGGAGATACTGCTGGTCCGTGAATCGAATGAAGGGGTGTTGCAGGAGAACGCGGCGCTACGGACACGGGTGCAGGGGCTAGAGGGTCGGATCCAGGATATGCAGCGCCTGCTGACCCTGAAAAGCGATCAGTTGGCAGAGATGCAGATTGCCCAAGAGATCGCCGCGGGGAAGATGGAAGAGATGACGCCTGTGGAAGCGGAACCTGCTGCCGAGCCGGGGGTCATGGTTGAAGCTGAGAAGCCCGTCGTGCCGGTTCCGGAAGGCGCCGTGATCGAAGAGGTCGATATCGAGGCTGCCGCTCAACAACAGGCTGTTCCGGCCGCAGAACCGACGCCTTCCCCAGCGGCCGAACCTCCTGTGACCGCGAAGCAACCGGCCAAACCGCCGCTTGTGACGCAGCCTGAAAAGAAGGTGAGCTATTTCGATGGCCTGAAAGAAAATACCACGTTGTTGGGTATAATAGGTGGTGTCGCGGTGTTGTTGATCGGCCTGTTATGGATGATCTCGCGTCGCCGTAAAGAAGCCGAGGCGGAGTTTGCCGAGAGTATTCTGGTGTCACCCGATAGTGATGTCGTAGCCGGCGCCAAGGACGACACCAGTTCTCTCACGGCGCCGACCGATGAGACCTCATTCATGAGTGATTTCTCACCCAGTGATATCGATGCGTTGCAAGATGAAACGGGCGAAGTCGATCCCTTATCCGAGGCCGATGTCTATATCGCCTATGGCCGTTATCAGCAAGCGGAGGAGTTGGTCAAACAGGCTATCGAGAAATTCCCTGAACGTGAGGAACTCAAGCACAAGCTGGCGGAGATCTACTTCTCCGCAAAGAAGACCCAGGAGTTTTCATCGCTTGCGAAAGCGTTACATGATGCGGGTCTTGAAGCGAATCAGCCCGACGCCTGGGTAAAGGTTGCCGCCATGGGGAAGGAGTTGGATCCCGCGAATGCCCTGTTCGCAGGTGCCACGGGTCTGGCTGCCGGCACGGGTCTAGCCGGTGGCGATGACCTGGACGAACTGGAGCTGGACCTCGGGTCAGGGTCGGAGGGTGGGATTGAAGAGCCGTCTGAGGATGCGCAAGGCGTCGTCGACAACGGCCTGGATTCCATGGATCTGAACGGTTTGGACAGTCTCGATGAGATGGACTCGGAAAACCTGGAAGCGGATCTCTCACTGGATTCCGAATTTCTCAACAAGATGGAATCCGCCGGGCAATCCATCGACGAATCGGATGTGTTGGATATCGATCTGAGTGATCTGGATATGGATTCAGAGAAAGTCGGTACGGAGGTCGGGGAGCCTCTTCCTTTTGATTTGTCTGATATCGAAGAGGATGCGGCTGCCGGTGAATCGGTGGGTGACGCCATCGAACTGGAGGATTCCGAGTCCCTGGATAATCTTGATTTGGAAAGCATTGAGAGGGAGCTGGAAGGCCTCTCTTCCGATCTGGATAACAAGGAGGAAGTCGATGAATTAAGCCTGCTGAGCAGGCATAGCGAAAAACTGGACCTGGAATCCACCGACGAGATTACCACCAAATTGGATCTTGCCCGCGCCTATCTCGACATGGGCGACAGCGAGGGCGCGAAGGGTATTCTCGAGGAGGTGGTCAGCGAAGGTAGCGAACAGCAGCAGAAGGAGGCCGAAGGGTTGTTGGGTGGTCTCGGCTCCTGAGCGGACGGATGGCGCATCCCGGGGGGCGCACTTGGTGCGCCTCTTTTTTTGGTGCGTCCTCTGCTGCGGTACAGCTAACCGCTTCCCGGCCGGCTGCATCCTCGTTATCACCTTGGGGGAGTATTAGTGAAGATAGCGATGGGCGTGGAATACGACGGCAGCGCCTTTCACGGCTGGCAGTTCCAGGGGGACGTACGCAGTGTGCAGGAGCTGTTGCAACTGGCGCTCTCCAAGGTTGCCGATCATGACATATCGGTGCACTGCGCCGGCCGAACCGATAGCGGTGTGCATGCCAACGGACAAGTGGTTCACTTCGAGACCCATGCCCAGCGGTCCGGCAGATCCTGGGTGCTCGGCAGCAACGCCAATTTATCGGACGACATCAGTGTTTGTTGGGCCAGGGAGATGCCTGACGCCTTCCATGCGCGTTTTTCTGCGGTTGGTCGTCGTTACCGTTATCTGATCCTCAATCGGGCATCCCGCTCGGCCCTGTGGCGTAACCGTGCCGTGTGGGTTCACCAACCACTGGATGAGGTGCGCATGCACCACGCAGCCCAGGCGCTTGTCGGCAGCCATGACTTCTCCTCTTACCGGGCGCTGGGTTGCCAGGCCAAGCATCCTGTCAGGACCATCCATAGCCTGAATGTCAGACGTGAGGGGGAGATGATCGCTATCGAGGTGCATGCGAACGCCTTTTTGTACCACATGGTGCGTAATATTACCGGTGTTCTACTTGCCATCGGTAAGGGTGAACAGACGGAATCCTGGGCGGAAGAGGTTCTAGCGTTACGCGACCGGACCCTCGGCGGAGTGACTGCGCCGCCGCAGGGGCTCTACCTCACCAAGGTCGACTATCCGGCGGAGTTCGGTCTTAGGGCCTGTTAACAGGCCCTAGCGCAACCGGGCGGCATGTTGTATCTTTCAGCAGCTTATGAGAACACGGATAAAAATCTGCGGCATCACCCGGGTGGAGGATGCGGTCGAGGCTGCCAGACTCGGCGCCGACGCCATCGGCCTGGTGTTCCACCCCCCCAGCCCCAGGGCCGTTACTTTGCGGGAGGCCCAAGCGATTGTGAAAAGCCTGCCGCCATTTGTTACAGTGGCGGGCCTTTTCGTGAATGAGGCAAGACCGCGGATCGAAGAGGTGGTGAAGGAGACGCCCCTCGATCTACTGCAGTTTCACGGCGATGAGTCCGCCGCAGCGTGCAGCGGGTACGACAGATCCTGGATCAAGGCCATCCGCATGCGGGAGGGGTGCGATTTGGCGGCGGCTGAGAAGGCGTTCGCAGACGCTTCGGGATTGCTGCTGGACACCTACCAAGCCGGTATGCCGGGTGGTACGGGGTTGCGATTCGATTGGGGCCTGATCCCCGAGAGGCTGGCATCCAGGATTATTCTCGCAGGCGGCCTCGATGCGGAGAACGTGGAACAGGCGGTGCGCCAGGTGCATCCCTATGCAGTGGATGTCAGCGGTGGCGTCGAATTATCGAAAGGCATCAAGGATGCCGCAAAGATCAATGCCTTCATGGCAGGAGTGAAGCGTGGCGACAACTGAAACTATCATCGGGACGCTGCCTGACGAGCGGGGGCATTTCGGTCCTTACGGGGGGGTGTTCGTTCCGGAAACCCTGATGGAGCCCCTGCGGGCGTTGCGTATCGCCTACCATCGTTTCATGGCGGACGAGGCGTTTCTCAGGGAGCTGGACGAGGATTTGGCGAATTATGTCGGCCGTCCATCCCCGATCTATCACGCCGGGCACTGGAGCCGGCGATTGGGCGGGGCACAGATATACCTGAAACGGGAAGATCTGAATCATACCGGCGCCCACAAGGTGAATAACACCGTAGGGCAGGCCCTGTTGGCGCGCCACATGGGCAAGACCCGCATCATAGCTGAAACGGGCGCGGGTCAGCATGGGGTGGCCAGCGCCACGGTTGCCGCCCGGCTCGGTCTGGAGTGTGTGGTCTATATGGGCGCCGTGGACATGGTGCGACAGGAGGCCAATGTCTATCGCATGCGTCTGTTGGGGGCCGAGGTGAGGGCGGTGGAGTCGGGTTCGAAGACCCTCAAGGATGCACTGAATGAAGCGATGCGCGATTGGGTGACGAATGTCGATAACACCTTCTACATCATCGGCACAGTGGCCGGTCCACACCCCTATCCTGCCATGGTGCGCGATTTCCAGTCGGTTATCGGGCGAGAGGCGCGGGAGCAGATGCTTCGTCAGGCCGGGCGTCAACCGGACGCGCTGGTGGCTTGTGTCGGTGGCGGCTCGAATGCCATCGGTCTTTTCTACCCCTATCTGGATGACCGGGATGTCGCCCTCTATGGGGTAGAAGCGGCGGGCAACGGCCTCGACACCGGTCAGCATGCGGCCCCCTTGTGCGCGGGTAGACCGGGAGTACTGCACGGCAACCGTACCTACCTGATGGAGGACAAGGATGGCCAGATCATTGAAACCCATTCCATATCCGCCGGGTTGGACTATCCGGGTGTGGGACCTGAACATGCCTGGCTGAAAGACAGCGGGCGCGCCAACTATGTGGCGGTGACCGATGATGAGGCATTGTCTGCGTTTCACGATCTGACCCGTATCGAAGGCATCATCCCGGCCCTTGAATCGAGCCATGCCTTGGCGTATGCGGCTAAGCTCGCGTCGACCATGAGGTCGGATCAGATACTCCTGGTCAACCTCTCGGGCCGTGGCGACAAGGATATGCATACCGTTGCCGCGCGGGAGGGGATTCGTATATGAGCCTGATCGGCCAGCGATTTGCGCAGCTCAAGGCGCAGCACAAAAAGGCATTGATTCCCTTTATTACCGCCGGTGACCCGATTCCCGAGATCACTGTCGATCTGATGCATGACCTGGTCTCCGCCGGCGCGGATATTATCGAATTGGGGGTGCCTTTTTCCGATCCCATGGCGGATGGCCCAGTGATTCAACGGGCTAGTGAGCGAGCGCTGGAGCACCATGTCAGCTTGCGTGATGTGCTGGATATGGTCAGCCGATTCAGACAGTTGGATGTGGAGACCCCGGTAGTCCTGATGGGCTATCTCAATCCCATTGAGGTCATGGACTATGAGCCGTTCGCGGATCAGGCCGCGGATGCCGGTGTGAACGGCATACTGGTGGTCGATGTCCCGCCGGAAGAGGGTGGAGAGCTACAGCAGGTGTTGCATGCCAGGTCCATCGATCAGATTTTCCTGTTGGCCCCCACCAGCACTAAGGATCGCATCCGGCGTATCTGTAGCCTGGCGGGAGGCTTCGTCTACTATGTCTCAGTGAAGGGGGTCACCGGCGCCGGCCACCTGGATCTGCAATCGGTGGATGACAAGTTAAAGGAGATTCGCGCTGAAACAGCGCTGCCGGTGGGTGTCGGTTTCGGCATCAAGGATGCGCAGACAGCCGCCGCCGTTTCCGGTATGGCGGATGCCGTGGTGGTGGGCAGTGCACTGGTTTCGCGTGTCGAGGCCCTGGCCGATGAGCCTGAAAAGATAGGCGCCTCATTGCGGGAACTCATCTCATCCATGAGACATGCGATAGATACGGCATAATTATTAACCCGGCAACCTAACAGATTGATTTAATAAAGGCAGGCCGATGTGTGCCTGCCTACAGACTGCGTTATCAAAACTGACTGTAGGAGTGCTACAGTGGCGTTTTGATGTCTTGCTGTAGGTAGGCACACATCGGCTGAATGCAACCTATTGGGTTGCCGGGTTAATACCAACCTGAACCCCGGGATTTAGGTGCGAAAAAGATATAAGGTCGAGTACATCTATGAGTTGGTTCGAAAAACTGATGCCGAGCCGCATCCGTACGGATGCCGGACACAAGCGTGCGGTGCCCGAGGGTTTGTGGGCCAAGTGTCCCGGATGCAGCGCTATCCTCTATCGGGCTGAGATGGAAAGGAATCTGGATGTCTGTCCCAAGTGCAACCACCATAACCGAATCGGCGCCCGGCGTCGTTTGGAGACCTTTCTTGATCCGGAGCCCCAGGAGGAGATCGGCGTCAATCTGGAGTCGCTTGATCCGCTGAAGTTCAAGGACACTAAAAAGTACAGAGAGCGCCTCAGCCAGGCGCAGAAGAACTCTGGTGAGAAGGACGCCCTGGTGGCCATGCGTGGTCAGTTGAAGGGCATGGACCTGATGGTGACCGCTTTTGAATTCAGTTTCATGGGCGGGTCGATGGGTTCCGTGGTGGGGGAGCGTTTCGTGCGCGCCGTCAACATGGCCCTGGAACGGCATATCCCCCTGGTCTGCTTCTCCGCCAGTGGCGGAGCGCGGATGCAGGAGTCCCTGTTTTCGCTGATGCAGATGGCCAAGACCAGCGCTGCCCTGGAGCGTCTGCAGAAACGCGGATTGCCGTTCATCTCCGTCATGACCGACCCCACCATGGGGGGGGTTTCCGCCAGTCTGGCGATGCTGGGCGACATCAATGTGGCCGAGCCCAATGCCCTGATCGGATTTGCCGGTCCCCGGGTGATCGAGCAGACGGTGCGAGAGAAACTGCCGGAAGGGTTTCAGCGTAGCGAGTTTTTGTTGGATCACGGTGCCATTGACATGATCATCGATCGACGGGACATGTGCGACCGCATCGCCGATCTGATCAGTATCCTGATGAGCAGACCCAGGGCGTAGATCGCACCATTCGGCGTGCATTCTTCCGAACCTGCGGTGGGTTGTTACAAGGAATGAATAAACGAGTGTAAGCGATGCGGTTCGATACCCTGGATCAGTGGCTCGGTTGGCAAGCCACGCTGCACCCGCAACAGATTGAATTGGGTCTGGAGCGGGTTGCCGCTGTGTGGCGGCGACTGCGCCCGGGAGGTTTGCAATCCCAGGTGGTAACGGTTGCGGGCACCAATGGCAAGGGTTCTAGCGTAGCCATGCTGGAGGCGATCTACCACCAGGCGGGGTTCCGTGTCGGGGCCTACACCTCTCCCCATCTGCTACGCTACAACGAGCGCATCCGTTTGAATGGCGTTACGGTATCCGATCAGCAGTTGTGCCGGGTCTTCGACGAGATCGATCAGGCCAGGGTTTCGGCAACGCTGACCTATTTCGAGTTCGGCACCCTTGCCGCGCTGACGATCTTCGCGGAGGAAAAACCCGATCTGGTCATCCTCGAGGTGGGTCTGGGCGGGCGCCTGGATGCGGTCAATATCATCGATGCGGATGTGGCCCTGATCACTACAGTGGATTTGGACCATACCGATTGGCTGGGTGACGACCGTGAAGTGATCGGCCGTGAAAAAGCGGGCATCATGCGCGCCCATAGGCCGGTGGTGCTGGCGGATGAGGAGATGCCACGATCGGTATTCAGCCATGCCGAGCGATTGCAGGCGGAGGTGTTTGCATCCAGACGTGATTTTTACGCCGTCCCTGGGGAGAACGGCTGGCGCTGGTCAGGACCGGACGGGCTTCGAAAGCAACTCCCCCTGCCGAATCTGGCAGGTAGTAAGCAGTTGGCAAATGCCGCCGGCGTATTGATGGTCTGTCATCTGCTTCACGCTTCCTTGCCGGTGAGTCCGGAAGCCGTCGCCACGGCGTTGCGGCAGGTCAGACTGCCCGGACGGCTGCAACTGGTAGAGGGCGCACCCGCTCTGCTTCTGGATGTGGCGCACAACAGACAGTCGATCGAGGCCTTGGGGGATGCCTTGGGTAAGCTTAAACGACAAGGCCGTATCCACGCCCTGTTCGGCCTGCTGCAAGACAAGGATGCGACCGCCGTTGCCGATGTTCTCGGACCGTGGTTGACGAGTTGGTATCTGGTCGACTTGCCGGGGAGTCGGGGGCGCACTGCCGAGCAGCTAGCCGTGGTGCTTCAGCAAGCGGGGGTCGAGACGCAGGTCAATTGTTATCGCTCCTTTTTTCGTGCCTATCGGGCCTGTCGCGGCGCGGCTTATCCACAGGATCTGATCCTGATCTTCGGTTCTTTTCTGATCGTGGGCGAAGCCATGCAACATTTAGGTTTGGAATGAATGTTATCGGGATCGCAACTGATATACTATTAACCCGGCAACCTAAATATGTCGCCGGGTTAATAGTGTAGTGTCCGAATGGGATCGCGCTGGAAAATCACCGGTGTGCGGCGATCCGCTGAACAGCTTGGTGGACGTAATCGATATGGCCCTGGAGGAGAGACTAAAACAGAGATT